>NZ_CALFLA010000065.1 GCF_937880195.1 uncultured Blautia sp.
GCACTTTGGGTAGCCATATTCATTTTTCAATTACAGTTTGCGGAAACTCAAGTTTGTTATGCTTAATCATAATAATAGGAATTAAAAATCTGGGAGGCAATAGGCACGGCGGCCTCGCTTCCGGTTCCTCCCCCTTCAACGATCACAGCCACAGCCAGATCCGGTGATTCTACATCGGAATAACCGATAAACCAGGAATGGCTGGAGCCTTGCTCGTCATATTCGGCAGAACCGGTCTTGCCTGCGGCAGTATATCCCTGGCCGGAAAGCGCTGAGGCTGTTCCGTATTCTACTACATCTTTCATCAGTTCTCCAAGCATGGTGGCTTCATTTTTTGTCATCAGACGTTTATAGGCTTCCGGCTCAGTGGTATCTACATGTTCTCCTGTGTTATTTACTACCTGATCGATCAAATATGGTTTCATCAGAACGCCGTTATTGGCAACAGCGCAGGTGATCATGGCCATATGCGCCGGGGAGACAAGCGTATTGCCCTGACCGATGGCTGTCTGCATGATAAGGGGGATGCCGGACTGTCCGTTCAGGCTGAAAGAGCTTTTTTTGTAGGAAACCAGAGGGAGCTTCTTGTTAAAAAGAAGATCTTCACTTGTTTCCAAAAGAGAAGCGCCTCCAAGTTTCGTACCCATATCTGCAAAAGCGCAGTTACAGGAATGAGCAAAGGAAGAATAAAAATCTTCCTGTCCATGAACGCTTCCGTTATAACACTGGATTGTATGATCCTCCATGGTAATGCTTCCCTGACACAGATAAGAATAATTATTAAAACTCTTATGTTTGCGGAAATAATCAAGGGCAGTCACCAGCTTAAAGGTAGAACCCGGCGGGTATTGTCCCTGGGTGGCTCTGTTCAGAAGACTGGAATTGCTTTCATCATTTACCAGCCATTCCCAGTTTTCCGCAATGTAATTGGGATCAAAATCAGGCTTGCTGACCATACAGCGTATCTTACCTGTAGATGGCTCTATGGCGATCACGGCTCCTCTTCTGTCTCCCAGGGCATAATAGGCAGTTGACTGCAGCTTGGCGCTTAAGGTGGATATAACCGTGTCGCCCATGTTTTTTCTTCCAAGAAACTCGTTTTTCATCTGGCTTAAGAAAAACTCATGGGAGGTCAGAAGCTGAAAATTCGCTTCTGATTCCAGACCGCTTTTTCCGTTGGAATCATATCCTATCACATGGGCAAATATGTTGGCATAGGGATAGATACGGTCTTCTGAGCCGTCTTCATATACATCTGTCTTTGCAAGGATTTCTCCGTCTGAAGAAAGGATCTGTCCTCGTACAACCCGGTCGGAAAAGGTATCTTGCCTGGTGTTATAAGGGCTGTTGATAAAATCCTCGCTTTTTACTACATTAAAATAAACAAGATAGCCGATCATTGCGGCAAAGACGGCTACAAAGAACCAGGAAACAAAGGTATATTCTCTGTTTCTGGACCGTCTTTTTTTAGATCTCTCCTCTTCTTCGCGCTTCCTCTCTTGCTCGAATTCTCTGCGCTGCTTCTTTTTTACGTCTCTCAAATTCCTCATCCTCGTCTTCTCTTAATATATAAAGTCCCTGGATAATGGCAAGCATAATAATGGTACTCATTACAGAACTTCCGCCGTAGCTGACAAGGGGAAGGGTAACGCCTGTCATAGGAATGAACTTCGTTGCTCCTCCAATGGTCAGGATCACCTGGAAGGCATATTCTGTTCCAAGTCCCAGGGCAATCAGCTTATAAAAAGGATTTTTGATTCTCAACGCAATATTTACGATCATCAGGAAGAAGCTCATACACACAAGGATCAGGCAGATGGCAAAGATCCCTCCCAGCTCTTCGCAGATAGCGCTGAAAATAAAATCGTTTTTTACAACAGGGATCGACTTTGGCGAGCCCTGGCAAAGTCCCATTCCAAACCAGCCTCCGGTACCGATGGCAAAAAGAGACTGAACGATCTGATAGCCTTCGTTTTGGTAAACCGCCATGGGGTCTTTCCAGGCGCTTACCCTTTGGCGTACATGACCAAATAGGAAATAGGCAATAACTGCGCCGATACTTCCTCCTGCTACTCCAAGCCCCAGATATCCCGGATTTTTAGTTGATACATAAATAATTACAAGATAAGCGGCAAAAAAGATTACCGCGCTTCCAAGATCCCTGGAAAGTACAAGGATAACTACGTGAAGTCCTGCGATCACAGTGGCCTTAATGACTGTAGGAAAGCTGTTGTCTTTAGACAGGATTGAAGCAAGAAAAAATACAAAGGTGATCTTGATCACTTCAGAGGGCTGGATTCCCATTAAAGATAGTTTGGCTCCATAGCTTGTCCTTGCAAGAAGAAAAACGGCGGCAAGAAGCACAACTCCTATTCCTGCATAGATCCAGGTCAGTCTTCTTAAAAAACGCATCTTACGGATCATTACGGGAATGATCAGGGCAATGCCGCTGGCTGCAGCCGCGATCAGAAGCTGCTTGGTCGCCGTAGCGATATCCAGCCTGCACAGCATGATAAATCCCACGCTGAGCAGCATACACATATTATTCAGAAGAAGAAGGGACGCCTTTTTATAAAAAATCCTGTACAGGATCTGGACTGCAGCGAAGAATCCCATCATCTCCACATAAAAAATAATTACTTTAAAATCAAAGGTCTTCAGAAAAATAACAAGAAAGGCTGTGAAATCCATAAAGAAGATCAAAGAGAGCTGCTGTCTTAGAAGTCCTTTTTTTTCTCCTTCATCCTGCTGACGGACTGTATGAAAACAGTGAAAGGTATAAACAATCATCAGCGTAAGGATCAGATACTTGGATAATTCAACAATTACATTAATCATATGCCCCTATTCGGCTCCTCTTTTAAAATGTCCTTTGGTAAACTCTCTTCCAAAGGCTGGCTTCCCATAAAAATAAACATCTGTAAATTCCTGGAGGATTTTTTCTGTTTCTTCTCTGGATTCCATAGTAAAGGAAAGTCGAAGCGACGACATTCCCAGAGTTTTTACTGCATCCCGTTCCTTTTGAAGTCCATAGGGAAGACTGTTATATATGATATTATAACAGTAGGGATTTTGTTCTGTAGTTCCCGTTTTCCATGGATTGCAGACGCAGACGCTGGTAAATTCCTTGTCGTAGCGGTCCTTTAGAATGGTTTGGCTTTCTTTTTTATCACATTTTAAAGTATTTTTGCGCACACACTGGGCGGAAAGCATCAAAGGCAGATATCCGTAAATAAGAAATTCGCTGTCATTGTTATTTCTGTGGGAAAGCTCTTTTTCGTTTAATTCTACAGGAGCTGTGTTTTTCAGAATCCCTTCTTCTTTCCAGAATGCGCAGGCTTCATCATTCCATGTATAAAGAGAAGCGTCTGCCACACAGTATTTTTGAAGACCAAGGCGGCGAAGCATTCCGTAGCTTTCCAGGTTACGTACAAGAAAGCCTTTCATTCCTTGTGAAAGCCAGGTTTTTATCTGGTGGGTATAGCCTTTTGGCACAGCGCCTCTGGCAACCCGGGGAAGGGAAAGAAACAGTTCCTTTTCTTTATAACGACCTTGTTCCATAAATTCATTCATTAAATAAAAAGGAAGATATACGCCTTTTATTTCTTTACAGGCCATTACAGCCTCAGCCTGTTCTCTTGTTTCGCAGGAAGCATAAAATACAGGAGAACATTCTTTAGGGCGGACAGACCTTTTAGAAGAAATTTCAGATTCATATGCAGTCTCTTCCCTGGGAGCTCTTTTGTATTTTTTCAGAATCTCTTCTTCCAGGGAGCAAAGAGCTGCTCTTCGAAGCTCGTTTAAAAGTCTGACCGGAAGAAAAATGTTTTCGCCCATCTGAATATCCAGATTTTTCCAGGTAAATTCCGTGTTTCCAAGTTTTTCCATCTGCTGGCGGATGCGTGATTCCTCCATAGGCCGATCCTTTGCGTACTGCACCTCGCCCATGGAAACTACGGTCTGGATATCGCCGCAGGAAACCTGAAGGATTGCAGGACTTTCTGGAAACAGTAGCAGACTTCCGTTTATTTTTTCTTTTGGAGAAGAAGTAAAAACAGAAAGTGTTCCTGTCCCTTTTTTGTGATTATGAAAAGCCATCATATCCGATCCGTTATGCTGCTTATAATAGCCCTGGCAGGAACCTCCACGGTTAAACACGTCAAGAAGAAATCTTCTGTCCTCTTCGGCTACCTGGTAATTTTTATTATTATTTTTTAGTATATCCAGATATTTCCGGTAAATACCTGTTACTGCAGCAGTATATTCCGGCTGTTTCATTCGTCCCTCTATCTTCAGGGAGGTTACGCCTGCGTCAAGGATTTCGGGAAGGATATCCAAAGTGCAGATGTCTTTAAGACTTAAGGGACAAAGCTCCCTGTCTCCTGAAAAACGGCTTTGTTTTTCTTTTATCTGATATGGAAGACGGCAGGGCTGCGCGCATCTTCCTCTGTTTCCGCTTCTGCCCCCAAGAATACTGCTCATGAGACACTGACCGGAAATACTGTAGCAGAGAGCGCCATGGATAAAGGTTTCTATCTCAATGGAACTTTCTCTATGCATTATTTTAAGTTCTTCCAGGCTTAATTCCCTGGCAGGAACCACTCTGGCAACACCCAGGCTTTCCAGGAATTGCATTCCTTCCGCTCCTGTTACAGCCATTTGGGTGCTGGCGTGGATCGGAAGATCCGGGAAGACACGGCGGATAAAACGAAGAACCCCCATATCCTGCACGATCACTGCATCCAGCCCTTCTTCATAGGCAGGCTTCAGGGAGGCATACAGTCTTTCCTGAAGCTCTCTGTTTTTTAGAAGCGTATTTACTGTCAGATACAGTTTTCTTCCATGGAGGTGCGCTGTACGGATCGCGCGGATCAGCTCCTCCTGTGTAAAATTTTTTGCATAAGCCCTGGCTCCGAAGTCAGGACCGCCAAGATAAACTGCGTCGGCTCCGGCTCCCAGCGCCGCTTCAAAGGCTTCATAAGAACCAGCCGGAGCCAGAAGTTCTACTTTATTAAAATCTGTCATAATCCCTCTCTTATTTTGATGCCGGAAAACTTCTGCTTCCGGAAAATTATGGTGAAACAGACAAAGGGGACTACCGAAGCAATCCCCTTCCAACCTTTACTTTAGTAATGAGTCAACCTCACCTTCCAGCTCTTTTACCTTGCCTTCCAGGACCAGCTTCTGCTGCTCTGCCTCCTGCTGTTTCTTTTCCGCCTCTTCAATCTTCAGGCGGAGAGCGATCAGCTCATGCTTCAGCTCATACATTTCCTGATCCTTCTGCTGGAGATCCTGCTCAAAGATTTCTGCCTGTTTCTTGGCCTTGAAGTAATCATCTGTCACATTCAGACTGAGCAGAGTGTGCTTGGTTTCCATAGGCTGCCTGGAATAGCCGGGCATTTCACTCAGCTCCGCAATTTTATTATTAATATAAGATGCTACTTTCTGAAAATATTCTTCAGATTCATAGCCTCCCAATGTGATGATTTTTCCTCCGATCACAACCTGTGCCGTGTTCTTGACTGCCATACAAAGCCTCCTGTGTATATTAATTTCCTGATTTATCCATATCGGTGCTGTTCACTCTGTTCACAGTTCATTTACTGTCAAAGTAACATATCTCATTTTATTATACTCGAAATATGTCAAAATGTATAGAATTATTTACGAAATGTTTTCATAACCAAGATGACTGTATGCAAGAGCAGACGCCATACGTCCTCTGGGAGTACGGTTCAGGAACCCGTTCTGCAAAAGATAAGGCTCATAAACGTCCTCCAAAGTACCTGCATCTTCTCCTATGGCTGCAGCAAGGGTTTCCAGACCCACCGGACCGCCTTTAAAGTTTACGATCAGTGTTTTCAGTATGCGGCGGTCAATCTTATCCAGGCCGTACTGATCTACCTCAAGAAGATCCAGGGCAAATACAGCAACGTCATAGGTGATGCGCCCGTCATATTTTACCTGCGCAAAATCACGGACACGTTTCAGAAGCCTGTTTGCAAGACGGGGAGTTCCTCTTGATCTCTTGGCGATTTCTGCGGCTCCTCTTTTGTCGATCTCCACATCCAGTACCTGAGCGGATCGAAGGATAATGGTTTCCAGTTCTTTATGATTATAAAATTCCAGATGGTGCATTACTCCGAAACGGTCCCTGAGAGGCGCAGAAAGAAGTCCTGCTCTGGTAGTGGCGCCCACAAGAGTAAATTTGGGAAGATCCAGACGTATAGAACGGGCAGAGGCTCCTTTGCCGATCATGATATCAATGGCAAAATCTTCCATTGCAGGATAAAGAACCTCTTCTACCTGACGGTTCAGTCTGTGGATCTCGTCTACAAACAGGATATCCCTTTCCTGCAGATTATTTAAAATTGCCGCCATTTCTCCCGGTTTTTCAATGGCAGGACCGGAAGTAACTTTCATATGCACTCCCATTTCGTTTGCAATAATACCGGAAAGAGTGGTTTTTCCAAGTCCTGGAGGACCGTAAAAAAGCACATGATCAAGAGCGTCGTGTCTCTGTCTGGCTGCTTCTATATAAATTTTTAATGTCTTTTTTGTTTTTTCCTGTCCGATGTATTCTTCCAGTGTCTGTGGCCGGAGATTTCCCTCCAAAGGAAAATCTTCTTCTGTTACATCAGCAGTGATCATTCTTTTTTCCATATTTACCTCTACAGATTTTTAAGGGCTGCTTTTAGGATCGCCTCAACGTCCTCTGGCGGTACGTCGCTGACTTTACGTACTGCGCGAAGTGCGTCTGTACTGCTGTAACCCAGAGCTACCAGCGCTTCCACGGCTTCCTTGCTTCCGTCTTTGACGCTCTCCCCTGATAAGACTGCTTCCTCCTGCTGATGAGCCAGTTTCTTTTCAAAGGCGTCTTCCAGCTTCAGCTTGTCTTTTAGTTCCAGTATCAGTTTTTGGGCTGTCTTTTTGCCGATTCCAGGCGCCCGGGAAAGGGTTTTTACATCATCGGAAAGCACTGCAAAACTCAGCTCGTCTGCAGTAAGTCCTGCAAGTACGCCCAGAGCCGCCTTGGGTCCGATTCCGTTTACGCCCAGAAGAAGCCGGAACATCTTCAGATCATCTTTGGAAAGGAAACCAAAAAGCTGCATGACATCCTCACGTACATGAAAATAGGTGTGTATTTTAACAGTTCCTTTTATGCGCGCTGCCTTTTCAATGGATGTGCCTGTCATATAAATCTCATAGCCGATTCCCCCTGTTTCCACAATAACGGAATGTTCAGTGGAATCCACTATCTGACCCTGTATAAATGAAATCATGTGATTTTGCTCCCATATTATTTTTTATACCGATTTATGATATCATATATATCCTGAAAAAGCAAACGTCCATTCGGGAAAAATGAAGGATGGGTATAAAAATGTTATTGTTCACAAAGCGCTATCCCGCAAGGTGTTTGGGTATGTATATGCAAAACTCCCGGCTACAGAATCGTATCTGCAGCCGGGAGTTTAAAACGCACAGGTTTGCACTGTTACAGGATAATGCCTCTTGGACAAATCTCCTTACATGCACCACAGTTTGTGCATTTGCTATAATCAATATGGGCACAGAAATCTGTCACAGTAATCGCTCCGTTAGGACAGGTTTTTTCGCATTTTTTGCAGCCGATGCAGCCTGCTTCGCAGGCAGATGTTACAGCCTTGCCTTTATCGTGGGAGCTGCACCCTACAAATACCGTCTGTTCATATGGAACAAGCTCGATCAGATGGTTTGGACATTTGGCTACGCATTTGCCGCAGGCTTTGCATTTTTCTTTATCTACAACAGCTACTCCGTTAATAATATGGATGGCGTCAAAGGGACATGCTTTTACGCAGCTTCCGAATCCCATGCATCCATAAGAACAGCTTTTGGCTCCGCCGCCTGGAACAAAAGCCATCATTTCGCAATCTTCCACACCGGTATATTGATAATCGTTTTTTGTTTTTTCGCAGGTTCCGGTACATTTTACATAGGCTACCTGACGGGCTGTTTCTTTAATCTCCTGGCCCATGATTCCCGCAATGATCCTACCTACGGAGTCTCCGCCTACAGGGCATCCGTTTACAGGAGCCTCTCCTTTGGCGATTGCCGCGGCAAGACCGTCGCAGCCTGGAAAGCCGCAGCCTCCGCAGTTGTTTCCCGGAAGTGCTTCACGGACAGCAATCTCTTTTTCATCAGTCTCGACAGCAAATTTTTTGCCTGCAACTCCAAGAAAGATTCCGATAAAGAGGCCTACTGCCGCAACCACAACAGTTGCTATGATAATTGCTCCGATATTCATATTCACGCCTCCTTAGATCAATCCTGAGAATCCAAAAAACGCAATGGCCATCAGTCCTGCTGTAATAAGAACAATGGGAAATCCGCGGAAGGATTCTGGGATGTCGTTATATTCGATTTTTTCACGGATACCTGCCATAACGATGATGGACAAAGTAAAGCCCACTGCTGTTGCAAAGCCGTTGACTGTACCCTGAAGAATATTATATTCTTTTTGAACATTGATCAGCGCAACTCCGAGAACTGCGCAGTTGGTAGTGATCAGAGGCAGATAAACTCCAAGAGCCTGATACAGGGAAGGCATTGCTTTTTTCAGGAACATTTCCACAAACTGTACCAGAGCTGCAATAACCAGAATAAATACAATAGTCTGTAAATATTCCATATGGGTGGGAACTAGGATAAACTGATAAATTACGCTTGTTACAAAGGAAGAAAGAGTAATAACAAAGATAACTGCGCCTCCCATACCGGCTGCGGTTTCTGTTTTTTTGGAAACGCCAAGGAAGGGGCAAAGTCCCAGGAACTGGCTCAGTACAACGTTATTTACAAGAGCAGAGCCTACAATGATCAGCATTAATTCCTTCATTGATGTTTTCCTCCTTTACACATGGTATTTCCGCAGGAAGCGCATGCGCCGCCGCATTTGTCTGGATTGCTGGGGTCGATCCCGCGCTTTGCAGCGCCCAGTTTAAATTTATTCTGGATGGCTGCAAGAATGGCAAGTACGAAGAAAGCTCCCGGAGCCAGGATAAAAATAGTGACAGGTTCATATCCCATTTTTCCTGTGGCAGCGTCTGCCAGAGGAAGGATCTGCTGACCAAAAAGCTGTCCTGCGCCAATCAGTTCGCGGACTGCGCCAATGCAGGTGATACTTAACGTAAATCCAAGTCCCATGCCGATTCCGTCAAACAGAGAAGGAAGAGGAGGATTTTTGGAGGCGTATGCCTCGGCACGTCCAAGAATAATGCAGTTTACAACAATCAGAGGAATATATAATCCCAGGGAAGCATAAAGGGCTGGAAGAAAACCTTCCAAAAGCATCTGCACAATCGTTACAAAAGATGCCACTACAACGATAAAAGCCGGCATACGCACTCCGTCTGGAATGAATTTACGAAGAAGGGAAATTAGAAGGTTGGACGCTGCCAGAACTGCTGTTGTAGTAAGTCCCATACCGATTCCGTTGACTGCCGAAGTTGTTACCGCTAATGTGGGACACATTCCCAGCATCAGTACAAAGGTAGGATTTTCTTTGATGATACCGTTGATCAGACGTTCAGATGGCGTATTTGCTTTCATTGCGCTCCTCCTTCCACATACTGAAATGCACAAAGTCCGGCATTGACACCGTTTGTCATGGCGTTTGTAGTAATGGTAGCGCCGCTTAAGGCATCGATTTCATCTTCTGATGATGCGCCGGTTTTTGTGTACTTAAATTTTTCTACTTTTTTATCCTGAAACTGATTTTTAAAATTATCAGTATTAGCCTTCATTCCAAGTCCTGCAGTTTCGCCGATAGATAAAATAGAGATTCCGTTCATAGTTCCGTTATTCTGTACGCCCATGGCAAACTGAATGTCTCCGCCATAGCCTTCGGAAGTTGTTACTGTAAAGGCATAGCCAAGGGTTTCGCCGGAAGCGTCTTTAGCAGTCATGATCTCGTCAATAGATTCTGCCCCATATCCGTTTTCGCTCAACACGCCTTCCAGATCCTCAGACACAGAGGCAAGGTCATAGGATTCAAAGCTGTCTGCTGTTTCAAAAACAGATTTGTATGCTTCCTGCTTGCTTTTTTCCTTTTGTTCTGCAATAGGTTTGGCTGTAATATCCTGCACTATGCCAAGGGCAAGTCCGGCAACCAGAGTGATCACAGTAATAGAAGCCGTATCTTTTAATATACTCATGCCTTTTTTCCTCCTTTTCCAAATGCTACCGGATAAGTTGCTTTTTCAATAAGCGGAACCAGAAGGTTGCAGAAAATGATGGCATAGGAAACACCCTCTGCAGAACCGCCGAAAAGACGGAACACAGCCGTTACAATACCAAGACAGCAGCCGTAAACAAGCTGGCCCTTAAAGGTAATAGGAGTTGTCACATAGTCGGTAGCCATAAACCAGGCTCCCAACATCAGTCCTCCGCCAAAAAGATGGCTGAAAAGGTAATTGATATCAAATCCCATTTCAGTACAGAGCATGTAAATAATTGTAAACATTGTAAAACTGCCAATATATGTAAGAGGAATTTTCAGATCGATCACTTTAAATACAAGAAGGATCACAGCGCCGATCAGGATTGCAAGGGCAGAAGTCTCGCCTATTGTTCCCTGGATATTTCCAAGGAAAAGATTCTTTACAGGAATTGAAGTACCTTCTATAAAGCCCTGAGCTTTAAGGGCAGCCAGAGGGGTGGCTCCTGTTACTGCGTCAACTGCGCCGCGGAAATTTTCGGATACGGCAAAATCTGTCATTTTTCCTGCAAAGGAAATCATGAGAAAACAACGTGCTGCAAGAGCCGGATTCATAAAATTCTGTCCAAGTCCGCCAAAAAGCTGTTTTACAACGATAATGGCAAAAGCGCTTCCGAGAACAGGCATCCAGAGAGGAATCTGAGGAGGCATGTTTAATGCCAGAAGAAGCCCTGTTACAACTGCGCTGAAATCTTTTACAGTATTGGGTTTATGCATCAGTCTGTCGTAGATCCATTCAAAAAACACGCTGGAAACAACAGTTACGGCTATAACAAGTAAGGCGCGGAAACCGAAGTTCCAGATTCCAAAAAGTGTTGCAGGCAGAAGGGCAATTACTACCAGCTGCATGATTCTGCTTGTGGTCATCACATCCCTTACATGCGGATTTGAAGACACATTATATTTTTGTTCCATTCTTCTTCCTCCCCTATTTCTTCCTGCGGCTGGCAAGAACCATTTTCCGCATGGATTTGATGCTTTGTGTCAGCGGTCTTTTGGCAGGGCAGACATAACTGCAGCAGCCGCATTCACAGCATTCCATTCCGTTCATCTTTTCAAAGCCTTCCATATCGCCTCTTTCTGCAAGGGTTGCAAGACGTGCAGGAAGTACGTGGCCCGGACAGACGGTAACGCAGCGTCCGCAATTGATGCAGGCTGTTTCCTGTTTCTTGGCTTCAGAAACAGCGTCCCGTTCCAGACAGAGAAAGGCAGAGGTGGTTTTTACACAGGGAACGTGAAGATCAAACATGGCGAAGCCCATCATAGGACCGCCGGAAACCACTTTTGCGGTATCTGCTTTCAGTCCGCCTGCAGCCTGGATAAGCTCTTCCATATTGGTTCCGGTAAGTACTGTAAAATTACGAGGATGTGCAATGGCGTCTCCGGTAACCGTTACGATCCTGCTCATAACAGGTCTTCCAAGAATGACTGCTTTATATATGGCAACAACCGTATCTATGTTGTCGACTACACATCCTACGTCTGCCGGAAGCATGGATGAGTTGATCTCCCTGCCTGTTGCAGCATAGATCAGTGTGCGCTCTCCTCCCTGAGGATATTTGGTCATAAGCTCTTTTACTTCCATGCGGGGCTTATCTTTTACAAGGGCCTTCATTTTTTCTATGCAGTCAGGCTTATTGTCCTCAATACAGATATATCCCGT
Source organism: uncultured Blautia sp. (assembly GCF_937880195.1). GTDB lineage: Bacteria > Bacillota > Clostridia > Lachnospirales > Lachnospiraceae > Blautia_A. The sequence continues at coordinate 11,922 of NZ_CALFLA010000065.1, forward strand.
TGCCTGATCAAACAGCTTGAGAATTATTTCAAGACCTGCAACAACCTTTTCAGGTTCTTCCAGCATTCTTCTGTAATCACTGGTAAGGTAAGGCTCGCATTCGGCTCCGTTTACAAGAACATATTCAATCTTTTGAGGATCTTTTGGAGACAGCTTTACATGGGTGGGGAATCCGGCTCCGCCCATTCCCACAACTCCGCCTTCTCGGATCCTGGAAATGATCTCTTCTCTGGAAAGAGAGGAAAGATCTGCAGCCTGGAAGCTGGCTTCCTCATACTGCTGATCATTTTCTATGATGATGGAATCTACTTTGCCTCCTGTTGCAGTCAGTCTTTTTTCGATTCCCTTCACGGTTCCGGAAACAGAAGCATGAAGAGGTACGGATACAAAACCGTTTGCTTCTGCGATTTTCTGTCCGGCCAGCACATGATCGCCTTTACTCACACAGGGGGCAGAAGGCGCGCCGATATGCTGAGACAGAGGATAGACCATTTCTCCCTGTGGAAGGTATTTTTCGATAGGACTGTCTTTGGACAGTTCTTTGCCGTCATAGGGATGAATTCCACCCTTAAAGGTAAGCTTTCGCATTTATAAATCCTCCTTTTACAAGTTATTTTTTATTTTTTTTATGGTGTATACGATATCCGCGGTTCAAATGGGGATATGCTTTCAGGAAACGCCTTGTATTTCCTTTGGTTCTTGCAACAAGAGATTTTCTAAATGCAGCAAGCTCTCCCATCAGTTCCTTCTGGATTGCAATCCTCTTTTCGCTTAAAGCATTGAGAACCTCAGCATCCTCCATTCGCTCCCTGATTGATTCTATAGAGGCGCCTCTTGCAAATTCCAGATTTTCAAATCGCGCATTTAATTTCAGCATAAGCTCCACCTGCTTCTTTTCCAGCTCATGCTCCCACTGTGGAAGACGTTCTCTCAGATGGAAAGCTGCGCTTGCAGACCTGCAGAAATCCACCAGATATCCTGCTCCAAATACACAGGAACCGATTTTTCCCACATATACAGGATAGAGTGAAACCAGATCCTCCACAACCGGATGAAGTACACGAAATAAAATTACGGTAAAGACACCCCAGCCAAGAGAGGCTCCCAGACAGATACGTCCCTGAAAATTAAATTTTTTGTCACTGTAATCCCACCAGGAAGTATGAAAAATACTTTCCATAAGTACGGCGGTAAAATATTCCAGCAATGTTGCAACTACAATGCCGCCAAAGAACAGAATAAAAAGATTGCCTTCTGCTGGTTTGAGGATCGTATAAACAGCAATGGCTCCGCATCCATAAATAGTACAAAAAGGTCCGCTGATAAATCCACGGTTAATAAACTCCCCCTGTTTTATGGATACATAAAAAGTCTCCCAGACCCATCCAAAAAAACTGTATATGATAAACCAGTTAATCATATGATAAAGATCAATTCCATTAATTGTAAAATCCCACATAACTGCATTAATTTCCTTGTTTATTTTGTTTTTTATATTAATCTTTTCTTATACTATAACGCAATTTAGGAAAAAATTCACTATTATTTTTTTGTTTTTTTGTGTATAATGAGATACAATCATGAAAGGAAGAAAAAAGATATGATTGTTAAAAAAACGCCTGTTTTAAAGGCTTTTCTCAATATTGACTATGTTAAAAAATTATCGAATTTTGTTGGTTTTGACTGTGGAGATCATCCGGTATTTTATGATATTGAAACTACAGGACTATCACGATATTCCTCTTTTTTATATCTGATTGGCGCGTTAGCGCAAGAAAATAATTGCTGGTTTATTTATCAGTGGATGGCGGAAAAAGAAAGTGAAGAACAGGAGGTTCTTTGTGAATTTTTTGATTTTATGAAGCCAGCCACAGCAACATTTCAGTTTAATGGCAAAACCTTTGACCAGCCTTATTTGGAAGAACGTTATAAAAGATACAGTCTTCCCTCTCCTTTTGTCCATATTCCAGCTATGGATCTTTATCAAGAGCTGAAGCCCTGCAGGGATCTGTTAAAATTAAATAAAATGAAATTGACAGATTTAGAAAAGTTTTTGGGGATTTCAGATAGAGTTTACTGTGATGGAAAGGACTGCATTGGTATGTATCAATCGTATTCCCAAAATGCGGATTCTATCCTTTTGGAAACAATTCTGGGGCACAATATGGAAGACCTTTTTGGTTTAGAAAAAATATTTCATATGCTTGGCTATCCTGTGCTTTTTAATGGGGGATTTGTTCCTAAAACAGCCAGTCTGGAGGATGAAGGATTTCTGATCCGTTTTGAGCTTCCGGCTTCCGTTCCGGTTCCTGTATCAAAAAAAGGAGAAGGATTTTATTTTACATGCCAAGAACAAAAGGGCGCTCTTATGGCAGAAGTAAAAAACGGAAAGGCAAAACAGTATTACCGTAACTACAAAGACTATGATTATATTCCAGGGGAAGAAACCGCAATGCCAAAAGCGTTGAGCCGCTATATGGATAAAAGTCTTCGCCGCCCTGCAAAGCCGGAAACCTGTTTTACATGGTTTCGTTGTGATGAAGGATTTCTTAAAGACAGCGGCAAGCAAAGCCGTTATCTGAACAGCACCCTTCCCTGTTTGCTGCAGTTAAAATAAACACATTTACCAATATATAAAGGCTGTACAGAATGAATCTGTACAGCCCGTTTTTATGTGCGTTTATTTAATTCAGAGAATTATTCAGCGTCCTCTGTCTCTTCTGCAGCCGGAGCTTCAAGAGCCTTCATGCTGAGGCTGATCTTCTTATCCTCGCCATTAAAATCAACAACCTTAGCCTGGATTTCCTGGCCGATAGAAAGAACGTCTGACGGTTTTGCAACATGCTCTCTGGAAATCTGAGAAACATGAAGAAGTGCGTCGATTCCAGGTGCAAGCTCAACAAATGCACCAAAATCTGTCATACGTGCAACCTTTCCTTCTACTACGTTGCCTACAGCAAATTTTTCAGATGCAGTCAGCCATGGATTCTCTTCCGGGAATTTCAGGGAAAGAGCGATCTTATCGCCGTTGATCTCTTTGATAAGAACTTTTACTTCTTCGCCTACAGTAAATACCTTCTTCGGATTCTCTACTCTGCCCCAGGACATTTCGGAAATGTGAAGAAGTCCGTCTGCTCCGCCCAGATCGATGAATGCACCGAAATCAGTTACGTTCTTAACAACGCCTGTTACAACGTCGCCTGCATGGATCTTCTCCATAAGCTCTTTCTGTTTCTCTGCTTTTTCAGCAAGAAGAAGCTGTTTACGATTACCGATGATACGGCGTCTTCTTGGATTGAACTCAGTGATAACAAACTCGATCTCCTGATCTGCATATTTAGAAAGATCTCTCTCGTAAGTATCGGATACAAGGCTTGCAGGAATAAATACTCTTGCTTCCTCAACGTTGACGCAAAGTCCGCCGTCCAGTACCTGAGTTACAGGAGCTTTCAGCACTTCCTGAGACTCAAATGCAGCTTCCAGACGTTTGTTGCCTTTTTCAGCAGCAAGTCTCTTGTAGGTCAGGATAACCTGTCCCTCACCGTCGTTTACCTTGAGAACCTTAGCTTCCATAGTGTCACCTACATGTACTGCGTCAGCAAGTACCAGTGAGCTGTCGTTGGAATACTCGCTCTTGGTGATAATACCGTCTGCTTTATAGCCGATATTCAGGATGATTTCATCTTCTTTTACGTCGATGACAGTACCCTGCACGATCTCTCCATTTCTGATAGTTTTTACGGAATCTTCCAGCATCTGTTCAAAACTTAATTCTGACATGTTCTTGAACCTCCTCAATAATTTTCTTTGGGGTGGACGCCCCTGCTGTAATACCTACATAACTACTGTGATGGAACATTTCAGAATCCAAGTCTACAGGTGTTTGTATATAGTAAGTATTTCCACATTCCTCTTTACATATTTCAAACAGCTTTTGAGTATTGGAACTATGTCTGCCGCCAATGACAAGCATAGTGTCTACCTCTCCGGCTATGGATTTTGCTTCTTTCTGCCGTTCTTCGGTAGCATTACAAATAGTGTTTAAAATATTGCTAATATTTAAAACATTATTATCATACCTCTTTTTGCAGAGAATTTCAACTAATTCTTTAAATTTGTTGTAATTAAATGTCGTCTGAGACACAACGCAGGGAGTTCTGAGAGGATCCGGCTTGAAATTTAAAGCATCTTCCCTGTTCTTAAGAACTGTACAGGGCCCTTCGCACCAGCCGCAGATCCCCTTTACCTCTGGATGATCTGGATCGCCAAATACAATGATCTGCTTCCCAGCACGGCTTTCTCTTTCTACAATCCGATGTATTTTCAGAACAAAGGGGCAGGTAACGTCAACAAAGGAAAGCCCTGCCTTTTTCAGCTTTTCGTAGGTTTCCCTTCCAACTCCGTGAGAACGGATCACCACGGTTCCTTCCCGAATGTCAGGAATATCTTCTTCGCTGATCACAGTAACGCCCTTTTTTTCCAGATCCGATACAACCTCTTCATTATGGATGATGGGACCAAGTGTGAAAATAGGAGCTACGTCCTCTTCGATCAGCTGGTACACCTTGTCTACTGCCCGCTTTACGCCAAAACAAAAACCGGCAGTTTCAGCAGTTTTAACCTTCATTTTTTCCAACCTCGTCTGATAATATCACTTTTTCCCTGAATATCTGTAAAATACAGTTTACTACTTCCTGTATGGTCATTTCGGAAGAATCAACAAGTACAGCGTCGTCAGCCTGTTTAAGGGGAGAGATTTCACGGTTCATATCTCTTTCATCCCTTTTTTCAATATCCTTCTGGATCTCTGAAAGGCTGCACTGGATTCCCTTTTCCTGAAGCTCCAGGAAGCGCCGTTTTGCTCTGGTCAGAGAACTGGCAGTAAGATAAATTTTTACGTCTGCATCAGGAAGAATAGTGGTTCCAATATCCCTTCCATCCATAACTACGCTCATGGAAGCGGCAAGCTTTCTCTGAAGGTCAAGAAGCTTTTCACGGACCTTTGGATTTGCCGAGCTTACAGAAGCCATATTCCCGACCTCTTCTGAACGAAGATACATATTTACATTTTCGCCGTTCAGAAGAACGACCTGTTCTTTATTCTCATATACGATAGAGATTTCTGCCCCTTGGCATATACGACCGATTTCTTCCGGTTTTTCTTTGTCAACATTATTTTGCAGAAGATAAAGCGCCATGGCGCGGTACATGGCTCCAGTGTCCACATACACACAGGAAAGCTCTTCTGCCACTTTTTTTGCGATGGTACTTTTTCCGGCCCCTGCAGGACCGTCAATGGCAATATTATAGATCATGTTTTCCTCCTTTATCTGCCGCACAGAGCCATTGCTGCCAGATATGCAGTGGACCATGCGATCTGCAGGTTAAATCCACCTGTAACTGCATCCAGATCCAGAACCTCGCCGATAAAGTAAAGATTCTGAACCAGCTTTGATTCCATTGTTCCCGGATGTATTTCTTTTACAGAAACGCCGCCCCGGGTGATCACTGCTTCCTTAAACTCTCCAAGACCGTTGACTGTAAAAGGAAATGCCTTTACAAGCGACCCAAAACTGTGACGCTCTTCTCTGGAAATCTCATGAATAGGTTTTTCAGGTAAGATACCTCCGATTTCCAACATAACCGGAGTCAGGGACGATGGGAAAAGGACGCCGATCACATTTTTAAACTGCTTGTTTTTTGCTGATTCAAATTCTCTCAGAATGCGGGCGTCAAGCTGTTCCAGGGTAAGAGCTGGTTTCAGATCAAGAAAAGCGGATAAAGTTCCGTTTTTTTTCAGTTCTTTTCCGATGACAGCGCTTGCAGAAAGAACAAGGGGACCTGTGATCCCTGTATGAGTAAACATCATTTCCCCGAAATCCTTAAACAGCACTTTACGGCCTTTTTTAATTGTCAGTTCCACATTTTTTAATGACAGTCCCGCCATTTTGGGAATATAATCTTCTTCTGTATGAAGAGGTACAAGAGATGGAGACAGGTCTGTTACCTTATGCCCAGCCTCTTCTGCAAATTTGTAGCCGTCTCCGGTAGAACCGGTGGAAGGATAAGAAAGACCTCCGGTAGCTACCACCACGGCGTCTGCTTTATGGACGCTTCCATCAAAAAGACAGATCCCTGAAGCCTTCCCATCTTCCAGAATGAGATTTTTTACCGGAGCCTTCAGGCGGACGCACACGCCGTATTCCTTAAGTTTACGTTCCAGAGCATGTATAATGTCTGAGGAATGATCTGAACAGGGAAATACGCGGTTCCCTCTTTCGGTTTTTAGGGGAGTTCCTGCATCTTCCAGAAATGCCATCATATCCTGACTGTTAAAGGTATAAAAGGCGCTGTAGAGAAATTTGGCGTTTTGCATCACAGCCTGGAGAAGCTCTTCCGGGCTGCAGTCATTGGTAACATTGCATCGTCCTTTACCAGTGATATAAAGTTTTTTGCCAAGTTTTTCATTTTTTTCGAACAGAGTAACCTGACAGCCGTTTTTTGCCGCAAATACAGAGGCAAGCATTCCGGCCGCTCCTCCTCCTACGATAATGACTTTTTTGTTCATCAGTATCCTTTCAAGCAAGAAAGGGCTGTTAATGAAGCACAGCTTCTCAACAGCCCCTGACTTTTATATGATCACAATTTTATACTGGATAAGCTCCGTTTTTTGTATCCGCTGCTGTTTCATCAACCTTTGTTTCCTGTGCCTGACGGTATTTGAAGAACTCAGTTGCAACCTGTGGGAACAGCGCATAGGAAAGAACGTCTTCATCCTGCTTCTTGTACTGCGCCATTTCTCCTTCCAGTTTGTCAAGCTCGTTGTCCAGAAGGTCTGCCGGACGGCAGGTGATCGGCTGAGTATCGCCGATACATTTTTTCTGAACTTCAGCGTCAAATGGTTTTACAGTGGCTCCATATTTTCCGCTTAAGATATCCTTGGTTTCTTTTGTTACCATCTTATATCTCTCGCCCATCAGCACGTTAAATACAGCCTGTGTACCAACGATCTGTGAAGACGGAGTAACAAGAGGCGGCTCGCCAAGATCTTTACGTACTCTCGGAACTTCCTCAAGAACATCATAGAATTTATCTTCAGCATGCTGCTCTTTCAGCTGAGAGGTAAGGTTGGAAAGCATACCGCCCGGTACCTGATAAAGAAGAGTCTTGATATTTACGCCAAGGTTCTTCGGATTCAGAAGGCCGCTGTCCAGAGCTTCGTCACGGATCGGACGGAAGTAATCTGCGATCTCAGCAAGAAGCTTCTGATCAAATCCTGTATCATATGGGGTTCCTTTAAATGTTTCCACCATAACCTCTGTTGCAGGCTGGGAAGTTCCCAGTGCAAACGGAGAAATTGCAGTATCAATAATATCAACGCCTGCTTCTACAGCTTTCATATAAGTCATGGAAGCAACGCCTGAAGTATAGTGAGTATGAAGGTCAATGGGGATCTTAACCGCATCTTTCAGCGCTCCTACCAGCTCTGTTGCCTGGTAAGGAAGAAGAAGTCCGGCCATATCCTTGATGCAGATGGAATCTGCGCCCATAGCTTCGATCTCTTTTGCAATATTTGTCCAGTATTCCAGTGTATACGCATCTCCAAGTGTATAGGAAAGCGCAACCTGGGCATGAGCCTTTTCTTTGTTGGCTGCCTTAACTGCGGTCTTCAGGTTACGCAGGTCGTTCAGACAGTCAAAAATACGGATGATATCAATACCGTTTGCTGCAGATTTCTGTACGAAATATTCTACAACGTCATCTGCATAGGGACGGTATCCAAGAATATTCTGTCCACGGAAAAGCATCTGGAGCTTTGTGTTTTTGAATCCGTCACGGAATTTACGAAGTCTTTCCCATGGATCCTCTTTCAGGAAACGAAGGGAAGCGTCAAAAGTAGCGCCGCCCCAGCACTCTACTGCATGGTAGCCTACTTTATCCATTTTTTCAACGATTGGAAGCATCTGTTCTGTGCTGAGTCTTGTGGCGATCAGGGACTGATGCGCATCACGCAGAACAGTTTCCACGATTTTTACAGGTTTTTTTTCTAATTCTGCCATTATTTATTCTCCTTATATATTCAATAGAAAGGAAGTTCGATTTTTAGTATCAAACACCGAAAATTGCCATAAAGGTTCCGGCTGCTACAGCAGTACCGATAACGCCGGCCACGTTTGGTCCCATTGCATGCATGAGCAGGAAGTTGGTAGGATCTGCTTCCGCACCTACCTTTTGAGACACACGGGCAGCCATGGGAACTGCGGACACGCCGGCAGAACCGATCAGCGGATTGATCTTTCCGCCTGAAAGTTTGCACATAAGCTTGCCAAGCATAACGCCGCCAAAAGTACCAAAGGCAAAGGCAACAAGTCCAAGTCCTACGATTTTCAGAGTATCCAGGTTCAGGAATGCCTCTGCACTTGTAGAAGCTCCTACGGAAGTACCCAGAAGAATAACTACAATGTACATCATTGCATTGGATGCAGTTTCTGTAAGCTGTTTTACAACACCTGACTCACGGAACAGGTTACCAAGCATCAGCATACCAACCAGCGGAGCTGTGGTAGGAAGGATCAGGCAGACAACAATCGTAATGACGATTGGGAAAAGAATTTTTTCCAGTTTACTTACTGGACGAAGCTGATCCATTTTGATCTTACGTTCTTTTTCTGTTGTAAACAGTTTCATGATCGGCGGCTGAATGATAGGAACCAGAGACATATAGGAATATGCCGCCACCGCAATAGGTCCCATAAGGGCAGTCTGTCCAAGCTTACCTGCAAGGAAAATAGAGGTAGGGCCGTCAGCGCCTCCGATAATGGAGATAGCTGCCGCTGCCTTTCCGTTAAATCCAAGAAGGATAGCAAGGAAATAAGCTACATAGATACCAAGCTGTGCCGCTGCTCCAAGAAGAAAGCTCTTGGGGTTTGCGATCAGCGGACCGAAGTCTGTCATGGCGCCTACGCCCATGAAGATCAGGGACGGAAGAATACTCCACTCATCCAGCAGATAGAAGTAATGAAGAAGTCCGCCTACTCCATTAGACATATCTTCCGGATGCGCCATAATATCAGGATAAATATTTACAAGGAGCATACCAAAAGCAATGGGAACAAGAAGAAGAGGTTCAAATCCCTTTTTGATCGCAAGGAATAAGAAAATACATGCCACTGCGATCATCAGATAGTTGCCCCAGGTAAGGTTAAAGAAAGCTGTCTGGTGAATCAGGTTAGACAGGGTTTCTGCAACATTAGACATCTGAATACCTCCCGTCTTAGTTCATGGTTGCCAGGGTATCTCCGTTTTCTACGGAAGCGCCCTCTGATGTATCAATGCTTGCAACTGTACCATCCTGAGGTGCGACTACAGGGATCTCCATCTTCATGGACTCAAGGATCACAATGCTGTCGCCGGCCTTTACAGCCTGTCCTGCAGATGCAACAACTTTCAGAACTTTACCTGGAACTGAAGCTGTTACTTTAACAGCGCCTGCGCCTGCTGCCGGAGCTGCCGCTTTCGGAGCCGGGGCTGCTGCCGGAGCTTTTGGTGCAGCCTTTGGAGCTGCTACAGGAGCCGGAGCTGCTGCGCTGCCGGTTTCTTCTACAGTTACTTCATAAGCGGTTCCATTTACAGTAATTGTATAACTTTTCATGATTTAATCCTCCTAAATATCTCTTATCTTCTTGGACGTTTAATTTTACGGATAGAACGGACAACAAATCCGTCAGTTGTGGTTCCCTCTGCTGCTGCAATTGCCGCTGCGATTACGGCAACAAGCTCTTCATCGGCATCCTGTACAGTTTCCGGAACCGGAACTGCAGGAACCGGGATTGGAGCCGGAGCTGTTTCTTTTTTCTCTTTTTTGGTTCCTTGTGAACCTGGAATGAATTTGAAAAGAGAAATAACAAAGATCAGAAGGATCAGGATCACGAATACAGTTCCAAGACCCATAATGGTGTTTAACCCTGCGTTTTTCATGGTTGTTGACAGGGGATACTGAACGTTCACAGCAACGGAAACCGGTGTTGTCACACCGTCAACATCCTCAAAAACATATACAAATTCCGCGTCCAGTTTCTCGAAATCCACCGGTACAGTAGCTGTATACTGGCGGTTGGAAAACTCAACCTCGGCTGATCCGGCTTCTACAAACTCGCCTACTTCAGCTTTTGCATCATTCCATGCTTCCATAGCGCCTTCGGTAAACTCATCGCCGGAATCCAGATATGCTTTGATCTCCTCATCACTGAGAGGAATGATCGTGCTGGTCAGTCCTTCTGCAGTCATAACGATCTGCGTCTTTATTGCCTCATCAATCTCACTGTCTGCCATTACAACTGCCGCGCCGGAAAAAGTAAGAGAAGCGGCGCATACTGCTGCTACACAGACAGAGGATGCTTTTTTTAACATCTGATTCATATGCTCACCTCTCTCAGACTGCACTGTGCTTTTTCGCCGGACGGTCTTCTCTCTTTGTGAACAGCATTTCAAAAGCACCGATTACATATTTTCTTGTATCCGCCGGTGCGATCACAGTATCTACATAACCTCTGGCTGCTGCTGACTCAACGCCTGACTGAATCTTTCTGTACTCCTCTGCTTTTTCGTTAAGAACAGATGCGTCTGAGCCTGGATACATGATCTTAGCTGCAAGGGAGGCGTCCATCATACCGATTTCTGCATTGTCCCAGGCATATACAAGATCTGCTCCTACAGATTTGCTGTTCATAGCCACGTATGCAGTACCGTATGCCTTTCCGATGATCACATTCACTTTCGGAACAGTTGCATCAGCAAAAGCATGAACCATATCGCCTATGGATTTTGCCATCATTTTCTCGTTGCACAGAGTAGCCTTAAAGCCTGTTACATTTGTAAGGGTAAGTACCGGAATATCAAAAGCGTCGCAGAATTTTACAAAATCTGCTGCTTTTCTTGCTCCTCTTGCAGAGATAGTTCCGTCAAATTCTTCTGTTTTTTCGCCTTCTTCGTTATAAACCTCTGTTCTGTTGGCAACAGCTCCTACAGTTGCGCCATTGAGACGGAGGAAACCTGTAACGACATCCTTGCCATAGTTTTTCTTTGTCTCAAAGAAAAGATTGTCATCTGCGATTCTTGAAAGCGCCAGAGAAGTATCTCCTGTGCATGCAGCAAGATCGTCGCAGGTACGGTTCAGATCATCCGTGCATTCTACAAAAGAATCGTTGTCTTCAAAGTTAGAAGGAAGCAGGCTTACAAGCTGACGGATTTCTCCAAGGATTTCTTCCTCTGTACCAACGCCGTCAATAAGACCTGTTTCCTGGCTCTGGAAGTCAGCGCATGCGGTATCGCATTTGTCAACATGATTTCCTTCCAGTGCGTTAGGAGTATTCACAAACATTTTTGCTTTTTTTGCTTCCATGAAGGTGAAATCTGTCAGTGCCGGAACAACAGCCATTCCGCCGCCGCAGGTACCGAATATTGCTGTGATCTGCGGGATCATTCCGGAAGCAAGCGTCTGTTTCAGATAAATGGATCCAAAAGCTTCCAGGGCGTCGGTAGCCTCCTGAAGTCTCAGACCTGCACAGTCTACAAGACCAATGACCGGAGCGCCGGTTTTCATTGCAAGGTCATAAAGAGCGGAAATTTTCTTTGCATGCATCTCGCCTACAGTTCCGTTCAGTACGGAAGCGTCCTGGCTGTAAACGTATACAAGATTTCCGTCGATCACACCAGAGCCGGTAATTACACCGTCTGAAGGTGCTTTTGATTCAGTCATGTTAAAATCTGTAGATCTTGCTGTAACGCTTTTGCCGATTTCAACAAAACTGTTTGCATCAAGCAAAGAAGTGATTCTTGTGCCTGCTAAACTTGGTGTTGCATTACTCATTCTTGTTTACCCTCCATTTTTATAAGAATTTAAAGTATAACCAAAATTTCAGCCGATTATAATTGTACCCTTTTTCACAAAATATTTCAATAGGGTAACGTGTTTTTGTTAAAAATTTAACCTCATTCTTTTTTGAGGGACAACAAAAATAAAAAGGGTAATCTAATGAAAAAATCCATGGAATACCTGTTCCATGCACCATTGATATGTGAGCGCATCAATTTTCCGATCTGAAAGTACCGGATAGGACGCAATGGTTTCCCCATTGAGAATACAGGAATAGGTACCGATTTTTTCGCCTTTGGCAACAGGCGCCTTTATATTTTCCTTTAGCTTCAGCTCATAGGACATCTGTTCTCCTTTTTTTAGAAGGATTTTCTTGTTTTTTTCTTTGTCTTCTACAGAAAGGATTCCCTGGATCACAGCTTCATCTCCAATGGCAGAATCTATCTGCACGCCTTTTTCTATTTTGATAACAGGCAGGGAAGGTTCTTTCCAACAGGTTTGATAGCTGAAATTTTCATCTCCGAAATTTAAAAGTTTTAAAGTATCTTTCCATTTATAACCTTTATTATTCGGCCATCCGCATCCCAGAAGAGCTATGATAAAAAGTTTTTCTTCCCGTTTGCAGGCACAGACGTAGCAGTATCCTGCATCTCCAGTAAATCCGGTTTTTCCAGACAGCACTCCGTCAGTCATTGTAAGCAGCGCGTTTGTATTATGAAGGCTGAATTGTCTTTTGCCGCTGAGATCAGAAAAAGAATATTCTATGGTTTCTGTGATTTTTAAAAATGTTCTGCTCTGAATGGCATAGCGCATGATCAGAGCAAGATCCTGAGCCGTAGTGTGGTGGATGTCGTTTTCGTCTTCTGCATCAAGGCCGTTTGGAGTAATAAAATAAGTGTCCTTGCAGCCGATCTTTTTGGCTTTTTCATTCATCATTTCAGCAAATTTTTCCGTAGATCCTCCAATATGCTCTGCAATAGCAACTGCCGTATCATTATGGCTTTTCAGCATTAGAGAATATAGAAGATCTTCCAGATAATACTGTTCGCCCTCTTTCATCCCAAGCTGTACGTCCGGCTGGGAAGCCGCGTTAGCAGAAATCTGTACATAATCGTCTCCTGCGCCGTATTCCAGGGCAAGTATACATGTCATAACTTTTGTAGTGCTGGCGTTTGGCCGGGGGCGGCTCCCTTCTTTATCATAAAGTATCCTTCCGGTGTCTCCGTCCATAAGCACTGCGGAAAGAGAATAAATATTTCCTGGAATTACGTTTTCAGAGGAGTCTTTCTTTTGTTCTTCTCCATAAGTCCACTGCCCGCCGCTTATAACGCAGCACAAAAAAAAGACAGATGCCAGAAGTATCTTGGAAACAGCACGTCTCATATTTCTATCCCACCTTTTTATTTTATAGGATAATTTTATGCATGTCTGCTTTCTTTATTCTGAAATTCATCTGTCTTAGATATGTCTGCTTTTGTTTTATAGGCAGTTTCCTATCTCATCCGTTATAGGTGCGGTTCCAGCGTTCTGAAAGAGGAAGCTGTTCTTTAGACAGGCTAAAAAGCTCCTCCACATATGCAGGCGCTTCTTCTGCCGCCCAGTCAAAATACTGGTGAAGTTCTCTTACCGGAGCCTCACAGCCTGGCGTAGGCTCCTTCTGCATGAAAAAGTCCAGTGCGGCTTTTGATCGTTTCTGTCCCAAAATTTGGGTGACAGCGCTTACAAAAAAGCGTCGTCTTCCTTTATTGTCATATACCATGGCGTTAGTCAGAAATTTCATCATACGAAGAGAAAAAAGAATTTTTCTGGCGCTGATTCCCGGAAACATCCTTCCGATTACTTTTGCATAGGAAATTCTGGGCACAATGCAGTCAGAAGGATAATAATGATAGGGATTTCTGTTTGTTTCCAGCATAAGAGTACGGTCAAATTCTTTTTCAAGAAGAGTATGGGAAATCACCTTTTTCTTTGCCATTTCTTCCACAAAAGGATGTGTCATGCTGTCCAGAAGATAATGACATCCAAAACCCAGAAGATATGCCAGAAGACGTTCGTCTCCTCTGGCTCTTACAATGCTCATTCCCCGGATAAAAAAGCTTGCGGCTGGAAGGCTGTGCATTTCTACCCCTACGCTGGTAACTGAAGTATCAAAAAGATCATAAAACAGGATATCCGGTCCGTGGAGGCCGATCCGAAACAGATTTCCGTTTCTGCGGATCACTTTTTTTATTTCCGGCGAAAGCTGCCTGTATACTTTTTTTCCAAATAGATCGTGTGTGTATGTTGTTGGCATAAATATATTTCCTTCTTTCTATATATCCAGTTTAAGCTGGATTTCCTCTTCTGCTTCTGCCTTAAAGTCTTCTAACTGAACAGGATCCATAACCGGCAGTTCGTCAATGGCCTGTACGCCAAAGGAACGGAGAAATTCTTCAGTAGTACCAAAAAGAATAGGTTTTCCTGGAGCGTCCAGTCTTCCAAGCTCTCGAACCAGCTCATATTCTACAAGTTTATTGATAGCATGGTCGCATTTCACACCGCGGATTTTTTCTATTTCTGCCTTTGTAACCGGCTGTTTATAAGCGATAATGGAAAGTGTTTCCAACATAACGTCTGTAAGATTAGGCTTTTGCGGGTGCAAGGCAATCTGGATCAGATTGTCATAATATTCTTTCTTAGTACACATCTGATAAGACTGTTCCAGCTCAATGATCTGAATCCCCCTGTCCTCATCCTGATACCGTTCCATCATATGATGAATCAGTTTTCTTGTGGTATTTTTATCCTGTCCAACTGCTTCGGCGATTCTGGTAAGCTCTACGGAATCTCCCATAGCAAAAAGAATTGCTTCAATTGCAGCTTCTGTTTTTTTTATTTCCATAATACTCCTTGTTTCTGTGATTCAGTTACAGTTCCCCCGGATTTGAAACAGAGTTACTCATCTGCAAATTCTGTCAGATGCTTCCAGTTTTGGGGTTCTGTTGTCACTTCAATCTGGATATCGTCAAAAAGGGCTTCCTGTTCTACATGAACGTACCCCATTTTCATAAGCTCCAGGATTGACAAAAACGTCACAATAATCTGGATCTTTGATTTTTGCCCTTCCAGAAGTCTGCGGAAACTGAAACTTCTATGGACCTGGGCGTACTCTTTCATTTCCAGCATCTTATCAGAAAGGCTGATCTCCTCTTTTTCGATAGTGCCGAATTTACTTCTGATAGGGTCAATCTTGGATTCCTGTTTTTTTAAAATAGACTGATAGATCTCATTTAATTTTTCAAGGGTCAGAGAAGCAAGAAGTTCCTGGGGATCAACCGGAACTCTGTATTTTTGTACTTCCCGGGGAATGGTTGCTTTTTTATAAAAGACGCCGGCAGCCCCGTCTAGCTTGTCCTTCAGCTCATATGACATATATTTATACATCTTATATTCCAGAAGTTTCTGTACAAGCTCTTCACGAGGATCTTCTTCCTCTCCTTCTTCGTTTTTCTCTTTTGGAAGAAGCATTTTGCATTTAATATCAAGAAGAGTTGCCGCCATAACCATAAATTCACTCATGATTCCCAGATCTTCTGTTTCCATGCTGTGAATATATTCCATATACTGGTCTGTGATCTCCACAATGGGAATATCATAGATATCAATTTTATTTTTTTCGATCAGGTGGAGAAGAAGATCCAGCGGACCTTCAAATACCTGAATCTTAACGGGTATTGCCATTTTTGCCCTATACTCCTGTCTCAGTATTGGATTCTGCCGGAAGCAGTTCTGCAATCAGAAGCTCCCGTGGATTATGAATACGAATAGGAATCGTATGCTCACCAAGTCCTGCGCTTACCAGCATATGCTGCTCTCCCTTATGAAAATCACCGCAGCAATATGGGGGGAAAAGAAGATACTGGGGGCAGGAAAGCCCATAATGTTCGCTGAGGCGGAACACGCCTCCGTGATAATGCCCGGAAAAAATAAAGTCTGCCCCCCACTCAAAATAGGTATTTCCATATTTGGGATTATGGGCAAGAAGAACAGAAATCCCTTCCCCGGAAGGAGTTCCTAAAAGCTCCTGGATCTGGGCGCATTCAGGATATGGGGATCTGGGCTTTCGGTAATATTCTGCAGGGAGTTCCAGTCCATAAAAAACAAAATCCGTTTCTTTTATTTTCATGGAAATATGCTCATTGTGAAGGAAGCAGACGCCTGCGCTTGTAAGAACACGCTCATAGCGCAGATACTGCTGTGCTGTTTCGGGATTTAAAAGCATTTTGTATTCATGATTTCCCAGAGCATAAAATACAGGAAGCCGATTTGCAAGACGGCAGAAAAATCCTGTTACAGCCGCAGCGGTTTCCGGGCCTGCGCTGACTACCATATCGCCTGCAACAAGGACTGCATCTGGCTTTTCCTGCTCAATTGCAGCAAAAAGCATCTGGTTTTCATTTCCAAATACAAGTCCGTGAAGATCTGCAAGAACTGCAAAACGTACGGTTCTTCCGCCTGTTATTTTGTTTGTTCTGAACTGATATGTTTTAGTATGGAATGTTTTCATGCCGCTCCCTGATTTTAATTTAAAATTTTATTTTCCAAATCCGCAGTTGGGGAAGGTACATACGCTGCAGTTCAGACAAAGTCCTCCTTCTCCGTAAGCTGCAATTTCCTCTGCTTTTACAGGATCGTCAGCCATAATTCTGGGAAGAATCAAATCAAATACGGTTCGTTTCGCATACATGACGCAGCCGGGAAGCCCAAGAATAGGAATGCTTTTCCCGTTCTTTTTATAATAAGCAAGAAGAAGCATAGCTCCTGGAAGGACCGGCGCCCCATAGGTAATGATCTGCGCTCCGGTATCCTTGATGGCTCCTGGGGTACGGTCGTCTGGATCTACGCTCATACCGCCGCTGCAGATCACCATATCTGCACCTTCCTCAATGAATTTCAGGATATCTGCAGTAATCTGTCTGCGGTCGTCTCCAGGTGTTGTCTGCCCCAGAACCTGGCAGGAATATTCTCCTAGTTTCTCTTTTAATACAGGGGTAAAGGTGTCCTGGATTAGTCCCTTTTTTACTTCGCTTCCTGTTGTAACGATTCCTGCTTTTTTATTTACAAAGGGAAGAATGGAGAATAACGGTTCTTCACCTGCCAGTTTTTCTGCCCGGTCCATTTTTTCTTTTTCGATCACAAGAGGAATAATTCTGGTTCCGGCAATTTTATCGCCTTTTCTTACCGGGAAGTTTCCGTGTCTGGATGCAATCATCATTTCGCCCAGACTGTTTACTTCCAGAAGCTGCTTTTTGCGAATTTTTAAAAGTCCGTCGCAGTCTGCGATCAACTCGATCTTTCCCTCTTTTACTTCTGTACCGTGCATATGGTCTCCGGCGCAGATTTTATAAAGAATCTGCGCGCCTTCGTTTTCGTGAAGGAACCCTTCTTGTTTTTCCCATACAAAAAGATGTTCCTTTCCTACGGAAAGTAGCGCAGGAATATCTTCTTCCCTGACAATATGCCCTTTTTTAAAAAGGACTCCTTTTTTTTCGTCTTTTATGATCTGTGTAATATCGTGGCAAAGCACATGGCCTACCGCGTCCTCTGTTCTGATTTCTTTCATTTGCATTTGCCCCTCTGCATTATTTTAAGTCTGTTTGAATATTATAACTCTCCCTGCTCCTTCTTGTCAAAAGAATTGTGTTTTTCGACAGGAATCTATAAAAATTTAAAACAAAAGCAAAGCTTCTGCAGTCTGCCTCAGACAGTCGGTAAAAGTTGCTTTTTTGATGGATTCATTATAGAGGACAGGAATCCTTCCAATCTCTTTTCCCTTCCATGTATAGATAAGCTCTCCTGCCCTGTCCCCTTTCTTTAAAGGCGCTTTTGCTTCTGAAGGAAGACTTAATTTTTTATCAGGAGCTTCCACAATAGAGCCGTCTGTGCTTAGATATCGGAAAGTATTTCCATATACAAGAGATACCTGTTTTTTGACGCCGTTTTTTACTTTTAGAACAGGGAGCTTCAAAGGCTTATCATCCTTGTACAGGCTGGTTCTTGTAAACCCATAATCAAGAAGAGACGCGGCGTCTCTGGCTCTTGTTTTGGAATCCGGCGAAGCCATTACAACAGCGATCAGCGTGATTCCTTTTCTTTCTGCCACAGCAGAAAGGCAGAATTTTGCCTTACTTGTGCTGCCGGTTTTCAGTCCTACGCAGCCCTGGTAGGAACGAATCAGGCGATTCGTGTTGGAAAGTCCAAATTCTTTACTGCCCTGACGGGTATTATGAATAATGGTATCCATCCATATAGAGGAATAGGAAAGGATCTGGGGATATTTTTTGATCAGTTCCCGGCTCATCAGCGCAATGTCATAGGAGGTTGTATAGTGATCATCTGAATCTGTCAGTCCGCAACAGTCCTCAAAATGTGTATTTTTCATTCCAAGTCCTGCCGCTCTTTGATTCATTTCTTTTACAAATTCCGTCTCACTGCCGGAAATATGTTCTGCCATAGCCACGCTGGCATCATTTCCTGAAGCGATTACAATGCACTTGATCATAGTTTCTACGCTTTGTGATTCGCCTTCTTCCAGAAAAACCTGAGAGCCTCCCATGGATTTTGCATAGGCGCTTGTTGTCACCATGTCCTCGAGGCAAAGATCACCTTTTTCTATATGGTCAAAAATTAAAAGAAGCGTCATGATCTTTGTAACGCTGGCCGGGCTTCTTCTTGTATCTTTCTCCTTTTCCAAAAGAACCGTTCCTGTTTCCAGCTCCATCAGCACATACTCCGGTGTTGTCAGGGAAAGAGGCTCGTTTTTTTCTTCAGCCATAACTGTAGATCCAGATAATAAGATACTTGTCAGAAGCATCCAGGCGCAAAAAAGGTTCCTCCATTTTTTTGCCATAGAAATCCTCCCATATGGGTGTTCTATTCTATTCTAAATGGAGAAACCAGAAAATATGACTGTTTTTATAAAAGCGGGGCAAAGGCACGAAGAATGCTCTGGAAAGCCCGTACAAAGATATTCCTGTTTTTGCAGAAATCAATACTGATGGGATTACAGTAATCCAAAGTTTCTGTAAAATCATAGAGGATATCCTGTATCACTTTGTTTTTGTAGATCCAAACGCCGTCCTCAAAATGAAGATAAAGACTTCTGTAATCCAGATTAATGGTTCCCACTACAGCTACTTCATCATCGCATACAAAAGATTTTGCGTGGAGAAATCCCGGCTGGTATTCATAAATCTTTACTCCTGCCTCAATAAGCTGTTCATAATAGGACTGTGTGAGAAGAAATACCATTTTTTTGTCCGGGATTCCCGGCGTCATGATCCTTACATCCACACCGCCTTTAGCTGCAAGGCAGAGAGCTGTCATCATCTCATTGTCAATGATCAGATAAGGGGTACAGATATAAACATATCGTTTGGCCCGGTTAATGATATTCAGATAAATGTTTTCGCCCAGAACTTCACCGTCCAGAGGAGTATCGCTGAAAGGCTGTATGAAACCGTTGCCTGAAAATTCTTCTGGATGATACGTATGGGGAAAATATTTTTCATATTCTAAGGGCTCTTCAATTCCATTGATCACCTTCCACATATGGAGAAACATAATGGTCATATTCCAGACTGCTTCTCCCCGGAGTACTACCGCAGTGTCCTTCCAGTGTCCAAACCGTTCCTTCTGGTTAATATATTCATCTGCAAGATTGATACCTCCGGTAAAACCGGTTTTTCCATCGATCACACAGATTTTACGATGGTCGCGGTTGTTCTGGATAATATTCAGCACAGGACGGAAAGGATTAAAAATACGGCATTTAATTCCTTTTTCCTCCAGAAAACGATCATATTTATGAGGAAGCGTAGTCAGACAGCCAAATCCATCATAGATCAGCCGGACGTCCACTCCTTCCGCCGCCTTTCTTTCCAGGATATCCAAAATGGTGCGCCACATAACGCCGTCGTTAATGATAAAATATTCAATATAGATATAATGTTCTGCCTGTTCCAGCTCCCGGACAAGGACAGGAAACATATCGTCTCCTACCTGGAAATATTCTGCATCTGTGTGGGTGTGGACAGGAAATGCAGAAAGCCTGCAGATATATTCTGACTGCACTGCAGCAGAAGGATCTTCTTTTTCCAGTTTTTCATAAATTTCTGGATCTGCCTGCAAATAAGGGAGACTTTCTCTACGGACCTTTTCGTATTGGGTCTGCATATGGTCTGCTATACGGGATTGGCCAAAAAGCAGATACAGCAAAAGCCCAAACACAGGAAATGCCATGATCAGCATGGTCCAGCCCAGCTTATAAGAGGGATTGATCCTTTTATTTAGTATCCACAGCACCGAGAAAATACTGATCACAGTAATGGTCAGGGATATGTATTTAGAATATGCGGCCAGCTCCCAGACCAGGAGAAACAGCCAGACAAGCTGTAATACCATGGCAACTGCCACATAAAAAATCCTATTAAACAGGAGCTTTATGATTTTGTTTAGTATATGCAGTATTTTTTGCGTCAGATTCATTTTTGCCTCCTGTATTTTACTGCTGTTTAGTTAAAAATCCCTGACTGCAACAGCCAGGGATTTTTTGCGCACAATTAATTATATTTACGTTTTCTTGCGGCTTCAGATTTTTTCTT
>NZ_CALFLA010000066.1 GCF_937880195.1 uncultured Blautia sp.
TTGAGACAAAGGATCAGATGCCTGCAACTATGATCCGTCTGAACCTTGTAAAAGGTCTTGGACCGGTTCTTCAGATTGCAGAGGGCTGGACAGTTGCTCTTCCTCATGAGGTATCTGACACACTTTGGAAACGTACTGACTATACATGGCCATGCACATGGTTTGCACCAAGATGCGACGGCAAAGACGGCGCATTTAAGGATGCTTACAATGTAATGAACAACTGGGGCGCTAACCACGGAGCAATCTCCTATGGTCATATCGGCGCTGACCTGATCACAATGGCTTCTATGCTGAGAATCCCGGTTTGCATGCACAATGTTCCGGAAGAGAAGATCTTCCGTCCGGCAGCTTGGAATGCATTCGGAATGGACAAAGAGGGCGCAGATTTCCGCGCTTGCAAGAACTACGGACCTCTTTACAAATAAGATAAACGGTTATTTTTAATGCCATGATAAAGACGATCCCCCGGATTTTTCCGGGGGATTTTTGTGATGGATCAACGAAAAATGAAAAGCCTAAAATCTCTTGAAAAGGGGTAGGCAATCTATTATAATATTATTAAATATTTTGTAATTATTTCAAACTATAGATATTAGAGGTGAAATTATGGGATTTCTTGCGGAAACAATGGCTTTTGAAATGGCTGTAAACCGGCTTGGAAATTCTGTTAGAAAGGCATCGGTTTTGTGGCAGGATGAAAATTACAGACAGCTGTCGGAATCAGTTGCTTCTTTGGGAAACAGTTCGAGAATGGTTGTGGAATCGGGAAGCAGAAGCCGAAAAGCGGTGGAGGCATTTGAAAAAATAAACAGTGAAATCTGCTAGGAGGCATTAAGGTTATGAAGGCTTCAGTGTCAATGGAGGCATTGCAGGATGTAAAACATGCCTTGGAAAAATTTGCAGGAGATATTACCGGGATCACCACCAGAGTTGAAAGACATGTAGGACAGACTCTTGAATCAGGAAGGGCGAGCCTGAATAAGGCTGAGACAGCAGTTCAGGAAAGCAGAAATAAAGTAAGAGAGCTTTCTGATGAGTTGGAGCGTGTAACCCGTGAGCTTACACAGACAAGGGACGAATATCAGCAGTGCTTGAGTAAAATAGATTTTCTTACAGGACAGATAAAAAAAACAGAGGCAGAAATCAGCCAGACAGAATCCGAACTTCGGGCTGCCAGAAGCAGTCAGCAGTCTGCTTTACAGTCAGAGGACTCCTCCGATGTCCAAAGCAGCAGTGCAGAAGTATCTGCGCTGGAAACTCAGATAAGCAGGCTTAAGAGCCAGCTTAAAAATCTGGAGGTGCAGAGAGACGGTGAGCATAACAGACGGAGAATGCTGTATACCAGACAGAATGAACTGGACAGCAGACGGAGGAGCTGCCAGGAGAAACTGGAAGAGGAAAAGAGCCGTCTTGTACGCAGAGAGGATAAACAGAGAAGATTAAAGGACGCTTACAGGAATATGGAAAGAGAGCTGACGGCTTATGTGAATGCCGTACGTAATCTGGAGATGGCTTCTCACAGAACGGCAGGCAGCAATATAAGCGCAGTACAAAAATGTATCCGAAGCATTGAGCGTTATCTGCGTACGTCTCTTTAAAAAATAAAAAGTAAGGAGAATGAATATGGCAAAAGGAGTATCAGTAGAAAGTCCGGCTGTGGAAAGCGGAATCAGATGCTGCCAGACTTCTATACAGGAACTTGTAACTTCCATAAAAAAATTAAGTCACAGCTATCAGATGGCAGGGGCAGGAGGCTGGCATGACCAAAAGTATAAAGAATTGGGAATAATCCTGCACGAGTGCTGTCAGGCAATGGAAGTGCCTGCAAGGGAACTTCAGGATTGTCTTGTAAAACTGGAGGCATTATTAAAGACCATCCAAAAATATGAGTCCACTGGTTTATAGGAGGGGATTATGGCTGTAAAAGCTTCGCCGGAAGTGATCCGGGATATGGAAAAAGAATTATTGAAAACCGCTCAGGATCTGGAAAGGATTAGCAGCGGAATACAGACGGTGTTAAAAAGATCTCCACAGTGGGATGATGAGCAGTCCATACAGTTTATGATGCTGATGAAAAAGATTGCGCAGCTTACGGCACAGCCCTCTCAGACTTTGCGGGCAGCAGCGCCTAAGCTGGAAAATCTGGCTCAGGCTCTGGACGAGTATGGAAATATAAGGTTTTGAGAGGAAAAGGGATAATGGGAGAGACAGAAAATAATAAAGAATCAAAAGTGTGTATATATCATCCAATGAAAGAAGCAGTGACTGTCTGTGCAAAATGTGGGAAATGGATTTGTGAAGACTGCGCATCGGCAGGGCTTATCAGAGGAGGAGAGCTGAAAGGGCGATCCCTGTGTTTTTCCTGCGCGGAAGAGCTTGTGCAGAAAAAGCTTCAAAAATTAAGTTCAGGAAAAGATATAAAGAGAAAATACTGGATCCGACTGGCAATCGGCGCAGTAGTTGGAATAGCGGTAGGATGCCTGCTGGCAGGAAATTTCCCGGGAAGTCCGATTGATACAGGAATCGGAGGCGTACTTTTTCGGATTTTGTGGGCAATAACCGGAGTGGCGCTTCTGGGCGCGCCGAGAGAATTTATGGGAAACTACTGGAAAATGTACATGATACTGAAATCCCTAAAATATGACGGACTGTTTGTTCGAATTTTAAAATCGATTGTTAAAGCAGTTGTCAGTCTTCTTTATAGTATTTTTAAAACTGTATGGGATGTTGTGGCAAAGCTTTTTGAAGGAAAAAAGAGAGAAAAATATATTTCTGATAAAATAGAAAGAAACCTGAAAATCAAAAAGTGCATTATGGAGTACAGGACTTCCTGTCAGGACGGAAATCATTCTGTGGAAGCAGAAACTTTGCATACACAAAAACAGCGGGAACTCAGCGAGATGCTTACCGTTGCAGTATGTGAACCGGAATAGGGGAAACAAGATAAGGGGTTTGAGAGAAAGGCGCAAATATGACAGTATTGAATTTAGACCAGATATTGGAAAAGATAGAGGGGCTAAACAGTAATCTTCATCTGTTGGAGCAGATGGAGATTACGAACGAGAGAGCAGCACAGAAGAAAAAGGAAGAAATTTTAAATAAGACTGCCTATCGTATAGAAGATTACAATAGCAGGCTTCAGAGTATGAGAGGAGCTTTAGAACAAAGATTTGAAGAAATTATAGGAAATACATCTCATTTGTTGCATAATATAGATACTCGGATCAGGTCTATCAAATCCTGGAGTCTAAAAAGAGCTTATGTAAAAAGCCAGGAACAGCAGGAGCCGCAAAACTTGAATACATTGGATCAGTGCGAACGGGCTCTTAGCATGTTTAAAATGCGGGCAGATGATGTGGAATATGGTTCAGGAAGCGCAAGCGTATTTCATTCAGAAAAAGAGATTAAATTAAGAGCATATACAGAGCTGCAGCAAGAACTTGTTTTTTTTGGTGATCAGATGTTTCAGAACAGACAACAGATTCTTGTAAACAGCCTGAATGAATATCGTAACCACTTTCAGAGAGAAATAGAGGAAAAGGAACAGACCAGAAGCAGAGAACTGGCTCGCCTTTCAGCTGAAGAAAAGGATCGGAAGGAAAGACTGTATGACAGTATTGAGAAGAATCTGGAAATGCGGTTCCCTTCTCAGTGGATGGAGGAGCTGGTAAAATTTCATGAAGAACTGATGCCCGGAATCGCTAAAATTAATACATCACAAAAGAAACTGGGCGGTCTGGAGAACGCTTTTAGCCTTTTTTATAATATAAGCTGGATCAAAGACCAGAGGATCAAGGGAATTGTAGAAAAAAAGTTTGAGCAATTTCTGGTAGATGAAAGAAAACAACTGGCCTTTTTCTATGGAATGTCTGAAAGCGGAAAATCTTCCTGCATTGTTCAGACAGATAAAGCGTACCAGGAACAGGCTGTGAAATTTTTTAACAATCTGATACTTTCCGCATTATTCTGCGTACCTGTAGGAAATCTGGAATTTACAGTAATAGATCCAGTAAAAAAAGGAACCAGTATTTCTGCTTTTTATACATTAAAACAGAAGAATAAGAAACTTTTTGGAGAAAAAATATATACGGAAGCTATAGAGATCAGTGAAAAGATCAGAGGATTTAGCGACCGTGTAACAAGAAATCAGCAGGAAAATACAGAAACTGGAGCAAACGGCACAGAAATTCTGTTGCTTTATGATTTTTCAAGAGAAAAATACAAAGAAGTTTTGCCGCATCTTGCGAATATTGCAGAAAATGGCGGAAAATGTGGAATCCATATCTGGGGCTTAGCATCAGCGAACCATGAAAATGCACCGGATAACCGTAAAAACGAAGATTTTGATCTGTTTATGAGTCTATCTAAGGTAATTGTGCAGAAGGAAACTCTTTTCAGTATATTTCCATGTTATTGTTTTCCATTTATGTTTATGGAGACAGAATCAGCAAAAAAACTTATAGATCAGTATCTTCTTTATCTGAACAATATCAATGGGCAGTCCAATGGATTTCCATCTCTTTTGCAGACAGTTGTTTTTTCAAAAAACCAGGAAGAAGCAAACGCTGCCGCGTCAAGACTTTATTATCTGAGAAATATGTATGGAAGCGAAACACAGATTCAGGAAAGCATAAAAGAATTTCCCCAGGAGCTTGTTGTAGGAATGGTTTCTTACCCGGCTTCTATTTTTGAGACAAGCGCGGCAAACAAGGAACTTCTTGCGGCTCTGGGAGGCGCTTGTGGGGACGGCAGGCTTTCGCAGGGGATCGAGCTTCCACTGACCTTGGATATGAAAAAAGGATTTGACCTTTATCTGGAATGTCCGACAGAAAACAGAGAGAAGATCCTGGGACTTACTCATGCTGTCATATGGAAATTTTTATCCTCATTGCCTGTGGGCAAAGGCAATGTCTGTATTTTTGACGGAAAGCAGAGAGGAAACAGTATTATTCCTTTCCTTGAATTTAAGCAGCGCTGCCCGGAAGCTTTTGATGAAAAAATATATACTTCCCAGGAAGATATGTATGAACGTCTGAGGGTGATGAACAGACATATTGACGAGTTTATTCAGGAGAAGCTAGGCAACCGCTTCCCGGACTTCTGGGAATACAATAAAAATACCCCCAACCGCTCTGAAGCGGCAACTCTCCTTGTTCTTTATGATTTTCCAAACGGTATGGACAAAAGAAATCTGGAGCTTCTTCAGAATGTGATCCAGAACGGAAGACGATGCGGAATTTATACCCTGATCTGCCATAACCCGGAAGTTGCTTTTTCCGGCTACGAAAATATAGAGTTCTATATGAAAGAGATCAGGGAAGAATGTGAAACAATGGAATACAGAGGCAGCCAGCTTTTTGTTGTGTCCTTTGAATCTCCTGCAGAGGTTATGAAGCTTCCTTCTGACGAAGTAATAGAGAATTTTATTTCCAGCTACATAAAAAAATTGGAAAAGATCAAGAAAAAAGGAATCTCCTTTGCCGATATCCTGCCGGAAGATCTGTTTCAGACAAATTCTGCTGGAAAACTTTCTATACCTGTGGGTATTGGAGACAGGGATGCGGTAGTAAACCTGGTAATGGGAGAAGGATCTTCACATCACGGACTGATCGCAGGAGCGACCGGTTCCGGTAAGTCGACGCTTCTTCATACCATTATCATGAGCAGTATGATGAACTACAGTCCCGATCAGCTTCAACTGTATCTGATGGATTTTAAAAGCGGTACAGAATTTAAAATCTATGAATCAGAAAGACTCCCTCATATCAGGCTTCTTGCTCTGGACGCCATGCAGGAATTTGGAGAGAGTATCCTGGAAAATCTGGTTGAGGAAATGGAACACAGGGCAGAACTGTTTAAGGAAGAAGCAGGAGGCGTAACCTCAGTAAAAGATTATGTGAGGATAACCGGAAATCCCATGCCAAGGCTTCTGGTAATTATTGACGAATTTCAGATTCTCTTTAATGATGCGGCAAACAGAAAGGTGGCAGAGCATTGTTCGGAACTGGCAAAACGTATTGTAACAGAAGGCCGTGCCTTTGGTATTCACCTTCTTATGGCAACTCAGTCTATGAGAGGCCTTTCCAATATGACTTTAATATCCGGTATTGTAGAGCAGATGCTGATCCGTGTTGGTCTGAAATGTGGAGAATCAGATATCCGTTATCTTTTTGGAAGTGAAGACTATGGAAAAATCCAGACTATGATGAAGGGACCTCTTGGAACTGCTGTCATGAATCTGGATTATACAGAAAAACCGAATACAGGATTCAGAGTAGCATATCTGGACGACGATACTCAGAAGGAGTATTTGAAGAAGATCAGCTCCCGTTTCTCTGATTATCCTTCAGAGCTTCAGATTTTTGAGGGAAAACGGACAGAAGATCTGCTGGATCATTTCAAAAAAGAAGGTATGGGACTTACGGAAGATTTCCCGGCGCATATTCTTGTAGGAGAACCCATAAAGGTTGCACCTCCCTATGAGATTGTAGTTGACAAAAAGAGAAAGCATAACCTTCTTGTATGCGGATCAGATGTAAAAATGACCCGGCGTATTATAAATAATTATATGATCAGCGCTCTTATGAATAAAAATGTTTCGGTGTACTGTGCAGACGGAGATATTCTGGTGGATGACGAATCTGCAAAACCTTTTTATGATATGCTTGGAGAATGGAGTGGCCGCTTTACTCTTGCCCTGGACAGAGGAGAAATTATACAGATGATCGATCAGCTGTATAAAGAGTATCTGGAAAGAAAAAAGAAAAATAAAAAGGATCAGATATTTGTAATCTTTCGGAATCTTCAATTCCTGGATATCGTAGAGATGATGATGAAAGGCGAAAAAGTGGAAAGAGGGGACTATTTGGAGGAAGAGTCTGCTTCCCTAGGGAATGAATTTTCCAGTCCCATGGACGCATTTAATTTTGATATGAATTTTTCAGCTCCGGTTTCTGAGGATACCATGCAAGTGGGAGATAAGCTGATGAAGCTTATTGAAACAGGAGGAATGTACGGAATTTCATTTGTGGTTTCTTCTCTGGAATTTCAGACTATCAAGGATTCTATGTTCTCCTATGGAAATAACGCTGCGAAAAATTTCCCGGAGAGGATTGTATTTTCTCTTTCACAGAATGATGCGGAATATCTTCTGGACGATGTTTCTGTTTCCGGTCTGGGAGATAATACTGTATATTTCACTGACGGAATCAGAGAAAAAATGCAAATAAAACCATATTTAACACCGGATCTGGAGCAGCTGAGAGATTATCTGGATAAATTGCAGTAAAAGATCTGACTTCTCAGAAAAAGGGGAACTGTTTAAAAAAGCAGCTTCCCCTTTTCAAATATGGGGGATTTTTTCAATAGGATAAAATCATTGACAGATAGAAAATGGAGAAAAGGAAAGTATGGATGTTTTATCAAGATGCACGTTATGTCCCAGAAACTGCAAGGTAAACAGAGCAGATGGGGAAAATGGTGTCTGCGGCGCTAAAGGGAGAAAGATTCTTGCTGCACGGGCTGCTCTCCATATGTGGGAGGAGCCATGTATTTCAGGAAATAGAGGCTCAGGGGCAGTGTTCTTTTCTGGCTGTCCTTTAAGGTGCGTATACTGTCAGAATTATGATATTGCGCGTACACAGGTGGGAATGGAAATCAGTGAGGAACGTCTGGGAGAGATTTTTCTGGAACTTAAGGAAAAGGGCGCGGCTAATATTAATCTGGTAACGCCTACTCATTACACGCCTCAGATCATTCGGGCAGTAAAAAGAGCAAGGAAAGAGGGAATGAGCCTTCCTGTAGTATATAACTGCAGCGGGTATGAAAAGGTAGAAACTCTTAAAATGCTGGAAGGGATTGTGGATATTTATCTGACAGATTTTAAATATATGGAAAAACAGTGGGCTGAGAAATATTCCAAAGCCCCAGACTATCCAGAAAGAGCAAAGGAAGCCCTTGCAGAGATGGTCCGTCAGACGGGAAGGGCAGTGTTTGACAGTGAAGGAATGATGAAATCAGGAGTGATCGTCCGTCACCTTCTTTTACCTGGGCGTGTAAAAAATGCCAAAGCAGTTGTAAAGTATGTGTTTGAAACCTATGGAGATCAGGTATATTTAAGCCTGATGAACCAGTATACGCCTTTGCCCCAGGTAAAAAAAGACTTCCCGGAGCTGAACCGGAAAGTCACAAAAAAAGAGTATGAGCGCCTTTTATCCTATGCACTGGATCTGGGTGTGGAAAACGCCTTTATCCAGGAAGGAGAAACGGCAAAAGAAAGTTTTATTCCAATGTTTGACTATGAGGGGCTTCGCCGTTAAAAAATCTGCACAGCTCTTCCAGCTGACGCAGTATTTCCGGATCCTGGGAAACAACAGCGTTGTCTGTTCCATGATAGGAGATCAGAGGGAAAATATGGTCGGCGTTGATATCATGCAGCAGGATCTTTGCAGTATCAAAAGCCTTGTCCATGGCGCCCATACCGCCGCCAAGAAGAAGAACTCCGGCCTTTTTTGCTTTTGCCACAGGAGTTTCCTTACGAAAATATTTGGCGCTGAAATAGGTCTGCAGACGGCTTCCCAGATCAAGAAGTTTCCCGGTCAGCTCTGAAAAATAAATAGGAGAAGCGATCAGAACATTGTCGCAGTCTTCAATATATTTGTAGATCTCCTGCATTTCATCCTTTACGCAGCAGCCGGGGTTCTTCCAGCAGTATCGGCAGTCCACGCAGGGAGCTACATTGCAGTAGTAGGCGTCTACTACCTTGATATCGCCTTTAAGATTAGGCTTTATAATATTTAAAAGACTTGCCGTGTCTCCTTTTTTTCGGGGAGAACCGTTTAAGATAAGTGTTTTCAAAATAGAAGTTCCTTTCTTTTTTATATTCTGAATGTGTTTTTCTTATTATATCAATTCGCCGGGGAGTTTACAATGAGAAAAGAAGGGGAGAGAGCAGTCAGTGATCAGTCATGGGAGAGAAACATTGATTTAGGCGGGGATTTTATGAGAGGGAATTGGTTGTGAGGATGATTTGTGGTAAAATAAGTATAAATAAGGTTTGGAAATGGAAGGCTACAGTGCAAAAAAACTCAGACGAGGTTCAGTTATTGTTTTAAAGCCTAATACAAAAAACAGACAGAGAGGTAGATGTTAAGTGGCGAAAATGACAGTATATCATGGAGGGTATACAGCAGTTGAAAATCCAGAGATTCGTATTGGAAGAAATACAAAGGATTTTGGAAATGGGTTTTACTGCACGATTATAAAAGAGCAGGCGCAACGATGGGCGAAACGGTATAATACAAAAATTGTATCTATCTACGATGTTCGGTTGGATTCTGATCTGCAAATAAAAGAGTTTAAGGAAATGACGGATGAATGGCTGGATTTTATCATTGCTTGCAGAGGCGGTAAGGAACATTCGCATGATATTGTAATTGGCGCTATGGCAAACGATCAGATTTATAATTATGTATCTGATTACATGGATGGAAGTATTACAAGGGAACAGTTTTGGGTTTTGGCGAAGTTTAAATATCCAACACATCAGATTAATTTTTGCACCAAAGAAGCCTTACAATGTCTTGAATACAGAGGGTTTGAGGAGGTCTTGTAATGGAGAATAAAGGACGAGAGTCGGTAAAAGAAAATGATTTATTTTTTACATGTAGTTTAATTGATTATATTGCAAGAAAGACGAAAAATACAAGAGCAAAAACCGTAAATGCATTAGGAAAAAAGAATCTCGAAAAAATCTATGATTTAGCAGATATTTATCACAGTGATAATATAGACAGGGTCAGTGATGATTTTATCAAAGAAGCAGACATTAAAACAGGAAATTTTGATAATGTGGCAGAATGTAAATATGCTATCCCAACCCATTGGGATATAGGTAAAGTATATAAACGATTGATCAAGTCTGTGGCTGAATATGAAAAGATAGGCATTATTGATGCGTTATGGAAGGTATATAACTCATTTATCAGCGCCAAAATTGACGATTATAACAGTAGTATGTATTATGAAAATCCGTCATATCTGTTGGAATGCTATTTGGAAAATAAAGTGATTTAAAAAGTCAAATCCTGTCGTAAAATATAGAAATATTTGGAACGAAAAGGGATTACCAAAAATACAGAACTGTGCTATGATAATTTTGGGCAGAATTGTGGGAGTGCAAAGCACGGAACAATTCGTTGGGCATCTTTTGACCTTGACATCATTTTATCGTGTCAGAAAGCCTGTGTTAAGGTGTTTCATAGAGAATACAAAAGTAAGGGGATAGGAATGTGAAAAAAATAACAGTTAGAATCTGTCTGGCGCTGCTGCTTAGTCTGATGGTTTGCACAGCAGTTCATGCAGATTCACAAAAGGGAAAGACTCAGCCTGATATTATTACGGACTACTATATGATTGTGGAGTCTAAGGCAGGAGGGATTGATATGTACTCG
This sequence comes from uncultured Blautia sp., assembly GCF_937880195.1. Lineage (GTDB taxonomy): Bacteria > Bacillota > Clostridia > Lachnospirales > Lachnospiraceae > Blautia_A. Next base: position 10,455 of record NZ_CALFLA010000066.1, read on the forward strand.
AATCCGGATTTTGGCTCCACGAAGCTGAATGAGGAACTGATCCCCAATGGAACTGCGCTCCATATTGAAGGCGAGGTGGAGAATAACGGAACCTGGGGATATGCAGAGTATCATGGAATGATGGGATTTGCGCCTCTGAAGGATTGCCGTCCGGCTCAGTCCAGACAGGAAGCCATTGATTCAGAACTTTATATTGCAGGACGGGATAATGTTGATTATTACGCAGACTATGATGTAAAGGCTTATTCCCGCCAGGGAAGCCAGAAGCTTTATCAGGGACCGGGGGAGAAATACGGTCCGGTTCCAAAGCTTCGTGAGATTGAGAATGGAGAAACTCTTCATATTACACAGGATGCCAAGCTGGTGGATGGATCACACTGGGGGAAGACCTCTGTGGACGGAAAAAACGGATGGATCAACCTGGAAGATACAGAAGAAGCAAGGAAATCAAAAGAAGCGGTAACGCCAACAGAAAAAGCAGCTTTGTCAAAGGAAGCAAAGGCTCAGGAATCAGAGAAGGCGGAAGAACCAGCTATGTCAAAGACAGAAACGAATCCGGCAGAAGAGAAAGTTGAAGTAACGCCCGTAGAAGAGGCAGCTGTGCCAAAGGAGGAAACGAATCAGACAGAAGAAAAGGTTGAAGTAACGCCCATAGAAGAAGCTGCTAAGCCAGAAGATAAAATTACAGATGCGCCTGCTGAGAATACAGAAGCAACATCAACAGAGAAAAAAGAAACAGATTCTGCTTCGTCTGACAGAACAGAAGCAGAGAAGGAACAGCCTGAGGCAAAAAAAGCGTCAAGCACAGAGGTAGAATCCTCTTCAGGGATTCCCCGCTCTTTTATCTGGATCGCACTGGCAGCGGTTCTTGCGGCATCAGGCGTGTTGGTTTATCACTTTATAAAACGATAAGTATAAGAAAATGCGAAACACTTTTTTTCATAGAAAATGCTTCGCATTTTTTGTGTATCAATAGAATTTTACTGTGACGGTCCGGGATTTTTTTCGGAAAAGTTTTTTGTAAGGATGCAGCTTTTTCCGGGGAACACGGACTGTCATTTTTGATGTTCCGTAATCAATCCTGGAGCTTACTTTTTTTAGTTTAGTGCTTTGGATTTTAATGACACAGCCCTTTTTTACATGGTCAAAGGCATGGCTGTTGATCTGTTTTAATCCTGTTCCGATATTGACTCGGTAAAGCTTTTTACAGTCGGCAAAAGTCTTTTCCCCGATTACGGCTACGTTATTTCCAATATTAACAGTAGTCAGACGGGAATTTTTGTAAAAAGCCTTGGCACGTATTTCTGTTACCTTGTAGGTGATCCCATTATAGCGTATGATAGAAGGGATAGATGCTTTTTTTAGGTTACGGCTGGAAGGACCGTAACAGGTAACAGTCTGTTTTCCGTTGACCCGGTATATGATCCGGGAAGAGGTATATTGTACTCCCCATTGAGCATAAAGAGTTATGTTCCCTTTTACCTGAACCGTTTGTCCAGGTCTGTAGGAGGTTCCCCTGCCGTCGGATCTTGTATTCCATCCAAGGAAGAAACGAGAAGTACAATAAGGAGCGGCTTTGACTTTTGCTGTTTTTCCATAAGTGTAGGAAGCAGCGTCCGAAGGCATATTTCCTGTTTTTAACCTTGTGTTGGTCTTATAGGTAATTCCATAGGTTTTGGGCATTGGAGTGACAGTAGGAGCAGGCGCTGCCTTTACATTTCTGGTGTGGGCTTTGATGCTGAAACAGTAATTTTTTGTATAGGCGTCAGTCCATGTCTGTTTATTGGCGCTGGTACAGAAAAAGCTTTGGCCGGGAGCAAGTCCGGCTTTTGCGCTGAACCAGTTTCCGGAAGCTGCGCTTGTGTCCATTTCTATGTAATAGCTGCTTTTTTGATCCAGTATGGTAAGTACAACAGAATAGGCGCTTCCATGGGAAATTCTGACAGGCGTTTCCAATGGGACAGTGTCAATTCCTGCCAGAGCCTGGGTATATTCCATAGGAGAAGAAAAGGCAGGGGTTCCGCTGACTGGGTTAGAGGAATCTGTAAGATCCGTGTAAATCTGGATCTGAAAACTGGTAAAATCCTGCTTGGAGGCAAGGACGATTTCTCCAAGCTCCTCATCAGATCCTTCTGAGGCCGAGGCTATATAGACGTTTGCAATGGAGTAGCCGGGGTTCAGGGCAACGCTGGCAGTTCCGGTACAGGCTCCGTCATAAAAGTAATTATTAGGATAGGCTGGATTGGAAACCGCAGTATTACACACAAGATCGGCAATGGAAGCGTCCTCATAGGAAAGATAAAAATATCCCTCCTTTCCCCAGGAAACGCCGTAGCTGTTTTTTACGATCCACGCGCCATTGTTCATAACATTAGATGCAGAGGGAAAATTATCTTTAGAGTAATCATCATCCCAGCCTACAACAGTAACCGCATGATTGACATTTCCAGAAAAGGGATAACAGGATGCGGCTGTTTCTGGACGGTAGTAGATCCCTTTGTTATCCATATGGATCAGCGCAGATACAGAACCATATTCTGTAAGAAGGAGTTTCATACGATCCACAGAATACTGGGAAAAAACAGCATCTTCCAAAAAGGCGTCTGTGTCATATGCCAGAGAGGGATCAAGCGGTTTGGAAAGATTGGCAGTATGATCGGCATTTGTAGGAAGAGGGGCTTTTTCCTCAGAAACCATGCCGGACCAGGTGCTGAGGAAAAAAGAAGCAACCCTGTCGTTTCCGCCGTCATGGTAGTCTGACTTCAGATGCAGGATTTTGTCCTCCGGCGTATTTCCAAGGGGATCGTTCCTTCGGTTTGCAAAAAAATAGGCAAGGTGTTCTTCAGAAAGATCAAAAACGCCAAGGCCTTTTTTCAGAAGAGAAGTCTCAAAATTTGAGGCCATGCTAAAGGCCCAGCAGATATTAAAAGGATTCTGGTTTTTGACAGGAGTAATGATTCCTGATTCTCTGGAGTCATAATAGGGATCAGGGACAGCGTACATACTGATGTCAAGGCAACTGTCTGCATTGTTCATAGGAGCAAAAGAGGGAGAATTACCCATAAGAGAAAGCTGTTCCTGTATTTCTTCTGGAGTCATTGGCCTTCCCAGAATATAGTCAGTGGTTTTTTTCGGTAAAACCTCTCCAGAGGAAAATGGCGTTTCTTCCTGAGAAGAAAAGTCATTGATCTTGTCAGCTGTATCTTTGGCTTCTTCATTTTCAGCAGGCGGTTCCTCTATGCTTTCTTCCAAAAGTTCTTTTTCTGTTTCCAGAGGTTCAGGACTGGAAGAAGAGGAGCCGTCTATGAAAGGGTCATCAGAAATAAAGTTTTCCTCTGAATCTTCATTGATATCAGAAAATCCATCAGCGCCGGAGTCCGAAGATTCTGATGAAAAGATCTGTTCTTCCAGAGCTAGGGTTTCTGGGTCGGACATAAAGTCTGCGCCCGAGACAGAAACATTGCCTGAGGCAATCAGGGCGGCAAGCAGCAGGGCTAACAGTTTGTTTTTGCGGTATTTCATGAAATCCCTCCTTAGCAGTTTTTGATGCAGGAGTCAACAGGTCATAAATTGTATCGGATCTGCGCATAAATGGGTTTATGTTTTTCCGCAGGGTTTTGGTTGCTTTTTTTAATCATATCATGGGATTACATCGCCTGTCCATAAACACAAAAGTATATATGATAAAAAAACGGCATGAATATTCCGCAACTTGGATATTCATGCCAGTTTATATGATCGTTATTATGCTACACCCCATAGCATGGAACATGCTGCCTATCCCTGACAGTCAGATTCCCTAATCGTTAATTACAACGCCCTTCTGAAGCATTACGTTTGCATACAGCGCCTTCTCGCTTGTGGAAATAATGCAGTAAGATATTTTTGCTTCGTCATAGAATTTGAAGCGTTCGATATTGCCTACAACAGCATCTCCTCTGTCGTCATACTTACGGATGATCTCTTTATAGGTATCCCAGATCGGTGTCTCTACTGTATCGCCAGGCATAACCTCCATCAGGTTTACCGGATGCTCTACATAAGTATCCAGAGGGAAAACCTTAAGGATCGCTTCAAGAATCTCAGGAACCCCATGACCGTCGCAGCGGATGGTGATGGCATTCTTGCCCATAGACTCTACAGGAAAGTTTCCGTCTGCAATAACAAGACGGTCGCTGTGTCCCATTTCACATAAAACCTTTAATAATTCGGGTGATAAAATTTCAGGAATTCCTTTTAACATAATCCTACCTCCATAAAATTCAGGATATAACTGATTTCGGAAAAAATTCCGGCATCTTATATATTCCTTATACATTTGATATTAAATTTACCTGTATCTGGCTTATAAAGCAAGGGAATATTTTCCTTAAAATGATGAAATATTTACGATTGACAGAAACGTTTCGGCGAGTTATGATAAATAAAACAGAAACGTTTCGGTTTCGATGATATTTTACGATTTTAATTATAAGGAGGAAATGATCATGCCACTTGTCACATCAAAAGAAATGCTCCAAAAGGCGCAGCAGGGAGGTTATGCAGTAGGAGCTTTTAATGCAGAAAATATGGAAATGGTAAAAGCGATCATTCAGGCAGCGGAGGAAGTAAAAGCCCCTGTTATGATTCAGACTACGCCGTCTACAGTCAAATATGGAACAGTTGAAACATATGCAGCTTTAGTGGCTGCAGAGGCAGCCAAAGCAAGCGTTTCGGTATGTCTTCATCTGGATCATGGAGACAGTTTTGAGCTTGCAATGCAGGCAATTCATGCAGGCTATACCTCTGTAATGATCGACGGTTCCAAACTTGATTTTGAGGGAAATGTGGCTCTTACCAAAAAGGTTGCCGACGTGGCTCGCTCTCTTGATATTCCCTGTGAGGCAGAGCTTGGCAAGGTAGGCGGCAAAGAGGACGATCTGGAAGCAGAGGCTGACACCAATACAGATCCTTCTGAAGCAAAGGAGTTTGCAGAGCGTACAGGTGTGACTTCTCTGGCAGTTGCAATAGGAACTGCTCATGGATTCTATGTGGGAACTCCTGTCCTTGACAAAGAGAGACTGACAGAAATCCGAAAGACTGTAGACATCCCTCTTGTACTTCACGGCGCTTCTGGATTAAGCGATGATGATGTAAGAGACTGCGTAAAGAGAGGCATGTGCAAGGTGAATTTTGCAACAGAGCTTCGGGACGCGTATTCTAAAGCTGTAAAACAGACCTTTGCCGAAAAGGAAAACACCATTGATCCTAAGGCGTACGGCCGCGCAGCCATAGAGGCTGTGAAAGAACTTGTAAAATATCGTATGAAGGTATGCGGCTGCGACGGAAAAGCCTGAAAAAATGGAGTGATTTATATGGCAGCGACCATGAAGGATATAGCCAGGCGCACAGGTCTTGGTCTTGCAACGATCTCTTCTTATTTTAACGGAGGGAACGTCAGAGAAAAAAACAGAAAAAAGATCGAAGAAGCCATCGAGGAACTGCATTATGAGGTAAACGAGGTTGCCAGGAATCTGAAAACAAACGCTACAAAAACCATTGGCGTAGTAATCCCGGAACTGAATAATATCTTTTGTGCAGAGATCATTAGCGGCATGGAGGATATTCTGAGAAATCATGGATATGCCACCATGATCTGCGACTGCCGTACAGACAGGAAACTGGAACAGGAAGCAGTAGATTTTCTACTTCGGAAGCGTGTGGACGGATTGATCAACATGCCGGTAGACACAGAAGGGGGACATTTGAATGGGTTCCAAAAAACAGGGAAACCCATTGTCCTGATCGACCGTAAGATCAAGGAAGTGGAATGTGACAGCGTACTGGTGGACAATGAACGGTCCTCAAAAGAGGCCCTTCGCCTTCTTTATGAAAACGGACACAGAAATATTGGGATCATCGGGGGCCCGGAGGATGTTTTTACAGCCCAGGAACGTATGAAAGGATATTTCAACACCATGGAAAGCCTTAAGCTTCCTGTCCGGGAATCCCTTGTTGTACATGGAGACTATACCATTCAGGGAGGCGTCCGCGCCATGGAAGAGCTTGTCAGCAAAAATCCAGATATGACAGCAGTTTTTGTGACCAATTACGAAATGACTATGGGAGCAGTGATCGGCCTGAATGAATTGGGAATCCGTATTCCAGATCAGATATCCATTATCGGATTTGACAATCTTCCTTTTGCCAGAGCATGTAATCCCAAACTTACCATTGTTTCCCAACCCACAGAAAAAATAGCAGAAACAGCGGCAAATATGATACTGGAGAGGCTGGAAAACAGCAAAGAGCCTGCTTCCTGCCGGACAGAAAAACTGGAGACATCTATGATTCCCGGAAAATCTGTTATGCAGATAAAAAAGAAACCCCAAAATGCAGACCATTTATGAGGAAAAGAAAAATGAATCATTCATATGTAATTGGAATTGATATTGGAACAAGCGCCTGTAAGGCCGCGCTTTTTGACAGAAAAGGACAGGTAAAGGCAGCAGCAACCGGAGATTATCAGGTATATTATCCAAAGGAAGGATGGGCGGAACAAAATCCAGAGGAATGGTGGAGCGCTGTCTGCCAGGCGGTACGTTCCCTGCTTCATCAGGCCAGGATTTCCCCAAAAGAGATCGCAGGGGTTGGTATTGACGGCCAAAGCTGGTCTGCCATTGCCATTGACAAAGAGGGAAAGGTACTTACCAATACGCCTATCTGGATGGATACCAGAGCCCAGTACATCTGTGAACGGCTGAATGAAAAAATCGGTGGGGAGGAGATTTTTCATGTTGCAGGAAATTCTCTGCAGCCTTCCTATACTACGGCAAAGATTCTCTGGTATAAAGAAAATCTTCCAGAAGTTTACAGCCATACCTATAAGATCCTTCAGTCAAACAGTTTTATTGCTTTTAAGCTTACCGGAGAGATTTCTCAGGATTTGTCCCAGGGCTATGGGCTTCACTGTTTTGATATGAGAACAGGAACCTGGGATGAGAACATGTGCGAAAAACTGGGGATTCCCAGAGAATTTCTTCCAGAAATTGTTCCCTGTGACAGAATTATAGGAACAGTAACAAAAAAAGCAGCAGAAGAATCAGGACTTGCAGAGGGAACTCCAGTTGTGGCAGGCGGCCTTGACGCAGCCTGCGGAACTCTTGGCGCAGGAGTGATCCATCCGGGAGAAACTCAGGAGCAGGGCGGTCAGGCTGGCGGTATGAGTATTTGTCTTGACCAGTGTAAGGCAGATCCAAGACTGATCCTGGGATATCATGTGATCCCTGGTAAATGGCTTCTCCAGGGCGGAACAACCGGAGGCGGCGGAGTGATGCGCTGGTTCGAACGGGAATTTGCGGATTATGAGCGGATGATGAAAAGGGAAACAGGAATTTCATCTTTGAACCAGCTTAATGAAATTGCAGAAAAAGTAAATCCCGGAAGCGACGGCCTTGTTTTTCTCCCATATATGGCAGGGGAACGTTCTCCCATCTGGAACCCCTATGCAAAAGGCGTTTTTTATGGGCTTGATTTTTCTAAGACAAAAGGCCATATGGTACGGGCATGTATGGAAGGAGTTGCTTTTTCTCTTCGGCATAATCTGGAAACTGCCGGGGAGGCAGGAGCGCAAGCCAGGGTGCTGAGAGCCATGGGAGGATCTGCAAATTCTCTTCTCTGGACCCAGATAAAGGCAGACGTAACAGGAAGAAGGATCCTGGTTCCTGCCTCCGATACGGCCACTACTTTGGGAGCGGCGATGCTGGCAGGAGTGGGAACAGGATTTTACAGAGATTATGAGGAAGCGGTTCAGGAAACGGTGCAGGTCACAAGAACACATGAACCGAATTTGTCTGACAAAGCAGTTTACGATCAGACATATGAAACGTATCTGGAATTATACCGTTCCCTGTCAGGAATGATGACAAAACATAAATAAATATACATATATCAGGAAGGAGTTTTGATTATGAAAGCAGCAGTTGTTGCAGCAAATGAGGATGTTCAGTATCAGGAAATCCCGGAGCCGGAGGTAAAACCAGGCTATGTGAAGATCAGAGTAAGGTATTCTGGAATCTGCGGATCCGATATTCCCAGGGTGCTGAATCACGGCGTACATTTTTATCCCATTGTTCTTGGACATGAGTTTTCAGGAGACGTAACTGAAGTGGGAGAAGGAGTTACCAAGGTAAAGGTGGGAGACCGGGTTTCAGGAGCGCCTCTTGTACCTTGTATGAAATGTGAAGACTGTCAGAAGGGAAATTATTCCCTGTGTAAACATTACAGCTTTATCGGCTCCAGAGAGCAGGGAAGTAATGCGGATTATGTGGTAGTTCCAGAGCAGAATGCAGTTCCTTTTGACAAATCCATTCCCTATGAACAGGGAGCTATGTTTGAGCCGTCTACAGTAGCGCTTCATGGACTCCTTCAGAATGATTATCAGGGCGGAGAGTACGTGGCAGTCCTTGGAGGAGGAACCATTGGTATGTTTACCATGCAGTGGGCAAAAATCTTTGGATCTAAGAAAGTAGTTGTTTTTGATATCAGCAAAGAGCGTCTGGAGCTTGCGAAGCGGCTGGGAGCAGACGCGGTGGTTGATACCACAAAAGAGGACTATATGGAAAGAGCAATGGCTCTTACAGATGAAAAAGGCTACGGCTATGTATTTGAAACAGCAGGACAGGTTCCCACCATGCACATGGCTTTTGAGCTGGCGGCAAATAAGGCCCATGTATGCTTTATAGGAACTCCCCACGAGGAACTGTCCTTTACACCTGCTCAGTGGGAAAATATGAACCGCAAGGAATTTAAACTTACCGGCTCCTGGATGTCCTACAGCGCTCCTTATCCTGGAAAGGAATGGGAATTGACTGCTCATTACTTTGCAACAGGACAGTTAAAATTTGATCCTGGATTTATCTATAAAAAAATTCCCATGAGCCAGGCGCAGGAAGCATTCCAGTTTTATAAGACGCCGGGACTTGTAAAAGGAAAGATTCTTTTGTCAAATGAGGAAGAATGAAATGATACTGACAGTAACATTAAACGCAGCTATTGATAAAAGGTACGTGGTAGAGGATTTTAAGGTTGGGGAAGTGAACCGGGTAAAGGAGTGTTCCTATGTACCGGGCGGTAAGGGTTTAAATGTTTCCAAACCGGCTTCCATTTATGGAGCAGAGGTAGTGGCTACAGGATTTGTAGGCGGCCATGCGGGAAATTATATCGAAGACGCTCTGAAACCTTTTGGGATCAGAAGTGAATTTTACCATGTGAATGCAGAAAGCCGTTCCTGTATCAATATCTGGGATGAGGTAAACCAGGTGCAGACAGAGTTTCTGGAACCGGGATTTACCATTGGCCAAAGAGACTGGGAAGGATTTGAAGAAAAGTTCAAAAGCCTGGTGGCTGAGGCTGAAGTTGTGGCAATGTCTGGAAGTGTGCCAAAGGGACTGGATGGAATCGCATACCAGAGTCTTGTTAAAATCGTAAAAGACGCTGGCAAAAAAGTGATCCTAGATACAAGCGGAAAGCTTCTGGAAATGGGAATCCAGGCTGTCCCCACGCTTATTAAGCCCAATATTGACGAAATAAGAATGCTTACAGGAAAGTCCTGTGATGATATCCATGATATCATTGAGGCAGCAAAGGAAATCCACAGAAATGGAGTGGAGATAGTGGCGGTTTCCCTTGGGGCAGAGGGATCTCTTGCAGTAAGCGACGAGGGAATTTTCCGGGCAGAGGTTCCGAAGATCCATGCAGTAAATACAGTAGGCTGCGGAGATTCCATGATTGCAGGATTTGCTGTTGGAATAAAGGAGGGACTGCCCCTTTCAGAAATTCTCAGAAAGGCAAGCGCCATTTCTGCAGCGGCAGCTATGAGGGAAGAAACAGGATTTTTCTGTATGGAGGATATGGAAAAGCTCCTTCCTCAGATTATAATAAAAAAATTATAAGAAATATGTTTTTTTAAGAAAATAGATATAAATAAGAAAAGGAGAAGAAAAGATGGCAGAATTTATCGATCCGGCCCTTGTGCCGAAAGTAACGCTCCCTTCCGGGGAAAAAGTTCCTTGTGTGGGAATGGGAACCTTTGGATCTGACCGTGTGTCTGCAGAGGAGGTATCTGAAGCTGTTGCAGGAGCTGTGCGCTGCGGCTACCGTATGTTTGACTGCGCTGCCTGCTATGGAAATGAGCCTCAGATCGGAAAGGTATTCCAGGAAGCCTTTGAAGAAGGCGTAGTGGAGAGAAAGGATCTCTTTATTATGACAAAGGTATGGAACGATATGCACCGGGATGTAGAAAAGGCTTGCAGAAAGAGCATTCAGGATCTTCAGTGTGATTATGTGGATCTTTATTTTATCCACTGGCCTTTCCCAAACTACCATGCGCCGGGATGCGATGTGGATTCACGTAATCCAGATTCCAGACCTTTTAGTGTAGAAGAGTTTATGGATACCTACCGTCAGTGCGAGGAACTGGTGGAAAAAGGAGTGATCCGTTATATCGGAATCTCCAATATGACAATTCCGAAACTGGAGGCAGTACTTCCTCTTATGAAGATTAAACCTGCAGCCTGTGAACTGGAGCTTCATGTCTGCTTCCAGCAGCAGGAGCTTTATGAGTACCTTGTTTCACATAATATCCAGCCAGTAGGCTATATGCCTCTTGGTTCTCCAAGAAGACCGGAAAGAGATATCTGCCCGGAGGATGTGGCTGATCTGCAGCTTCCTGAAATGAAAGCCATTGCAGAGGCTCATGGCGTACATCCGGCTCTTGTTGCGCTGAAATGGGCACATCAGAGAGGAGAGATCTCCATTCCATTCTCTGTTCATAACTATTCCTCAAACCTGAAATGTGTTACAGAGGATCCTCTTACAGAAGAAGAGATGAAAGTAATTTCCACTCTTGAAAAAGGCAACCGTCTTGTAAAAGGACAGGTCTTCCTCTGGGAGGGAGCCAACGACTGGCATGACCTCTGGGATGAGGATGGAGTGATCGTAAAATAATCATATATAATATAGAAAGAATCCGTCGGAATCTGCTGCGAGGCAGAGATGGCGGATTTTTCATATTCCAAAAGAGCAGGAAATGTGATAAACTAATTTTATATATTCAGGAATAAAAAGTATAGAAAAATAAGTGGGGGTTTTTGAATAGTTTATGTACCGCATATTACTTGTTGATGATGAGATTCTTGTAAGAGACGCGATCAAAGAAAACATTGACTGGAAGGGAATTGGCTGCGAGCTGGTGGGAGATTGTGAAAACGGCCAGCAGGCTGCAGAATTTGTAAAAGAAAATCCAGTGGATATTGTGCTTACAGATATTCTGATGCCTTATATGGATGGAATGGAGCTGAGCCATTTTCTTCATGACAATTATCCTGATATTGTGATCGTGATTTTTAGTGGATTCGGAGAATTTGAGTATGCTAAAAAGGCAATTCAGTATAATGTCAGCGAATATCTTCTGAAGCCGGTAACAGCCATGGAGCTGACTGACGTGATCGAAAAAATGAAAAAAAAGGTGGACGAGAAGCGCAAAGAAAAGAAAAAAATTGAAAAATTGACAAAGGCTTCTGAAAGCTATCATAAAAATGCCCAGATCATCCGCTCCAAGGCCATGGAAGCTCTTGTAAACTGTACAGCCAATGTGGAAGAAAGTCTGGAAAAGCTGAGAGGAATGGGAATCGAACTTTCTGCAGTGCGTTACAGAGTGGCCATGTTTGACATTGATCTTTATTCAAATATGTACCAGCTTGATATGGAAAAGCGTCAGGAAAGCGCTTTGATGGCTTTTGTACTTTATAATATCAGTGACGAAATCGTAACCAGGGAACAGGCAGGCTACGCATACCAGGAAGGCGGAAATAGGGTCTGCATCCTTTTTCAGGAAAAATGGGGACGGGATTTTATTGCCGCCACAAGAGAAATCTGTCGTGAGATCCAGGAAAAAATGAAAGAAGTAATGGGAATTGACGTTTCAATGGGAATCGGAGACTGGGTAAAGTCTCCCGATAAGCTGCTTCTTTCTCATGATATGGCAGCCCAGGCTATGGAGTACAGATATCTTCTTGGCGGAAAACTTTTGATCGATATGGCGGAACATAAGGATATTCCTCCGGTTCCTATAGATCAGCTCCTTGACCGCTTTACTGCGGCGCTGAAAACAGGAAACGGAGAGATCGTAGAAAAAATGGTCCGGGAGATGAAGGACTCTATCCGCAGAGGATTTGTGGAAAAAAGCCGCGCCTGTATGTATCTCCAGCAGATCGTACGTACAATGGACCGTGTCTGTGAGGATGTTTCAGCAGATATGGCCTGTGTGCAGGAGGGAAGAGATGAGCTGCTGCGCCAGATTACAGAACAAAAATCTTTTGACAGCGCCTGCAGACTTGTGGAAGATCATATAGGAAAGGTATTTAAGATTTTAAGCGATATGAACAGCTCCAGTGAAGAAAAACAGGCACGTCTTGCAACAGATTACATCCAGCAAAATTATATGGATCCTGATTTGAGCTTAAATGATATTTGTTCCTATTTGAATATCAGTACCAGTTATTTCAGCACCATTTTCAAAAAAATGACAGGGGAGACTTTTACAGAAGTTCTGATCCGTACCCGAATGGAAAAGGCAAAGGAGCTTTTGGAAAACACCACCATGAAAAACTATGAGATTGCAGAAAAGGTTGGATTTTCCGATCCCCATTATTTTGGTATTTCCTTTAAAAAAATGACAGGAGTCACGCCCACTGAGTATGCCAGGGAGAAGAGAAGATGAAAAAAATCAGACCAGGAGAACGTTTGCTTGGAAGATTCAAAAGCATCCAGAGCGTGATATTTGCCATGGTTTCTATGCTGCTTCTGGGCGCGGTAGTGATCGCTACAGTGATTTCCATGAACTATACAAGAACTTCGGTTTTTGAAAATTCTTCCTTATATACTCAGACCATCATAAAGCAGATGAATCAGAACATTGATTCTTATATTGACTACATGGAAAATATTTCCTATCTGGTTTCCAGTAATGAAGATGTGCAGACCTATCTTTTTGGAGATCATGTAGGTCCTGAGGTAAGAGGAAGGATCCTGAATCAGTTTGAGACCATTCTGGACAGCCGCAGCGATATACTGAACCTTGGTATTATTTCCGAAAACGGCAGAATGTTTATCAATGACGGAAGAGAAATGACAAACCCGGATTTGGATATCCACAGCCAGGAATGGTACATGAACGCTTTGAACGGTTCCCAGAGTTCCTACTTAAGCTCGTCCCACGTACAGCACATTATCAGTGGAGAACGCCCCTGGGTTATTACCCTGAGCCGCGGGATCCGCGATCAAAGTTCTGGCTCCACAAAAAAAGAAGCAGTGTTTTTTATTGACCTGAACTACAGCGCCATAAGCGGACTTTGCGATCAGAATATAGTAGGCAATCAGGGCTATGCGTTTATTCTTGATGCAGAAGGAAATATTGTTTATCATCCGCAACAGCAGCAGTTATATAATGAGCTTCAGACAGAGAACATTGGCCTGATCATGGAGTCGGAATCAGATACGATCCTGTATGGAAAGGGAAGCGGCGAAAAGCTGTATACGATTTCCCGTTCAGAAAAAACAGGATGGACAGTTGTGGACAGTGTGCGCGTGGAAGAACTTCTTAGGAAGAGTAACGAGGCGCAAAGCCTTTATATTCTCGTTGCGGCAGGTCTGGTGGCTGTGGCGTTGTTTTTTTCAAAATTTATTGCAAAAAATATTACCCAGCCTATCCAGAAGCTCTGTGAATCCATGGAAAAGGTACAGGAAGGCGATTTTAGCGTTTCAGACATTGTAGTGGACTCTGCGAATGAGATCGGCAGCCTTACCACCTCCTTTAATGTGATGACACACAGAATACAGGATCTGATGGAACAGAATATCCGGGAACAGGAGGCAAAAAGAAAGAGTGAACTGAAGGCGCTCCAGTCTCAGATCAATCCTCATTTTCTTTATAATACGCTGGACTCTATTATATGGATGGCAGAGGGAAAGAAAAACGAAGAGGTGGTTTTGATGACCGCTTCTCTGGCAAGGCTCTTGAGACAGAGTATCAGTAATGAAGACGAGGTGGTGTCCATAGGGCAGGAAATCGAATATGCCAGAGGATATCTCACCATCCAGAAAATGCGCTATAAGGATAAAATGGAATATCAGATAGACGTAGATCCTTCTATATTAAATATTCCTCTTATTAAGCTGGTGCTGCAGCCGGTGATCGAAAACGCTATATACCATGGACTGAAATATAAGGAAAGCAAAGGCTTCCTTTTGGTCAGAGGATTTCCAAAAGACGGAAATGCAGTTCTCCAGGTTATTGACGACGGCGTAGGAATGGATGAGGAAACTCTGGAACATATTTACGAAAAGCATAAGGTCAATTATCGCTCTAACGGGGTGGGAATCTATAATGTGCAGAAACGCCTTCAGCTTTATTATGGAAATGAGTACGGTATTACCTATGAAAGTGAAGTAGGAAAAGGAACCACTGCCACTATTACTATTCCAGGACCAGGGAAAAAGGAGGATCTGCAATGAAAAAATACAAAAAATGGATTGCTGCATTGTTGGTTCTTCTTGTGGCTGCAGCTGCCGCGGGAATTGTAAATTACAGAAATGAAACTGGAGGAGAGCGGAGACTTTCCATGATCTACATTCCCAAAACCGTAGACGGTACAAACGATTTTTGGACATCTCTTATCCAGGGAACCAGGATGGCGGCAAAGGAATATAATTCAGATATTGAGATCATGGCGCCGGAAAAGGAAAATGATGTGGAAGGACAGAACAGGATTTTGGAACAAGCCATTGAGAAGCATCCTGATGCAATTTTGATTTCGCCTTCCAGCTTTACGGAGTCGGACAGTCTTTTGCAAAAAGCCAAAGACCAGGGAATCCGTCTGACCTTTATTGATTCTTATACAGACCAGCCTATTCAAGATATTACCGTGGCTACGGACAATATGGAAGCAGGAGAGCGACTTGGAGAATTTGCGGCTACTCTTCTTGAACCGGAGGACAGGTTGGCAATAGTTGCTCATGTAAAAGGGGTTTCTACGGCAGTGGAAAGAGAAACAGGTTTTCGTACCGGACTTGGAAAGCTGGAGAAGAATATTGCAGATGTGGTATACTGTGATTCTGACTACGAAAAATCATATCAGCTTACCCTGGATCTTCTGAAAAAATATCCGGATCTTAAAATGATCGCAGGAATGAACGAGTATTCTTCCGTAGGTGCAGCCAGGGCGGTAAAAGCAGCGGATATGGAGAAGCAGGTAAAGGTAGTGGGAGTAGACAGTTCCCAGGAAGCGGTTCAGCTTATGGAACATGGGGTATTTAAGGGCATTGTGGTTCAGAAAGCCTTTAAGATGGGATATATGGGAGTAGAGGAAACGGCCCGTCTTTTACGGGGGCTTTCCTATGAGACGGAGATCAATTCTGGCAGCGCTCTTGTTACTCCTGAAAATATGTACTCTACAGAACTGGAAAAGCTGTTATTTCCTTTTAATATAATAAAAACAACAAAAACAGACGAAAATCAACAATAGAATTTAGGTATATCAGTCAACAAAAAAGGTTAAATATTTACATTACCGTAAATATTTAACCTTTTTTTGGAAGATATTCCATTACAATTATGAAGGATTCACGTTATTATTTATAAAGAAAACACAGAGAGTGTGAAAAACAGTAGGAGGGTGAAGAAATTGGAAAAGCTGAAACAAAATCCAATCGTTAAAAAGCTCGGCCTGAACAGGATTCTGCTTGTAGGGATCCTGATTCTCATGTTCGTAGTCTTTAAAGTGGTTCTTGGAGCTAAGTTCCCTGTTGGAGACAGTATCAGATCTACTTTGAACTATGTGTATTTCCTGGGCTTTTTGTCACTGGGCGTTACTTTTGTAATCGCTACTGGAGGAATTGATTTCTCCATCGGACCGGTTATGTTCTGTTGCGCGCTGGTTTCCGGTTACTGCATGACAAGCTATGGTATTCCTTGTGCAGCAGCTATGGTATTATGCGTACTGATCGGTCTTTGCTTTGGTACATTTAACGGATGGCTGGTATCTTACATGTCTGTTCCGCCGTTCATCGTATCTATGGCATCTATGAATATTGCCAAAGGTCTTGCTTCTGTATTTACAAAAACTCAGTCTGTAAGCTGGCCTATGAGCAGTGATCCTGTAAACGGATGGTTCAGAAAAATTGTTTCTGTAAACGGATTCCCGGTAGGTATCATAATCTTCCTGACAGTTGCGGTTATCTGTGGTATTGTTCTTTACAGAACAAAACCAGGACGTTATATCCTTTGCCTTGGTTCCAACAGTGAAGCTGTTCGTCTTTCCGGTGTCAACACCAGAAAATGGCGTATGCTTGCTTACATGATCTGCGGAACTCTGGTAGGTATTGCTGCACTGTTCTTTGTAGCTACATATACAACTGTTCAGCCTGGTTACGGCGATCAGTACAACAACGAAGCAATTGCAGGCTGCGTTATGGGCGGTACATCCATGGTTGGTGGACTTGCATCCATCGGCGGTACTGTGATCGGTGTGTTCATCATTTCTCTTCTCCAGCAGGGAATCATGGCATTTGGTCTTGGAAAAGGACAGCAGATGATCATCACAGGTATTATCGTTATTGTAGCAGTTTACGCTGACGTTTCTGCAAGACGCAGAAAGAACTGATCGGAAGGGAGGATGTAACAATGGGTGAAGTTATTTTAACTATGAAGGACATTGATAAGTCCTTTCCTGGAGTTCATGCTCTGGATCACGTTAATTTTGAAGTGAAACGCGGCGAAGTACATGCGCTTATGGGAGAAAACGGTGCCGGAAAGTCCACTCTTATGAAGGTTCTTACCGGTATCTATCAGAAGGATTCAGGATCTATTGTCTATAAAGGCAAGGAAACAGAATTTCATAACACAAGGGAAGCACAGGATGCAGGTGTAGTAATCGTGCATCAGGAGCTGAACATGGTAGGCGATCTTACAGTTGCTCAGAACATTTTCATTGGTCGTGAACCGAAAAAAGGATTCCGTATCGATGACAAGAAGATGATCGAGGATTCCAAGAAACTGTTCAAGGAACTGAACATTGAGATCGATCCAAGAGAAAAAATGCATAATCTGACAGTCGGCAAACAGCAGATGTGCGAAATTGCAAAAGCAATTTCTCATAAAGCAGAGGTTATTATCTTCGACGAGCCTTCTGCAGCTCTTACAGAAAAAGAGATCGCAGACCTGTTTGTCATCATCCGTGACCTTCGCGAAAAGGGTCTGGGAATTGTTTACATTTCCCATCGTATGGATGAGATCAAGGTTATTACAGACCGTGTAACTGTTATGCGTGACGGCGGTTATGTAGGAACTCTTATCACAAAAGACAGTACAAAAGAAGATATCATCAACATGATGGTAGGTCGTGTTATTTATGAGGATCCGAAGCAGCACAGCATGGTTGCACCGGATGCACCGATTGTTCTTAAGGTAGAGCATCTGAATGCCGGCAAGATGGTTCAGGATGTAAGCTTTGAACTTCGTAAAGGTGAGATCCTTGGATTCTCAGGTCTTATGGGAGCAGGCCGTACTGAGACAGCCAGAGCGCTGTTTGGTGCAGACCCGAAACAGAGCGGTAAAATTTCCATTATGGACAAAGATGGTCAGCTTCGTGAAGTGACTATCAACAGTCCTCAGGATGCTGTTAAATACGGTATCGGTTATCTGTCAGAGGACAGAAGAAGATACGGATGTGTTGTTCAGAAATCCTGTATTGAAAATACAACTCTGGCAACTATGGAACAGTTTACCAAGGGCTTCCTGATTGACTCAGCGAAAGAAAAAGAAGTAACTGAGAAATATATCAAAGAGCTTGCAACTAAGACTCCTACTGCAGACCAGCTTGTTGTAAATCTTTCCGGTGGTAACCAGCAGAAGGTCGTTATCGCTAAATGGCTTACAAGAGACAGTGAGATCCTGATCTTCGACGAGCCTACAAGAGGTATCGACGTTGGAGCCAAGAATGAAATTTATAAACTGATGAACAGACTGGCAGCAGAAGGTAAATCTATTATCATGATTTCTTCTGAAATGACAGAAGTTCTCCGTATGAGTGACCGTATCATCATCATGTGCGAGGGTAAAGTAACTGGAAATATTGATATTTCTGAAGCAACCCAGGAAAACATCATGGATAAGGCTACACGTAGTATTGATTAAGGAGGACAGTCATGACTAAGAAGAAAAAAAGTATATTAAGTGATCAGAGATTTATTGTTTTACTTGTTGTCATTGCTCTGACAGCCGTATTCTCCTTTATGAGTAAGGAGTTCAGACAGTACAACACAATGCTGAGTTTGCTGGATTTTTCATACTATGATCTTCTGATGGCAATTGGTGTTACCTTCCCGCTTATTACCGGAGGCGTAGACCTTTCCATTGGTACTGGTATGGTATGTTACGCACTGATTGGTGGAACTCTGATAAGAAGCCATGGCGTTCCTGTTGTTGTTGCTATGCTGGTATGCGTGCTTCTTGGAGTCCTGATCGGAACACTGAACGGTGTGCTTATTGGTGTAATGAATCTGCCGCCATTCCTTGCAACTCTTTGTACCTGTATGATCACCCGTGGCGCCGGTTCTCTTTGTACTGCTACACCATGGCCGGGTCTTACACAGGAAGGCGGATGGTTCCATTCCATCTTTAAACTTACAATCGGTACAGGAAGAAGCGCTGATCGTTATCCCATCGGTTTCCTGTGGATGGTAATTCTTGTGCTTCTGATGGAATTTGTCCTGAACCATACAAAATTCGGACGTTATACCATCGCTATTGGTTCTAATAAAGAAGCAGCAGCTCTTTCTGGAATCAACGTTAAATTCTACCATGTAATGGTATATGTAGTATGTGGTCTTTTTACAGGTCTTGCAGCTATCGCATATGCAGCTGTAACACCTACTGTACAGCCTGGTACAGGTGCTGGTCTTGAGATGGATGCTATCGGCGGTGTATTCGTTGGTGGTGTGGCAGCTACAGGCGGTTATGGATCTGTACTTGGAACTTTTGTTGGTATCTTTGTTATCATGCTTCTGAAAACTGGTCTTCCATATGTAGGACTTCAGGCAAACTGGCAGCAGATCATCACAGGTCTTGTACTGATCGTTGCGGTACTTATTGATATCATCAAAGAAAAGAAAGCTGCAGCATTATAATATAATACAGTTTTCAATTTTGTATGTGAACCGTCAGGCGGTCACGTCTGGCGGATCATCATAAAAAACTATATAATTTTAAGGAGGATGTAGAACAATGAAAATTAAAAAACTCATCGCATTAGGCCTTTGTGCAGCAATGGTATCCAGCATGACAGTTGCTCCGGTATTCGCAGCAGAGGAAGAAGCAACTGAAGAGGCTGCTGAGACAGAAGAGGCTGCTGAGACAGAAGAGGCAGCAGCAGAGGAAGAAGCAACTGAAGAGACTGCTGATCCTGCAGCTCAGTTCGAGGGACTGAAAGCAAACGAAGCTTATGAGTTCCCGATGATGGTTAAATCCTTCCAGTCTACATACTGGCAGGCAGCTGTTGAAGGTATGGACAAAGCAGCTAAAGAGCTTGGCGTTACTTATACAGCACAGGGACCGAACAGTGAGTCTGATATCGCTGATCAGGTAAACATGATCAACACAGCTATCGCAGCAAAACCAGTTGGTATGGGTCTTGCAGCTTGCGATACATCTTCTGTAACAGAAGCACTTGAGAAATGTGCAGCAGACGGAATCCCGGTTGTAACATTCGATACTGGTGTTGCAGACGCTCCAGAAGGATCTGTAGTAGCAGAAGTTGTTACAGACAATGCTCAGGCTGGTGCAGTAGCAGCTGAGAATATGTATGCAGCAATCAAAGATGTTGTAGCTAACGCTGAGGGACAGGTTATTATTGGTGAAGTAAACCAGGACGCTACAGCTCAGAACATTCAGCTTCGTGGCGCTGGATTCATCAACAAAATGATCGAGCTTCTTCAGGCTGACGGCAAAACAGTTGCAGTTGCAGGTAACGAGTTCTATGTAAACGCAGCAGAAGGCGCAGACGCTAAAGAAGCAGACGCAGACGTTGTTATCCAGGTAGCAGTTCCGGCTCAGACAACTGTAGAGCTTTGCTCCACAGAGGCTCAGGCTATTCTTTCCAAAGAAAACTGCATCGCTATCTTCGGTTCCAACCAGGTTGCAGCAGAGGGTGTTCTTGCAGCTAACGCTAACCTGAACGTTCTTGGTTCTGACGCAGCAGCAGGCGATGTTATCGGTGTTGGTTTCGACGCTGGTTCTATCATCAAAGCAGCTGTACAGGATGGCACATTCCTTGGTGCTGTTACACAGTCTCCTCTTATGATGGGATATTATGCAATCTACGCTCTGACAGCAGCAGCTAACGGTGACGAAGTAGAAGACGTTCCGACAGCTGGTTACTGGTATGATGCAACAAACATGGAAGACGAGTCCATCGCTCCGAACCTTTATGACTAATCTTTTAGCCATTTAGTTTTACACAATATTCACCATATCCCCAGAGGAACACTCTGGGGATATTTTAAATGTAGAAATTTTACATAATTAGGAGGAGTAATAATGACAACTTATTATCTTGCAGTAGACATCGGAGCATCCAGCGGCCGCCATATTCTGGGACATATGGAAAACGGAAAAATGATCCTGGAGGAAGTTTACCGTTTTGAAAACGGAATGGTAAAAAAAGGAGACGAACTTTGCTGGGAATTTGACCGCCTTTTTAAAGAGGTTGTAAACGGCCTTAAGAAATGTAAAGAAATCGGTAAAATTCCGGTAAGTATGGGCGTTGATACCTGGGGCGTTGATTTTGTTCTTCTGGACAAGGATGGAAACGTTCTTGGAAATACAGTAGGATATCGTGACAGCCGTACAGAGGGAATGGATAAAGAAGTATATAAAGTGATCTCTCAGGAAGATCTTTATGCAAGAACCGGTATCCAGAAAGCAATTTACAATACAATCTACCAGCTGATGTCTGTAAAAACAAAACATCCAGAATATCTGGAGCAGGCAGAAACTCTTCTTCATGTACCGGATTACTTCCATTATCTTCTTACTGGTAAAAAAACCTGCGAGTATACAGAGGCAACAACAGGTCAGCTTGTAAGCCCGATCACAAAGGACTGGGATTATGAACTGATCGATAAACTTGGATATCCGAGAAAAATCTTCCAGAAACTGATCATGCCTGGAACAAGTATCGGACATTTTTCTGAAGCAGTTAAAAATGAGGTTGGATTTGATCTTGAAGTAGTTGCTCCTGCAACTCATGACACTGGTTCTGCTGTTCTTGCAGTACCTGCAAATGATGACGACTTCATTTATATCAGCTCTGGAACCTGGTCTCTTATGGGCCTTGAGAGAACAACTGCAGACTGCTCCAAAAAGAGCTGTGAAATGAACCTTACAAACGAAGGCGGATATGCTGGACGTTTCCGTTATCTGAAAAATATCATGGGTCTTTGGATGATCCAGTCCGTACGTCATGAGATCAATGACAAATATGGATTTGCAGAAATCTGCGCAATGGCAGAGGAAGCAAAAGACTTCCCATCCAGAGTAGACGCTAATGACGAGTGCTTCCTGGCGCCTGCAAATATGACAGAAGAAGTAAAAGACTACTGTCGCAGAACAGGACAGCAGGTTCCAGAGACTCTTGGAGAGGTTGCAACTGTAATTTACACCAGCCTTGCAGAATGCTATGCAAAAACAGCAAAAGAGCTTGAGGAAATGACAGGAAGAACCTACAGCCGTATTCATGTGGTTGGCGGCGGTTCTAATGCAGGCTATTTGAATGAGCTGACAGCAAAGGCTACAGGAAAAGAAGTACATGCAGGCCCGGGAGAGGCAACTGCAATCGGTAATATTACAGCGCAGATGCTGAAAGCAGAAGAGTTCAAGTCTGTAGAAGAGGCAAGAACAGTGATCCATGAGTCTTTTGACATTAAGATCTACAACGCATAATTTTACAGTATAAAAATATTGCTGCAAACATATGCTGAATTTTAATGATTGATTTATAAAAAAACCCACAGAATCCTGTATGATAGTATCAGATATTCTGTGGGGTTTTTCTTTGATGGATCTTCTATATCAGAAGAAGGATTATCTTTTTAATGCTTCGTGCTCTTCTTGCAGTTCATTGTGAAGCTGTATGGAATTCCAATTAATAGTTATGGGGGTAAGCATTGCTTTGAGGTCTATGGGTTTCAGGTGGTTTTCATGGAAAAACTGAAGAAATGCGTTTAACTGCGGATGGGAAAAACCTTTCATTACAATCATTTCCTCCTGGAAGTTGTGGCTGAGATTAAAAAGAAGGCAGGGTTCAAAGCCAGGTATCCCAAAAAGATAACCAAGAGAATGTAGAAATTCAGGCGTCTGTACAACACGTGTGGAAATACCGGAATGGCTCAGGTATTGAAGGATCGCCTCCCGGCGGTGATCCTGTGCGAAATTATAAAGAAGAACCATAGGGTCGGCAGAGTCTATGGAAGAATTTTGTTGAAAAAAATCTGCTTTGCTCAAAATAATACCTCCTGATCAATCTTTTGTTTTTTACAGTATATCACATTTTTAGCAAAATAACGAGGATAATAAAAATGGGACATTACAAAATACATTTCTTAGGAGATGTACTTTATAATGTCCCTTTTTGAAGATTTTACCTTATCTTTAGCACCGGGAAAAGAAATGTCCCAAGAGAATGCGGAAACTGGAAGACAGAGAAATCTGTTTGTTCCGCGATACTTATGTAATATCTGGGGTGCTTTGTTTTCGTTCTGTACCTGAAGTAAAATCTATATTTATTTTAACATATTATAAGATATTGGGAAAGATAACATTTTATACAAAAATTCAACATATAATTGTGCATTTTGCTAGATATAAGAATTTTCGGAAATATATGAAACTAAAATTAAAATTTCTAAATATAATCAATGGAAATAGGATGCTGTTAAATGCAAGTCAGGAGTATGGCAATAATAAAAAAATCCGAAACTGATTAGTTTCGGATTTTAGTAGCGAGAGGGGGATTCGAACCCTCGACACTACGGGTATGAACCGTATGCTCTAGCCAACTGAGCTATCTCG
>NZ_CALFLA010000067.1 GCF_937880195.1 uncultured Blautia sp.
ATCCATATGTCCACCTCCAATCTCATTATAAACTGGAAGTGGGCAAAACATGAATACTGCCTAATACAGTTCGATCAGGATTACTTTACATTCCCCACTGTGGTTTCCGGGTCCGGCATTATAAAAGCCAAGGTTCAGCGTACCGGTCGTAATACTGTTGATTCTTGGTTCCAGGTATCCTTTTGAAACGGGGATTCCTATGGGTGCCTTTTTAAAACCCATCTTACTAATGTCCACGGCAATGTTGTCTGAAAACGCCCCTTCCTCCACCATGCCGCTTTTCGCAGAGGCAGTCTGGATGGAGCGGACCCGTATCTTTGTGTTTAGTTGATCCAGTTCATCCTGGATCAGCTTCCCCTGACGGGCATCCAGGCCGAATCCCTCTTCCGTGGTCGTCCGGTTATTGACAAACAGCAGGGTCCTCAGCTTTTTGATGAGATTCCCCCACCTGATTTTTTTAATGACGTTTCCGCCTCCGGATCCGTGCAGGAACACATCCGCATCCAACGGTTCCGCCGCTTCTCCCAGATCCTCTACTTTTTTCGTTGTGATCTCTTCTGTCATGTTACTCCTCGCTTTCTATCATGTTTTTCCCTTCGTCCACCAGGAATACGCCGTCATGATCTGCCAGTACCAGCGCTCCCTCCGGGATCCACAATCCCATTCCGTCTGTATCTGTGATCAGGCTTCCGTCATGATCCGCCAGGGCGCTCACACGGTCCCCGATCTCTACCGATATGGTAACGGCCGCCCCCGCAATGACCGGGTTCGGACTTAATCCTGCGCTTTTTATGAATATATCTGCTGCCATATCAGTTCACCCTCAGCCGGATCACATCCACCCAGGTCTCATCCGCCACCTGGTAAATGTATTTGAACCGGTACCTTGCTGCCATTTTCGGCTGGATCAGGGCGTCCAGGGCATGGCCGTTGACTGTACATTCCCCTTCTGCTTCCAGGACCACATCCCCCTTTTCCCAGTCCTCCCGGTAAAGTTCCCACCGGGCCGCTCTGATCTCAAAAGGGATCTCCTCTCCGCAGACAGGACGTACCAGACTGACCATATGGGTCTTTTCCCCCAGGTCCATATAGATATCGTCAACATAATTGATGCTCAACGGTAAAACCTCCTTTTTCCAATCCTCCCAAAAGGGAACCTAATGAAACTTCACCGGTATATCCACGTTCCAGAACGGTTACTTTTAATTTATGGCCGCTAATTGCAAACAGTGCCTTGCAGACGTAAGAGGTTCTCCCGGCATCGTTCTCCGCCCACAGGTCTACGATATATTCCCCTTCCAGGTTTGCAGGGACCTCTGTCTGCCAGAGATCCCCCTCTTTCCTTGTAAAAATGATCTCAGCCCCGTTTGCGCGGCCGTAGACCCTGGTGACCAACTCAGTCCGTAACCTCTACACTGATGATAAAGGTCTTGCCTGCATCTACCGGGTTTGGTGTCAGTTTCGCGCTTACAAATACAGGAGCGCCCGTATCCAGTGTTACCTTACGTGTGACTGTAGTGCTCTTTCCTGCCTTATCCGTAGCAACAACCGTGATCGTATTAGCTCCCGGGCTGAGGGTAATGGTCTTGCTCCATGTACCGTTTTCATTGACTGCTACTTTTTCACCGTTTACCGTAACCGTAACCGGCTTGGAGGTGGCATCGTCTGTGGTACCGGATACCAGCAGTCTCGCCTGGTTTGTCACATAGCCTTCCACCGGGGCTGTGACGGACAGTGTCGGTGGAACGGTATCCACGGTAAAGGAGACGGTCTGTACTGCTGCAGCATTCCCGTCATGATCCGATACTTCCACATTGATCGTATGCGCTCCGTTACCCAGTGCGCTTTTTGGCGTATAGGTACACTCATATCCTCCGGAAACCGCCTTTTTGCTGATCTCTTCTGATACCACTGCGCTGCCGTCTACGGTCAGTTTTATTGTGGATTCATTAATTCCGGAATCCTCATCCGTGACTTTAAAAGCAATCGCCGGAGTGGCATTGGTAATAAATGCACCGGATGTAGGATATGTAATGGCTGACACCGGGGCTACTTTTTCTTTTACTACCAGCTGCAGGGATTTTCCCAGCGTTTCATCTGACGCATCCTTTGTCGTGGTGTTGCCGGCATCATCCGTGGCCCTGACCGTCACCGGATAATAATGCCCGGACTGGTTATAGCTGGATCTTACCGGGGCTGTTACCGTTGCCTCGTATTTTCCTGTCTCCCTGTTTAAGGTAAGGTTGTAAGTCTGGCCGTTGATAATGGCCTGCACTGTTTTTACACTCATAGTCTTCTCCTTATCATTCTGTCGTTATGGTCCCTGCCATCTTCTGCAGGATGGCGTTTACTTTGTTTTCCAGTTCCGTATAGGCGGACCCGTCCAGGAGCCCGTCTATTTTGTCCGCCGCTTCATTGGCCCGTTTGGCTGCTACACTGGCTTCTTCTGCCGCTGCGTCTGCCTTTTCTGCCGCCTGGCTGGCTCCGGCTGCTGCGCTGCTGGCAGATCCTGCCGCTGTGTTGGCCGCCTCTGCCGCTTTCTCCGCTTTTGTCCCTGCGCTTCCGGCTGCCTCCGCCGCACTTTCTGCTTTCCCCGCGGCTGTGCTCGCTTTTCCGGCGGCATCCTTGGCGGATGCCACTGCTTTTTCCGCCTCCCCGATCAGCTGGAGCAGCACCCCATATTCATCCGTACTCTCCACCGCCGATTCCGAGATCAGGTTCCGTTCCACCCGGAACAGGATCGGGAACGTCACAAGGATCTTCTGGCCGGAGGTCAGCTGCAGCTGTCCTTCCTGCTCCCCTGCTTCCGCAAACATCTGGGTTGTGGGCTGTACCGTCACGGTGTTCCCGGACAGGGAAGCGCTGTTATACACTTCCTTTCCGGACGGTTTCTTCACATAGATCCTTGCCGCTGCCCCAGACGGGATTGCATAGTCCCGGAACTGGAACTTCAGGGGCACTGCGTTGGTCCCCTGCACATAGTCGATCTGTACCGGCAGCCACCGGTCCTTTATAAAGATATCCCTCATGATCTCATCTGCCATCGTATACCACCTCCGATCTTGGCGCGTTCTTTATGATGCCATCCTCTACCTTTATGGTGGAGTGTGTCCATTGGAGCCCGCCGTCCCCTGTTTTTTCGATCTTCGTCACAATGGGGATCTCCCCGGTGTATGCCCACAGGTCATGGAGATACCCGTAAACTTCCGAAGCGCGTACGGTTCCGGTCTTGATGCCATCCAGATAGATCACCGTTTCCGGCGACCCGTCCGAAAAATCCTCATCATCATGCACATACTTTGTACTGTAAATATGTACATTCCCGTTGGATAATCCATTTGCCGCGATCGTCCAGCCGCCGATCTTCCCTTTGGAGGACCGGATCTCTCCGGAGAAAACGCCGTCCTTTGCATAGATCGTACCGGAAAAATACCCTCCTTCCAGATGGATCTCCCCTTTGTCCAGATCCCACCAGCTTTTTCCGGTCTGGTCGGACAGGATCCCGGCCACGATGATCCCGGCTACCAGTCCGTTTGCCGTCAGGGCTGTGGTCCAGTCCCAGTCCCGGTCGTCTTCTGTCCTCTGTTTGGAGATCATCAGCCCCTGGGTCCCAAGGGCCATGGATCCGTAAAGAGGGGATTTCTCATCCAGGTTTTCAAACCGGATCGCCAGCACGTCCTGTTTTTCCGCCACGTTGTACTGAGCCCGCAGGGATGCCATGGCCCCGTCAATAAACCCGGCGATCTTCTCCGCAATGACCGAACCGTCCGGGCGGATCGCACCATCGATCCGGTCCACGGAAGAGGATACCCGGTCAAAGTAATCGTACCGGAAATCTCCCAGCACTACGGATCCCACCTTTTTCCGGAGACAGTCATACTCCAGTTCGATCACCCGGGCATCCGTGGTGATCCCCAGGCGGCTGTGGCGGCAATGAATTGTGTCACCAAAGCCAACCTCTTCCAGGACTTTGTAATCCTTGTAGAGTTCTGTGTTTTGCAACAGGACCATGTCTGCCTCAATGGTCACTTTCGGCTTGTCCAGTCCTGCCTCAAACTGTTCCATGCAGCGCTTTTTTAAGGCCGCATCCAGCTCCGTCTGGTTTTTACAGACGATCACGCCATTATCCGCATCATCTTCCATGGCGTCTTCCGCCATCTTCACATCATCAAAGGTAAGGGCAGCGGTTCTGACCGTGGGGTAATCCCCGATCAGTGGGCTGTCCACATATCCGTGGTCTTTCATGGTATGGCCGTTATAAGCCTTTGGATAGATCCGGGTCACAATGTCCCTAACATCCACTTCCTCCGTCAGCCCGTCCCTTGGGATGTTCTTCCCGTAACGCAGCTCCACCCCGTAGTCACCGCCTGCACGGTCGTTGACCACCACCTCAAAGTTATCAAACAGGATTTCCCCGCCCCAGCGGTGGACAAAACTATTGGGATCGTCTCCATTCAGGGCTTCCAGGAAATTCTTATACTGGTAATACGCCGTGGATACCCGGGTGATGTCCGACCGGGCGGAATATTTGGGGTTGGAGGCAAGCATCAGGTCCAGGGCTTCCTGTCCATTCTTTTTGGCAGGGCGCACGTCCGTCAGCCAGCAGTCCCCCATGGTGTCATAAAAAATGGGTTCCATCTCACAGGTGATCCCGGAATCCGACTTTTCCCGGTTTTTGATCCGGAACAGCTGTTCCCCGTTAAAAGACGGCATCTTCACAATGTTCTCCTCCGCCAGGTACTTCCAGCGCCCTTCCGGGTCAATGGGATGTTCCAGATGTGCCTCCCAGGAACCATTAAGGGCAGCGTGGACATATGCTTCTGTGGGGAACAATGTCATATCGCCATTCCGGGACAGGCAATCTTCAGTATCCGGGGGGCAGTAATGGAATTCTGCATAAATCCGGTTCCCATAAGGCATAAACGACGGATAGTTTGCTTTTCCGGATACAAAGAGAACAAGCCGGATATCCCGGCATCCTTCCGGCGGATGAAAGTCCATTTCTTTCCGTCCCTTCTCAAAAAATACCCAGTGGGCTCCTGTTTCGTCACTGTAAGTAAATCCACAGTGTACCTCACCAAAATTCCCCTCTCCACTGGAGCTGAAAGCCACGTACCGGATCCGTTCCAGGTCCTCCGGCTGGATGGGCCAGGTCAGGTTGATCACCGCATAACTGTCATCAGGAGCCGTACATGCGCCGTGCAGACGGACGAAAACATCAAACTCCTCTCGGACTTCCTCCTTGATCTCGAAATGTACGCCCTGGTAAGTATCCTTTGAAAGATAATACTGGCTGACCGGCATCTTTTCCATACGCTTTTCCTGACTGTACACCTGGATCATAAGCGCCTCCAGTTGGGGATCACGGTAAGGGTAAATTCCTGCGTGATGCTGATCTCATTCTCCCCCGGTTTCAGGTACAGATCCTCATAATCCCCGCTGACGGAAGTGTTCATCATAGTTCCGTCCTTGCGGTATGCAATCATCCGCTCCGTGTCAATGGTAAGGTTCTGCCCTACCGTGGCTTTCATGGTCTTTCCGTTGACTGTGAGGGTGCAGGTGCCGTTTCCGGTGATCTTGTAGATGGGATGGCAGATATCGTAGGGATTATACCGAATTTCCCTGCTCTGGTAGTCATATTCCCGTTTTCCGGATACCAAAAACATATAAGGATGACAGACAAATTGTGCTTTAAACCTTCCCAGTCTTCTGCTTGTCCTTTCTGAATCAGTGATTCCGCAATAATACACCTGATACATATACTCCTGATCGTCTCCCAAAGACAACCATCCGCTTCCAGTCAGCCATTCTTTTGCTTTACGAAACACTTCTGCCCACGTTTCCGGATCTGTCAGAAAATTAAATTCTATTTCAATTTTTATCTGCTTGTATGTCCCGCTGTTTTCAAGCAGAATGCCGTCACGTCCTTCAACTTCATATTCTGTTACCCTCGTTTCCGGTGCTGGAATGTCAGGCCGTCTGACAGGTATGATCTTATATTTTTCACAGTTCATATCTTTAAACAAAATATTATACATGTCTGTCCCTCCTTCCCTGTGCACTTCTCTTTCCGTTCTGTGTTCTGTTAATATACTTTGTCGCACATCTTCCTATTTCTTTTCCATCCAGTATGATACGGTCTCCTTCCACTACGATTACAGATGTTTTTGTATAAGCTGCTGCACCAGCAATATCTGCGACCCTTCCAGTGATTGTAGAATTAATTGTTCCCGAAACTGCTCTGGCCGCCTTCTGTACTTTATCTATATTTTTATAGATTCCTTCCGCAAGACCTCCCATAAAATCAGGCATCCATGTTTCGTAATCCCTCAGCGGTCCTTCATCTGGTCTTGAAAAATGTAAAAAGGAACGGATATTTTCTCCCACATTTTTTACTGCGTCTATAATCGCATTTACTTTGGACATAATTCCCTCCTTTAGCCCATTCATAAAATCAGCTCCCCAGTTCCAGGCTTTCGCAGGTAATCCGGTAATAAAATCTATTGCACTCTGAAATCCATTTTTGATAACAGAACCGATTTTCGAAACTGTATTTTTAATTCCGCTAACCATGTTCTTAAATCCATTCACAGCCCCATTTTTGATAGAATTCGTAACGTTTGTAACAATATTCCTGATACTGTTCCATACATTATTTATTACGGTTTTTACCGAATTTACAGCTGTCGTTACTGAATTTTTTATACCGTTCCACGCTGTTGACACAACGTTTTTGATTGTATTTAAAACAGTTGAAATGGCTGTCTGGATTGCACTCCACACCGTAGACACAACATCTTTTATGGTATTTACAGCAGTTTCTACAATTGTTTTGATGTCATTCCATATTCCGGAAAAAAATTCCTTCAATGCCCCAAAAATAACCGATGCATATTCCTGTATCGCACTCCATATTTCAGACAGCTTTTGCTTTGTCGTTTCCCATACTCCCTGAATCCATTCTGTGATTGCACCCCAGTTTTGTATTACAGCAATAATACCTGCAATAGCAGCAACAACTGCCGCGATAATACCAACCAAAGGAAGCAATGCACCGGCTCCCAGAACGCCAATCACTGCCACGACCGCCGTAATCACAGGTGCCAACGCACTAAATGCGGCAATGACCCCTGCTATAATCCCGATCACTGCCTGCATCTGCGGAGACAGATTGGTAAACCACTCTGCCAGTTCTACGATTTTATCCACCAGAGGCGGAAGTATCTTTGTCGCAATTTCCAGTAGTTTTTCTCCAAGAGGAGCCAATGCAAGCTGCAATTCATTCATCTTGGCCTGAAGCTTCTGCATTGGTGTTGTGGTATCTTCAGCCATTTTCTGTGCAGTTCCGGCAACATCACTGTAAGCATCTCCCATGGTATTCAGGGATTTGATAACATCCAGATTCGCATCTTCTCCCATGGTTCCAAATGCTACACTGGCTTTCGTAAGTGCTTCCTGCTGTGACGTTGCATTTGAAATATCTCCCACCAGTGCATTGATAACATCTTTCTGGGATGCTTCTCCATTTTTCCATTTTTGAAATACTTCTTCTGTGGATCTACTCCACCCGGCAGTACTTTCTGACACTTCACCCGTCTTTTCGTCAATTTTTGACATGGAGTCCTCAATAGTTCCGTCCGCAAGCCGTGTTGTGACCTCATTGATGGAATCATTTACTTTATCCAGATTATAAGCTCCACCTTCCAGACCGTTCTGCAATAACTGAAAATATTCCTGTGCAGAATACCCTGCCTGGGAAAACTTTCCGGAATATTCTGCCAGATTATCTCCCAGTTCCTGTGTTTTATCCAGTCCATTCTGAGATCCTTTGATCAGGTAATCCATGGCCTCCTGTGCATCCATGCTGAAATTTACCATAAGGGCATTTACACCCCGCATCGTCTCGTTCATATCGGAACCAAAGACCTCCTCCATGGTCATTGCCTGCGTGGTCAGTGTTTCCAGCTGTGATGGATCCAGATCTTTCAGGTTGTTGTTTACGGTAATTACCGCATCCCCCACGCTTTCCAGGCTGTCCGTTACTCCGGATTTAAACACATTCTCTACAACCGAGCCCATCTGTTCTGCTGCTTCTCCCGTTAGTCCAAAGTAGCCATTTACTTTCGTAGTGGTTCCTTCCAGGCTTGCGAATGAATCCATCATTTTCTGTCCGGCTTCTATAATCTTATCCCCTGCTCCGGATAATGTATCTGCTGCTTCCATCAGATTTCCAGCATCCAGCTTTTTCCCGATATCTTCCAGACTGTCTCCTGCATCTTTTGCTGCTTCTTCCAGTTTATTCAGGCCTGTAGCTGCATCCCTTGTCCCGCTTGCAATCTCGTTGAGCATCTTGTCATTTTTGTTCATGGTATTGTCAAGCTTGTTGATATAATTCTGTGTCTCATTTACTGCGACCGACAGTTTGGATACCGTTTCCGCCTGCTTGTTAAACGCCGCCTCAGCTTTCTGTGCCTGTGCAGACAATTCTCCGTTTTCGCTCTTTGCTTTCTGATATGCATTTGCAAGATCATTCAGTTTCGACACCTGCTTTTCATACTGGCTCTGCAGAAGTGACATCTTCTGTTTCTGCAGATCCAGTTCTTTTACCAGATTCCTATTTTTAGCAATCAGCGCGTCCTGAGAATTTGCATTTTCATCAAATTCACTGGAAAGGGCTTTCATTTCCGATCCACATTCCCGGATGGCATTGTTGATCTGCTTAATCTGCTTATTAAATTCCGCTTCTCCCTGGATCCCGATTCGCGGTCCAATATCATAAGCCATTACCTCACCTCCGGAATATAATCATAATCTGTTCTCATGCGGATACTTGCCACTCCTTCTGAAGCGGCATAAAAATCAAGAAAATCCGATAATTCCCCTATCGGCATACAGTTATATTCCAGATAAGGGATACCAGATTTTCTTGCAGAAACATCAAGCCACACAAGAGATCTTACTCCTGTGTGGCCTGCATGTTTTTTCCTTCTGGTTTTGCTTCCACTTCTTTATTGCTGCCTGTTCCAATACACTCCATAATTTTGTCTGCCATATCATTGATATCATAAATACCGATGGCAATTTCCATGGCTTCTTTTGGCAGAGCTGTCCATTTTCCATCCACAATCGGGGCATCTTCCGGTGCAGGAATGTCCTTTTCAAAATAGTTTTTGTAAGCGCAGCCCTGGGAAATCAAAAGCTCCATCATATCTATCACAATATCAATTTTTTCTGCATCCTTAGCTTTCGCAAGCGAACTCTTCATTTTCTCTGCACTTCCATATTTTTCAACAATCTTTTTGGAAGCTCCGAGAGAAAAGCTCATAGGATAACTTTTACCTGCTATTTTTATATATGTAATCCGATTCATTTCTCACACCTCTTTTGTTACCGCCGTAACCTCTCCTGCTCCAATCGCTTTTCCTGTCAAATCTGTTTTTGCCAGATAAATAACCGTTCCGGTTTCTGCCTCAATTTCTCCATCTTCCGGGAACTCTGTCCATTTTGACAGATCCTGTTTATATTTGGAAGCCTGTTCCTTGGTGTTGTACTTATATGTTGCCCCCTCTGTCCTGTTGGTGATTATAAGCCTGGTTTTTCCGACTGAAGTTCCTTCTGAAGAAACAGCTTCTACTCTCTCCAGTACATTTAATATTGTTTTCAGATATTCCATTGCTTCTTTTTCTGTATCAAACCATGCCTCCCTCTTCCACGGATGTTTATAGTTCTCTGTATTTTCATCTGACCGCGTAATCGTTCCCTCAATTTCTTTTGTCTGCCACTCAATAGATTCTCCTTTTGTCGTTGCTGCCTCCGCAGGAATCGCCATCGTTGTTTTACAGAGGATAACTGCCCGGTATCTATCCACATCGTTAATCTGATGTGTTTCAATGATTCCAAAACCTTTCGGTGTCTGTTTCATATCATCGTCTGTTACCAGTTCTGTTACCTCTTTTTCTCCAACATTGATCTTCACTTCTTTCAGTCCGAGCAGACGTATTGAAGTCTCCTGGTCAAGATCCGATGTGTTGAGTGTCAATGTTCCCGTATTAAAAGTTCCATAGTCATTTTCAATGATACGGTTATCTCCATGCAGTGGATTATTATCCGATGTTTTCACTTCTATTCCATACTCGATCGCTGCACCTGCTACGAAGCCATCGGTATAAACAACAGATAGACCGTTATAATGATAATTCCCAAATACTGGCACTGCCAGACCTTTAATTGCCATATCTTTTCTCCTTTATCTCCTAAACATTCGTTTTAACTGGTCGTCTATTTCCTTTTCCATTTGCTGTTGTGCCCTCTTTCTTGCCCTGTTTGTTGCTTTTCTGAAAATGGGCTTCTTTTCCCTGAACGATGTCCCGCTTTCGATGCTGCGCATCAACATCACGTTCGGCACACCTTTGGGATATATTTCAGTTTTTACACTGCCATATCCATCCACACCTGCTTTCGTCTGAATATAACCATCGTCATTCTTAATCGGGGCAAGACCGAAAGAATCAATCAGATCCGCTTTTTGCCTTCTGGTTACTCCGGTCAGTTTATGTTCCGGGGTTCCAACTGGCGCAAGACCGTTTTTCCCTTCCTCTACAGGCAGATTCTTTATTTCCTGTTTAATTTCATCTGCAACCAGGGCGGCTCCTTTATAAATGGCGCTCTTCAGAATTTCATCGCTCTCTTTATCAAGAACATCCAAAACCTTTGCGTATTCATCAATCCCGGCAAAGCTGATTTTTGCCATCTATGCCACCTCCCAGACCCATTCGTAATGAATAAATCCACTTCCACCCTGATCCGGATTTTCGTATTGTACAGAATTCAGGTAAAAAGAAATACAGGCAGTTTTTAACGCTTCCTGTATCTTTTCTACATTCTCATCCTCTTCATTTCTGGTATAATAATCAATTGTCCCCTGGACAGTCTGGAGAGTTTTACGGTTATCACCTTCCACGGAACTTCCCTCTGAATCTTCCGCCCACACAATATAGCGATCTGTTTTATCCATCGCTTCGTAATGTCCTACATTTGTGGTCACTGTCAACAATACTTCCGGTATCACCTTTAACTTAGACAGCATATTTCTCATCAATCCTTTCCAGTGACAGTCTGGTAATTCTCAGTCCGTTATCATCCAGGGTGGGTTGTCTTGTAAGGATCCGGAACTGGTCTCCGTTTTCCATCACACATACATCTGTCATCTGAATATCTTCCCACCCCGGGATATTTACCACCGCCTCAACCTGCTGCCCCGCCTGCTTTGCCCTGTAGATTCTGTTGTATCCCAGGTCTCCGTAATTAAAATAATGCCTTCCTTTGGCCTTTAATTTTGTCACTGGCTTCTTTCCGGGTTTGGCGGTATTTTCTGTGCGGTACACAGTCAGGGTTCCATCATCGAATGTCATTTTGTTCTTCCTTTTCCTTTCTGACTGATCTTCAGGTTATTTAGCTGGAGACGCAGATACCTGGGCATGGAAGTATCCTGACCGGCTCGCTTCCGGAACAGATAGGCTGCGTATTGTATCACAGCCATATCCCCCTCTATCCCTATATCAAGATCAATCCCTTCTCTTGCTATTGCTGCTTTGCTTTGTTTCAGAAGAATCTCAAGATATTCATCATTACTGGATGTAAGCATCTGTAAATCTTTTTTCAGAATCTCAAGTCTGTCCTCATCCCTCATGACAGTTTCCTCCTGCTCTTATATATCCATTACTCTCCTGCAAATTCCGGTGCGTCTGTTGTAGGAGCTTTTCCAATACCAAATACGGCAAAAGCCTCACGGATGGCAAGATCTCCATCGTATCTTGCAGTTCCCTTAAACACTGTCTGGTCTTCCAGAAAGCGCACATGTTCGGACTGTGAAATTTTTGTTCCGGCGCGTTCCGCTAATACATAATTTTTAAAATATCCAAAAATAATCGTATCATCCGGAATATATTTTAATTCCACAATTGCTCCGCCAATTACCGGCATTGAATTGTTCATTCCTGCAGTAATGGCTGCTGCAGAGTTCACTCCCATGGATTCTGCAACTAATTTTGTATGGGTTTTCTTATTCATAACCCACACAATCTCTTCTGTGTCATAGTCATTGTCAATCACTCCCGATTCCGTTACAATTTCCTGAAACAGTTTCACGCCGGATGTCTGTTTTCCGGTAATGACATGGGTAGTGCTGAGATCCTCCCATTTTCTTCCAGTAGCAGGATATCCGTCTGGCGCCTCCGTTGCTAAAAGAGAGGTTACAATTCCCATTGGCATTTTTACATTTTTTCCATAAAGAATCGCTTTGTCGATTGCTTTTCCAATTGCCTTTCCCAACGCATTGATCAATTCCGCTGCAAGAGATACGTCAGAATCTTCTAAAACAGAATTACATACCGCAAAATAACCGGATACTTTGTATCCATCCATTTCCATGTTATAGAAAGCAAGATCCAGTTCTTTAATGGAAGCGCACATTTCATCCCAGATGGCTTCCGGAATTTCTCCCATGATATTCTGCCTGGACGTTCCGCTCACCGGTCTTACTGTTACATATTTCATCAGCTTCGAACTTTCTGTTGCCACCTGCCGGATCATCGGCAGCATGATATCAGGAATGGTAAGCCCTACATTCGTAAGCGCTCTTTTGTTTTTAATACATTCACGTACCTGTTCCATGAACCCTTTTACTTCTTCCCTTGCCATCATGGCATCTCTTTCCTGCATATTCATACCAAAAAATACGCCATGTTCCGTTCTTCTTGTTTCCATTTTTCCTTCTCCTTTTTCTCTTTTTTCTTTCTTTTCCGGTTTGGGCTGTTTTTCCTCTTCTGTCCGGATTTCTTCTTCAATACCAGCAATTTCAGTTTCCAGATCCTTTTTTTCTTTTTCATAGGTATCCTTTTCCGTCTGGAACTGTTCTGCCTGCTGTTCCACCACATCCCGTTCTTCCTCCGGTGTCTCTTCTGTCATTTCTTCAATGGCAGCTTCTAATTCTGCTTCCCGTTTTTCAAATTCCTGTTCCTTTTCTCTTAACTCATCCAGTTTCTTCTTTCTGGAATCCAGTTTATTTCTGAGTAATAATACTTTTAAAGCCATTATGCTTCTCCTTTCAGTTTTTTCAGTGTCTTATGCTTCCATGCCTCAATACTGCGTTTTTTCATTTCACCCAACTGCCGTTTTCTTGCGCTTACAGAAGTATCTTCATAGGCCGGAAAAGTAACTACGGAAACTTCATATAGTTTCACTTTCTTAATTGTCCACTTTACGGTGTCTCCACGGTCTTCAAATTCTTCATCCAGAATATCAAACCCAAAACTGCACTGGTCTACATCCCCCCGCTTAACCCTTTCATACAGATTCACGGCATCCTGATCATTTTCATTAATTTCCACTTCTCCCCACAGGCCTCTGGAATCCGCTTTTAATGTCAGGGTATTTGCTTTATTCCTTCCCAGCACCAGTCTTGTCTCATGGTCGATCAGACAACGGATGTCATCCGAAAGAGCTTCGTCAAAAGCAGTGTCTGCTACTGTTTCCACCGCTCCCGGCCATATCTCGTACTCCGAGTTAAACACTGCAAAATATCCACTGATATATTTTTTCCCATTTTCCTCTGCCCTGGTTTCAAATACGGAATGCGCACTTCTGGTCTGATAGAAAGTTCTTTTATTTTCATTCATCTTCTCCCCCTCCCTTCTGTTCTAGTTTTTTCTGATCTCCGATCATTCCCTGAGGGATATAATTTTCCAGAATAATCAGTTCATCCAAACCTTCTTTTGGAGACTGGCCCGTCCAGTCCCTTACCTCATTTCCACTCATGATCCCTCTGGTATAAAGGTTGCATCCTACATTTGCCAGTTTTTCAATATCGTAACTGTACAAACTTCGTACATTAAATTTAAAGTACCGTTCTGTACTAATCAGTATTTTTCTGGTCAGTTCCTGTTCCAGAGCATTACAGAGAGGACGGATCCTGGTATTGATAAAATTGTTCCATTCTGATTCTTTGTAATCGCCTGCCCCCACCAAAAAAGCCGGAACATCAAGAATCGCTGCCACAGTCTTTTTATCCAATGTTACTCCATCCGAAAGCGCCAGATCGTTCAGGCTGAGAGGTTTGATACTGGTTACTTCAATCGTATCCGCAGGAATTACCCACGGTTCTCCGGCATTGGTGGTTTCTATATATTCTTTCAGGATATTGCTTCTCCCTTCCGGATTTGCAATCTCATCCGCTGTAGAATCCACCTTTACAATCACCGGAGGTTTCCATTTACTTTCCATAAACCCTTTTTTGGTTTCAGATGCCTGTTTCAGATTCTTGGCAATATCTTTTAAAACCGCCCGGTATCCCGTTCCTTTCCATGGGTATTCCACAGAGGGATTGATAACAAAATGCAGGATTTCATCCGGATTACAGGATTGTCCATGGATTAAAATGTGATATCCGTATCCTGCTGCATCCGGTACAAACGACACATGTCCAGGCGGAACCGGATTTAAACTATACAGATATCCACTTTTTGTTTCCGGTATTACCACACTGTTTCCGTCACCTTCCAGAAGAAGAGTTCTTACAATGGCAGAAACAAATGTCTTTCTGGTCATATATGGATTCGGAGTGATATCTACCATGCGGGAAATTCCATCTTTTATCCTTATATCTCCATTTTCTGTATTCTGCATCTGATGTATGGTCATAGATGAGATCAGATCGCAGATCTTATTGACCGCTGCCTGTATTTCCGGATTATCGCTGAGCCGTGTGTAATTTGCGCAGCACAGGGTATGGTATGCTTCATCTGATACCAGCCATGCAGTCCCCTTGGGTTCTGCCCTTGTTTTCTTTTTATTGTTCTTTTTCTTACTCATTTTCATTTCCCTTCTTTCCCACACCAAACCAACTTTCTGTTCTCTGCATTTTCTCCAAATCCTTCATCATCTGTTTAATCGCAATAATATCCGCATCAAAAAGGTCAATTCTCAGATTTGGCTGTATTTTTTCGAATCGGACAAAATCATCAGAATCCTCTGCAGCTTTTACATTCTCTATGCAGTATTCGTAAGCCCGGTTATGACAGTAATAAAATTTCTGTGCGATATACTGTTTCTCCGCCTCACGAAAAGCTTCTGTTTTTTCTACATATCTCTGTGACTGGTCCATAACCTTAAATCCGGCTTTTTTCATCTTCAGTATGAATTCCCGGCTGTATCTACGGTCATATCCCACCCACTTGATTTTGAACCCCATGGCTTTCATTTTTAAAAACCACTTTACAGGCTCTTCATAATCAATCACACCGCCATTGCATAATGTCAGCCATCCCATTTCTTCCCACCAGAAAAACGGGATATGATCTTCATCTGCTTTCAGATTTGCCTGCACAACCGGCATAAAAGCATGTGTGATAGATATATCCACATCTTTATAGCGTCCATGAAGCGCCGTTCCTGTCAGATCATGCATTTTCGACAGATCTGCGCCTCCGTACCACTTAATCGGCAGCTTTGCCAGTTCTTCCAGTGTCCAGTTATACTTTTCATCTGAAGACCGCACCACAGACATATCAAAATACGCTTCCATGGCACTTGTGAACACATTCAGGGATTTTGCAAAAAACTCTTTTCTGAGCTGTGGGTTATCCTGGGCCTGCTTTGCTTCTTCCATCAGTTCTTCCGGCTGTACCGATTCTCCATAGGCCGGATTCGCCATTTCATGTGTTACAGGATTGGTATAATCTATGTATTCTTTTCCTTCTTCATTTTTTACCGGATCCGCCTCACAGATAAAGAAAAAATACTGTTCATTTTCAATCTGTTTATCCAGAACTTTTTTCCCATACTCTACCTGCTGTGCCAGGAATCCGTTAGGATCGTCCCCCGCTGTGGAAATGCCTATCATCAGTTTATTTCTGTACGCTTTCATAGCTTCCTTAAACAGCGTGTACTGTTTTGGCTTTTTAAACGCATGGATTTCATCTGCAATGGCAATATTGCAGTTAAAAGAATCCTGTACATCCGGATTTGCTGCCATGGCATTCAGTTCGATCAGGCCTCCGCTGATTTCTGCTTTTACCGAATGTTCATTATTGTTATCTATGATATGGAAATGTCCTCCATCTTCATCCCACTCCCCCATATGTTTAATGTTGTAGGTGACAAATCCAAAAGTTTCCAGTGTCTGTTTCTGTGCCGCTGCCACTACATAAATCTTTGTTCCCGACATCCGATACAGAAGCCCCAGCGCATATGATAATGCGCCGGCAAAACTGGTTTTTACATTTTTTCTTGGTATAAAAATAAGACACTCATGGTATCTTTTGATCCTGGTGCCTTTATTATAAAATCCTAAAATATTATAAATGATAAATTTATGGAACGGCATAAGAAGAAACGGTGTCCCCCTCAAAGGTGTTCCTTCTTTATCCTCTCCTTGCTGGTGACATATGGTATTTTCTATGATGCGGATTACAAATTCCGCGTCTTTCGGATCAAAGTCATATCTCCCGCTTTCATAGTCTTCCATAAATCTCTCACATGCTTTGATCCGATACTTATTCGCAATCCGCTTGCCGGAAATACAGTCCATGGCATAATCAAAAACAATATCCCAGTTCTTATATTTACTCATTTAATTTCTCCAGAGCTTTATCCAGTGCGCTGCTTTTCTTCTGCTCAAGTCCTTTCGCCCTGATCTGCCGCAGCCCTTTTGGAGTCAGCCCAAAAACATTCTCCATATCCATCAGCTCTTTTCTCAGATTTTCCAGTGCCATATAAAGCGCCGTTTTTCTTTGATTGGTTGCCCCGGATTTATTCGTATATTCTTCCGTAATTTGACAGCCGTTTTCATACCATTTATCATTTAAAATTTCATACTGTATACTTAGTTCTGCATACCGCTTTACAGGGGCTTCAAACTCAGGCTTGAAAGTCCCGATCTTCTGCATGTTTTCAACAGTTTTGTTATATAATCTGGTTGTTTTTGCTTTCCTTGATTTTGCACTTTCTATGCCGTTTACCCCCTTTTTCCAATTTTATTTTAGAGTTGGAAATCCCTACCCCCTACCAGTAGCAAAAATTTTTTCTCATTTTCCATACCCATGGGGGATCTGATTTTCCTTTTCTTCCTGTTTTGGTTGTGCTTTCTCTTCCGCGCTTTTCCTCAGAAGATAAATTTCTCTTGTTAATGCATCTACACTTTTACATATCATCTTCGCTGCCATGATTTCCGGATTGTTCATTTCGTTTCCTCCAATCTATTCCGGGGTTTATCATCCTCTGCAATCTTAATCCTTCTTCTGTCAGTTCCCCGGTCTTTCTATTTTCCAATTTGTTGTGTGTAGCCAGGCTCACGCTAATCAGGTTCCAATCCTCCCAGGCCCACTGAGGATATTCATCCGCTGGATAGATATGATGTACTGTATTTGCTTCTTCTGTCCTTCCATACATCCGCGATACTCTGCATTTATACCCATCCATGCGCAGAATTCTTTTTCTTTTCTTTTTCCATTTTGCACCGTAATAATCAAACATATTTTCTCCATTTAGTAACAGAAAAGCACCCGGATTATTCCGAGTGCTCACTGTTCACCTGATCGGTAAACTCCTTCATCATGTTCATTAATTGTCCCGCCTGACTGACACCTGCTGCCTTGCAGGCTTCTGCATAAGCCTCTGCAATCTCCTGCTTTATTTTATAGCTTTTTGATATCCAGCCGGCTTTTTTCATATACTTCTCTGTTGCAATGGTCTGTCTGCTTGGTTTACCTATTGGCATTCTGATTCCTCCTTTTTAGGATAAAATAATATGCCAGCTTCACCAGGCCGATTGCTATAAAGAATATACCCAGTTTCCACAACATACCTTTACACAGATGAGCTATTGTGTTATATTTGTTTTAGAGGAAGGGCTTTCGCCCCTCCCGGCTAATTTAATAGCCTGTCAAGAATCAGTAAGATGATTCCAATTGTTAAGTCCGTAAGCGCTCCGACCAGCCAAGTCTTGAAGTTGCTTTCGGGCTTTTCTTTTACCGGTCGTTTCCGGTTTCTGTTGCTCATCTGTCATTCACCTCCTTACAAGTATATAATATCATATGGTACACCATATGTCAATAGTTTTTATGCTGTTATTCATAAAATATTCTTATCAAAAAAGACACCTGACTGCTGCCAGATGCCTTTACTTCAGGCAGCCAGGCTATGAAACTGACTGCCGTGAGATGGAGGAATTAATGCCGTCAACCATTAATTCCAGTTTATACTATAGCAAATTTAAACCGGACATATCGGACAAAACGGACAAACTTTATTTTTTTACCAAAAATCTTTCAAATTCCTTTCTGACACTCTCTTCCGTAGCATCCCGTCCCATCTTTTTTGCTACCTGCTGCCAATTCATTCCCTTAAAAATCTTGTACCGAATAATCCTCTGCATCCTCTGAGGAATCGTATTCATCCATTCTTCCACTTGAATTTTTATTTTCTCAGCATCTGCCTTTCTCTGATCCAGCAGCTTCTCTTCCATCCGGAGCTGAGAATCCTCCCGGAAGGTAAAGGTTGTTCCCTGGATTTTGAAATGTTGTGGATTGTACGGAAAGTCTGGATTGCTTCCTGAAACATTTGTCTGAACTATGGTTTTTTTCTTCTTTTTTAATTTTCGGATATCTTCTTCAACTTCTTCGATTAGCGCACATGCATCTATGTACTGATCCAATATGTGCTTATCCATGTGGCTCTCTCCTCCATTCTTTTCCGGTTTTCTTGTCACGTAGGCCTGTGATTTCCAGCCCGTGAAGTCCGGCCACGTTATTGATCACGGAATAAATGTTGTATATGTGTGTTGGCATCCGCCCACAGGCTCTTATGGCATCTCCGGCAGTCGGATCCGGATAGCCTTCTGCATTTTTCATGATTTCCGCCTCCTTTGCGTCCTGCGAGGTTCAAATATTCCTTTTCGCTTGCATTCCAGAGGACTGCATCCTCTTGAATGACCTACTCTTGTGATGTACTCACAGGTAGCATGGTTTACTCCATCACCAGCCCATCTGGAATAATACTCGCATTTCATGCACTGCTGCTGTTTTAATCTATTGATTTCCTGCTCTGTCATTTCAGACCATTTTTTTGCCATGCCTTACCTCCTCGTAAAACTCCACTGCTTCCTCGTGCCGTCCACAGGTTACTTTTTTGAGCTGGCCATCTTTTATGTAGGTGACGGTGTTGCCGTTCAAAGAAGGAAGAGCAATTCTTTTTAACGTACATGGACGATCCTGGTAATGTATGATTCCTAAATGAGACAACTGGGTAAATATACATTTATTACAGTCCCCTGAATCCCCTTTTATCTTGCAGCAATAATCCACTTGGGTATTATTTGCATATATCGCCAACTCCGGCGTAACATCCGGCTTTGGTGGCGTCACTTCGTCAACTTCCTGGCATTTCTGGCAATCGTCTCCTGCTGCCCCGAAGCAGCCATTGCAGTCTTTGTTCATGGTTTATCCTCCACTTTGTTATGATATTTCTCACAATATCCCTCTTTATAAGCAGCACACGTTTCTTTGATGCACTCACGTAATATTGGTCTTGTAAAATCACCATGTCCTACGAACGCCGCTTTTACTTCCTCATAACCTGTTAAATCAGGGCAATATTTAATATCCATCTCAATCTCTCCTATCAAACTTCTCCAGCATCCTCTGCCGCCAGTCCTCTCTGTGCTGATCGCAGGTATTGTCCTCATGGATCAGGATACCTTTGCGGTCACAGAGACCGTTGTCGTTGTCTATACAGGTTGTACAGGTTTTATTGGTCATCGTTTTTCCTCCTCATCCAAACATTCAACAACAGTAACAGAGCCCTCAATCACTCCCCATTCACTACTCTGTTTAAACACATGTGTTTCCGGAACTTCTTCCTCTCTCATTGGTCTTGTCAGATACCACAAGCTATCCTCTTTCCATGTGATTTCTTCGAGTTTTAAACCAGGCTCTAATTCAAGAGTAATATCTCCACCAAAGTTTCTAGCAACGCTCTGGCATCCTGTCATACAAAGGATTGCTGATATTAGCAAAATACCTATGATTTTCTTCATTTTTCTACTCTCCTATATTTCTTCCAGTTCCTTTTCTTTTTCTTCCACGTATTTTTTTACTGTTTCTAATACTCTCTCTTTCAATTCTTTTGGCATGACAATTTCTTCATCTTTCGCCCATCCGAACTTAACTCCAAGCTTCAAAATTCTTGAAGCGGAAATAAGTTTTCCCATCATTCCATGTTCCCCACACCAAAACAAAAAACTTTTAATTGGTTTTAACTCTTCTGTTTTCTTTTTGTATTCCTGATACTTCTCATCAGTCATTCTTTGCTCTCCTTTCCAGCTCTTCCCGTACTTCCGGCACATCGCAAAGACCGAAGCCGTCCAGGATATCAATGTTGTTCGAGCAGCTGTTACAGTCCATTCCGTCACAATTTACTTTTTCTGCCATTTCCTGGCAGCGTTTAAAATCTTTTACCATCTGGTCTGTGATCTCTACCGTAAGAGTAACGTTATCTGCGTATTTAATCTCCATCAGTTCTCTCCTTTCTTACCCTGGGGAATATTTCCCTTTAGAGGCATACATGCGTATCCGCCGGTTTCTTTCTGGCTTCTAGGCCATATCTTTATGTTCATAGGTAATTCCTCCCAAAAATATTCATAAACTCTTCTCTGGTATGGGTTTGTTCAAACTCCTGCTGCCCGATCTGATGCAGGATGTTTTGTGTCTCCTGGCATCTGTGGACTGCTGCCGGTCCAGTCATATGATGTTCCGGGCAGAGATAAACTTTTAAACCCTCCTCTTCTGAGTGGATCCGGTTTGGTCCTCCAAAGATGTGATGCTCGTGGAGGGTTCTGTGTTTATGATGATCTCCGTTCAGCAAGATACAGAGATAACAGGTGTGATTCTTATCTTGCAAGATACTTGGTTTATGGTGTTTTCTCTTCTTTTTCGTCTGTGTCTTAGGAAATAATAGTCCTGTCTGGTCCATAGTCTCCTTTCCGGGGCGGAAGACCGCCCCTTGGTATTTGTGTGATATATATGGATTTTAGTTGCACCCTTTTCTTTTCCCTCTGCTGCATCCGTCATTCGGATTGATACTTTCATCAAGCCCATTGTTTAGCCGGCAGTAAGCAAATTCATTTCCCTGGCAGTCATCGTCTTCGCGATAATATTCGCATTCGCCGCAGAGTACAATTTGGGAATACCGGTTGTTTTCATTCAGGATCGCACAAAGGTGATCTCCTGCAGGGCATCCCGCACAGATCTCTTCCGCTTTCTCCTGGGATACTCCCTCTATTTTTTTGCAGTTATCGCAAGCCGTACTCATTAACTCATCCAAAAGCTCTACCAGTTTCTCTTCCTGCATTTCTTTCTCCTCTCTCATGACATAAATCACCTATTTATTTGACTGTCTGATACATT
The DNA here is from genome assembly GCF_937880195.1 of uncultured Blautia sp. Classification (GTDB taxonomy): domain Bacteria; phylum Bacillota; class Clostridia; order Lachnospirales; family Lachnospiraceae; genus Blautia_A. Next base: position 21,459 of record NZ_CALFLA010000067.1, read on the forward strand.
TTCTTTTTTTCATTCCAGTTCATGGCCACCGGGGTGCCGCAGTTGATGCAGCTGATCTCCAGCATCGGTTCTGTGCCGTTTGTTTTGTACCGGAAATGACGGCCACATTCACAATCCATGTTTGCATCTACAAGATTCTCCAATTTGATACTGTGGCCGCATTTTCTGCATATTCTTTCTGTAATTGGTTTTTTAGTACAAAATGAAGCGGATTCTCCGCATTTCGGACAAACAATATGTAAAAAGCCTTGGTATCCCGCTTCCGTTTCTCCCTCCTGTTCTTCTGGAAGAATTTCAGCCTCCTGCTCGCAAAACGGTTCCGTATTTTTTATGTTTTCTTCCCCCCTGGCAGGGTTCCTGAGGATATCCACCACTTTCCAAAATGCTTCTTGGCTCTCTTTTTCCGGTAGTTTTACGGTAAATGTCTCTTTTTCTGTTCTTACTGTGATCATCTCTGTACCTCCTTTAAAAATTCCACTAAGCTCGTTATGCTGTCTGTTTCATTCCTGAATTTTTCGTCATAAGTTTCATCTAATGATGCGTATTTTTTCTTGTTTTTCTTCAGGAAATGGAAAAAGTGTTCGTCCCTTGGTTCCTGATTCCAATATCCCTCTCTCTTGGGGTATTCCGCTGCTACAAGTCTGCTGCCATCTTTAAAATCATACTTGTAATAATTAACATCAATTCTTTCATCTCTGTACCACAGTCCCCAGTCCTGATAGTTTTCAAGCCATTCTTTCCGCTCCTCGTTATTTTTCAGACGCGGAAGCTCTGGCTGGGTTATTTCCTCTTCTGTTTCCAGGATATCTTTGACCAGATTCTGGATAATCCTGAGACCGGCTACTTTCAACTGCTGCCGGAGAATTGTTCTTTCCGGAAGACCGCCGCATTCCAGGTAATCTCTCAGTGTCTTTTCTTCCTCTTCCAGGTATTCCCGGATGAATAACTCAGACGGTATCGGGATATCGGCTAGATCCCCCGGCCAGACATCTGTGTTTATCTGGATGCTTAGGTTATCCAGGGAAAGGTTTTCTGTTTTTATATCCTTTGCATCAATGGCCTCTACAGGTATCACTTCTGTTTGCGCCGGCGCAATTACTGTCTCGCAAGTTTCTTCTGGTGTTTCTGTATCTACTGATTTCGGCTTCTCAATCCACCCACAACGGCTATTGCAATCATCGTTACACTTTGCACAGCAATCCACTGGTTCCGTACAATAGTAAGCAGCTCCGCAGCGTCCTGATCCGCTCTGTCCGGTTATGCATCGGTCTTTTGGGATTATCTCTATGTTTTTCTGCTCCTTTGCTTCCTGACGATCCAGAAGTTTCTTCTTTTCGCAGGATCCGCAGTCTTCTGAAATACAGTCCTCTTCCGGAAGATAAATGCAGTGCTCAAATTTCCGGCCATGGAGTTTCCCTGGAAGATATTCCGGATGATTCATGATGTTGTCCTGGCCGGGGATTTGTTCCTCGAAATCTCCGGCCGGATCTGGGTTAAAATAATTCTCCCATGTATCTTTCCCAGCTGCAGAACCATCAAAGATCGATCCCATAGTCTGGAAAAATTCTGTCCAGGTGATATCATGCAGTTCTCCGTCAAAGCTCTTGATAAAGACCTGATCCGGATACAGCATTATAAATACCCGGTCGTTCTGGAATTTCCGTTTCTTCTCGTGGTATAGGAATCTGGCCATAAGTTTTACAGTTTCCTCCGGATACGGGCCAATACCATATTGTTCGTAGATTCCGTTCAGATCCTTTTTCCTGGAGAAAAAGAAGTCTTTCACCGCCTCCCGGATGATATCGTCCGGTTCCTGCTGCCAGTTCAGAAGGTTGTTCGGGTTGTGTTCAGATTGCTTATTGAATTTCTTCAGGTCACGGATATCCTCACGCTTTGTTTCCGGCCGAATCATGGCATAATCTTCCTCCGGAAGCTGCAGCATCTCCGTAAGCTGGGAAAAATTAAAATCTCTGTATTCTTCCCGGAGTTCTGGAGTGTCTCCCTGAATGGAATATTTTTCGTACACATGGATGAACCGGCTTACTCCGTCCGGTGTCATGCCAAAGGTTTCCCGGGCATACTCCGTGATCGAACTGTAGCCTTTTAATTTATAGGCTCCTGACCGGTCAATCCTGGACAGATGCCAGCCAGTCCGGACAAAATTCTTGACGATCCCACCCAGATTCTCCCGGATCCCCTGCTCTTCCTGTTCCAGTTCCGGGAGTGTTAATCGTAATTGTTCCATAATCTCTCCTTTCACGGACACGTTTTTTCTTGGGCTTTATGCGTGTTTGAGGGCTGTTTTTTGATTCCTGCGGACATTTTTGTAAATCTGTCTTTCAAAATCCGGTTTCCACAGCCTGAAACCCTTGAAATCTACCAGTAAAAACGTGTCTTTTGGTTTTTATCCACTTTTTTATCCCCAAAGTCCCACAAACGCCCATTTTGCCTAACACGGGTGACGTTCATTTTCATTTTTATAAAGCTCCATATTTTCGATATGGAACTGCACTGCATGAGGGCGCAGCAATTCCTCTATTTCCTGCCACAGATCCAGATTTCTCAGTTCTTTTCCGTCAGATCTTTTCCATCCATTGTTTTTCCAGGCAGCAAGTCTCCTCTGGCCGTCTGCAAAGTAATGACAATCTGTATGTATGGTAATCATGGCAGGCTGATTCATGCGTTTCAGAGCCGCTATGGCACATTCCAGCACCATCCTGTGTCCGGTCGTGTCCAACACCCGCTCTTTTTTCTGCACGGTATGACCATTGCAGACCAAAATATATTGATACCAGGCTTTCCGGGTCTTTCCCGGCGCTCTGGTGGATGTGATAATAAAAGCATCTACCTGTTTCACTTAAATCCTCCTATCCAGCTTAATCAGTGTGTAATGCCTGTAGGCATAGCCAGTTACAGGGTTGATCCCCATTTTTATAGAATCCGGCTCTATGTAATATCCTTTGGGGGCTTTTGGCGTAATAGGCTTTCTTTTTTTGTCCAAAAGGCTCCTGCGGTTGATTGTTTTTTCTTCTGGGTCTTTCCGGATCAGGTTTCTGGACGGGTGGTAGTTTTTTGTATAAGCATTTTCCGGTCCCTTTGTTGGCTTTGTGATATACTCCGCAAGCTTCTGGTATCCTCCTTCATTGTAGGTAGTCTTAAAATTCACATGCCCCTTTGTCCAAAGAGAAGCAAGGATCAGGTCTGTCGCTGTTTTTTCTGTGGCAAAGCGGTTGATCAGGATGTGGATATGCAACCCTCCGTTTTTCCCGATTTCCACCCTGTAAATATATTTCAGCTCCTGGCCGGCTTTCCGGTATTCCGTTCGGGTTTTCCGGATCATAGTGTCCATATCTTTTCTTATTTCCTCTATGGATGGCCGATAACCTTTTTCGTAGGTTAAGGTCGCCCAGTAATCATGCTCACCGAAATTCCACTTAATCAGCCTGCGGACATCCCGCTCCCGCTTCCACTGGTTGTGCCGGGCGATCTCTTCCTTTGTTGCCTTTCTTCTTTTCTGTCTTTTTTGTCCTCTGGCTCCGAAGTTCCCGGTGTGCTTCTCTTCTATTTCCCTGCACCATCCGAACTCCCAGATCACCCTCTTGTATGCCGTCCTCATATACCACCTCTGTCGTAAGTCTAATACTCCTAATCAAGCCTTGAAGGGATCCTGTCCCCAAAAAAGTTAAAAATAAAAACGGGATTTTTCCCGTATTGGCTTGACCTTACGCCCTCTGGATGGTATAGTTTTGGTAGGTCTAATACCAGAGGACGTAAGTCTCTTTGCCCGTACATTGCCGTGTACGGGCTATTTTTTTATTCTGTTTTTCAGTTCCGTTAATTCCTTTACCGTTCCCAGATCTTCATACTGTCCTAACCGGTTAGCCAATTCCCCGAATACATTCAGTTCTCCCTGCTGCCATTTCAAATCCAGTTCTCCCTGAGTTACCATAGGAACACGGTATGTACCACTGCCATTTTTCCTGGTCAATCTCTCCGGCATTGTGGTTCCCTCCCTTTGTTTTCCAATACCCTCTCTAACCGGATGCTTGCCGACAGAGCCCGTACCCCCAGAGGGCACTCTGTATCCTGTAAATCCTGCAAAGCTTCCTCAATGACCTTGCGCAGCTCCGTGTTTTCTTTTTCCAGGCGCTTTGCGTTTCTGATGGCTTTTATAATCCACATCGTCTTTTTCCTCCTCCATCTCCGACATAACCATTAAAGCCAGATTCATACCCCAAAACATCAGCGTTACCATAATCATCTCGATTGCTCCATCCCACTTATCCCAGGATAATATCGTTTCAAATACAGCTATGTATGCTAATGCTAAATATTTTCTCCGCATCCCGTTTCCTCCAGATATACTGTTCCATCCTCTGTACAGTTGATTGTTGCAGTTGCTCCTGTTTGATCTGTGATAGTTGCTGTCTTCCGACCATCAAAAGTAACCTTGACAGTTCCCGGGACGAAATTATATTCAATCCACTTCAGAATCTTATACTGCTCAATTGTTCTTGCTTTCATGGCTTGTCCTCCTAATTTACAATTTTTAATCTTACTTCCGGAGGAACATCCATCATGTCGCACAACTGCCAAAATTCCTCCAACGTAAGGCTTCCCGGATTCTTCATCCGACTATAAAATTTCGTATTGCTGAATCCTGCCCTTTCCATAAGACTTGTTTTGGTTTCTCCACTCTCAAAAATATAGTTTTGAACTGCCCGGACAAACTCATGTCCACGGCGCTGATTCTTTGTTACAAAAGCCTGTGGCATACTCTTCACCTCTTTTCTTGTACCCATTTTCTGCATGTAAATCTTTCTTCAAAGATCTATACAAGTACTTCTGGAAAACAATTTCTTTTTGCTGACTTTGTACTGTTTTCTCAAGATCCGCAATTCTTTTCTCCAATGCTTCCCATTTTTTCTTAGGAATCCACACTTATAGCGCCCTCCTCTTGTCATCCAAAATCTGTTGACTTTTACTTTACTTTCTCCTATCCTGTAAACACAGGCACTGCCATGCCTGAGTTTTAAAAAGGAGGTGTATGTCTTCAGCTAAAATTTATTTTTCGGATAAAAGTGTTATTGTGGTAAATGAGTATGATCGTATCACTTCTAATCCCAAACGCAAAAGAAAGGAATAATCTTATGAATCTCAGTACCTCTGATATACTCCAACTTATTAGCATTGTTGTTTCATCTGTAATCAGCTTGGCCGCTATTACAATCTCCATTTTTACTCTTCGCCAAAATTCTAAAATGATTGAAGAGTCTTCCCGTCCATATATAGGAATTTATGGACTAAGCACCTATATAAATGGTCGCGACTACTACATCATCGTTAAAAATTTCGGACAAAGTGTCGCCCATATAGATTCTTTTTCCTGTGGGTATGATCTATCCAAACTCTCTAAAGGTGACGGATCTTCTCCATTCAATCATTTGGAAGGTTCTTCTCTAGTTCCAGGACAATCCTATCGCTGTGTGATTGATTTTGATAAAACGATCAATCAGAAAGTCAGTTCTATTTCCTTTCGTGTGAAATATTCTTCTGAAACTCATACATATGAAGAATTTCCTTGTTTAAAAATTGACGGAAATCTTGGTAACTACGAAAGTCATGCAGCACCTCGTGATCACAACAAAGTATTACGCGTTATTTCCGAAACCCTCCAAGATCAGTACATCAAATCTTTATAGCAGCTTTTGAAATATTCTCTTTCACCCTGTACAAAATTTCTTCTATAATCTCTGGCGTCCGTCTTTCTTCCGAAAGTTCGGACGCAATCGCTTTTATTGCTACTTCCGCAATATAATCTAGCTGTCTGCTTTTTATTTCTGTACCTCCCGAAAACGTTATTAATATAGAATCTGTAAATAGAGCATCTTGAATCGGTTTCCTATCTTCATAACTCTTAATACGAATCTGTTTTACTTCTTCCGACAAGTTATGTATCTTTCTTTGCGTCTCTATATCTATTTTGTCTACCCTGCAGACAATCTTAAACACGTCTTCTTTCATTTCAGATTCTATTTTTCTCACATTCTTAACCATTTTGCATAATGCAGCGCTTATAGTGATAACTGCAGCTGAATTTAATATAATTCCTACGGATTCTAGTATCCCTCTCACTCTCCTCGTATTATAAAGTAGTAGTGTTTATAGTCCCTCTCCAAGGACTGTATGCTATACTGTTGGAGATACTGTGGATTGTTTCTGTTCTCCTACCACTTGATGGTTTTAGAAAGGCTACAACCACAGTCTCTTTGTATATTTGTTAATCAGTTAGATACCGCATGACGGTTTATTTAGAACGAGGTTACAATCGCAAGGAGTACCTGTGGCTCTAAACAGTATCAAATTTATTCAAAGGAGTTTTCTTATGATTTACGTTGGAATTGATGTTGCAAAAGACAAACACGACTGCTTTATTACTAACTCAGATGGTGAAGTATTATTTAAATCCTTTACCATCTCTAATAATCGTGATGGTTTTGAAACCTTGTTTCAGAAAATCGAATCCGTATCAGATGATTTAAACAAAGTAAAAGTAGGACTGGAAGCCACCGGACACTACAGTTACAATCTTCTGGGATTCCTTCTTGATAAAGGTCTGACCACCTTTGTTATCAATCCGCTTCACACAAATCTTTACAGAAAAAGTCTCAGCCTTAGAAAGACGAAAACGGATAAAGTTGATTCCCGTACCATTGCCACTATGATGATGTCTGACATGAACTTAAAGTCCTACTCAGATACATCTTACCACAATGAGGAATTAAAGTCACTCACCCGTTATCGTTTTGATAAGGTCAAAGAACGGGCAAAACTGAAAAGTTCTGTTTCAAGGCTTATCTGCATTCTTTTCCCGGAACTGGAAAAACTTGTTCCTACGCTTCATTTGGCATCCGTTTATGCTTTGCTCTCTGAATTCCCAAGTGCAGATGCTGTTGCAAATGCACATCTTACAAGGCTTTCCAACCTGCTCTCTGAGAGTTCTAAGGGCAAATACGGGAAAGATACTGCCATCACGTTTCGTAACGCTGCAAAAATTTCCATCGGTTCCTATATGCCTGCCAAATCTCTCGAATTAAAACACACCATTAAACTCATTCAGGAATTAACGATTGAGATTGATGAAATCGAAGCAGCCATCAAACGAATCATGGATGAAAAAATCCAATCGCCAATCCTTACAATTCCCGGCATCAGTTACAGGATGGGAGCAATGATCCTTGCTGAAATTGGGGATTTCAGTTGTTTTGATTCCGCGGATAAAATACTTGCATATGCAGGAATGTCTCCCTCTACTTATCAATCCGGACAGTTAGATAACTGTTATTCCCATATGGAGAAACGAGGTTCCAGATACCTTCGGTATGCCCTTTACAATGCCACAAAATATGTCTGTCACTGGGATAAATCTTTTGGTGCATATCTTGAAAAGAAACGCTCTGAAGGCAAGCATTATAATGTTGCCATATCCCATGCTGCTAAAAAGCTTGTGCGCTTAATTTTTGCAATGGAGAAATCAGGAAAAGCATATCTGCCAACGGCTTAACTTTTTTCTGTAAATATTCCCTTTTAGAGTGCCAGCAATGACACTCTGTTTGTCATGCAGTTTTCAAGGTTCAATTATATCTGAAATGCATTTCTGCAATTCATTCAAAAACTTTCATTTTAGACTTGACTTTTAATAGTTAGTCTTTCTCTTCCGACAGCCTTGGATTTAAGAATTTGTCGGTATTTTCCATTGATTTCCCATATTCTCCCATCTATAATTTACTTACAGGCATCTGCCAATGCCGAGTATTATGAAAGGAAGTTTTTTATGTCTGAAATTAATCTTTCTTCATTTCCTGCGAACGACCAGGAAGCAATTGCATTCCTTTACGTTCAGAATCAGGATTTATCCGGACTTTCTCCGGAAGAGATTTACGACAAGTATCGCGATGCATACAAAAAGATTCACTACCACAAAATCAAACACCATTCCAATACTTCTGCGACTAAAGACTCTTCCATTTAATCTGTCGTAAATCTTGCATATAGAGTCGGTCATTTCTTCCGGCTCTATATTTCTGTAGTTCTTTGCCAGAACTTCCATGTAGTTGTACAATATTTCTTTTGTTCTTCTTTTTTTCCGGTTCACTTTTCTCACCTCGCTATGTCTTCCAGGAAATACTCAATCGGAACTCCAAAATACATTGATAATCTTTTTATACTTTCTAGCCCTGGCTCAGATCTCCCTGTTTTCCAATTAGAAAAAGCAGTTTGACTGATTCCTGTATCTTTTGAGACTTGGTATGACGTTTTGTGAGTTTTATCCAATAACGCCTTATATTTTTCGTACACTTTTACACCTCCTAACATAAGTAAATATGTTGCAATTACTTTCGAGCTGTGATATACTTTCAATTACAAAACCACTACATCTTATAAAAGAAAGCATAACATGCTCGAAATTATTTTATACGCTTGCTTTCGTTTGCGTAAGTAAATAATACATCCTTTACCGTTAGTAGTCAAGTACTTTTTACTAACTTTTGCGCAAGTATGCTATCTTTGTGAAAGGAGCACAATTTATGTACGAAGTATTTGAGCAACTTCTACAAAAATACGGTGTTACTCCTTACAGAGTTGCTAAAGAGGCTGGTGTTACACAAACGGCTTTAAGTAATTGGAAATCCGGTAGAAGCACACCAACAACAAAAACCTTACAAAAAATAGCAGATTATTTTGGAGTAACCATTGATTATTTAATGACAGGGGATATTAGCGAAGAAAGTCATGAAAAAAAATTAACCCCAAAAGATGAAAAAGATATTGAAAAGATTCTGGAGCAAACCAGAGAACAGCTTATGAATCAGGAAGGGTTAATGTTTGACGGAGATCCGGCCAGTCCGGAAGCTATTGATTCTATCCTTTCCGCTATGCAAATAGGTATGGAACTGGCTAAAAAGAAGAACAAGGAGAAATACACACCTAAGAAATATAAGAAGGACTGACGCGTATGGATGTCAAAAAACAGGCGAATAAAATCGCCCGTATGTTTAAGAGCCGCGACCCTTTTGAAATTGTCCGGGGCTTAAATGTTATCCTTGTGCATTATCCATTGGATGGTGTGCGAGGCTTTTATCAATATTTCCAGCGTAATAATATTATTTATCTGGATGATCGGTTATCAGATTCCGAAAAGCGTTTTGTTCTGGCTCATGAGCTTGGACATATGTTTTTACATAAAAAAGCAAATGCAATTTTTATGGATACCAGAACGCAGCTCAATGGAGCCAGATACGAACGAGAAGCTGATCTGTTTGCTATGGAACTTCTGTTTCCGGATGAAGTGTTGTCTGAATATCAGGAGATGGGGTATTCAATTGATCAGATATCCCGCATTACAGGATATAATAAAAGATTGATTAAATTAAAATTGGATTAATTCGCTTCGGCGTTTTAAAAATATTTTTAGGAGGTATCTTTATGAAAAAGAAATTTTTTACCGTATTATTAACCGCATCTCTTTTGGCAGTCCCTTTTACACCTGTATATGCAGACGAAAAAGACGACCGTATCGCAGAGTTGGAAGCTCAGGTTGCTGATCTGCAAAAGCAATTGGATGAAGCACTTGCCAAAATCCCATCTTCTACCAATCAGAAAGAATATAAAATAGGCGAAACCTGGGTTGTTGAAGGACAATGGGAATTAACTGTTGATTCTGTTGAAGAAGTTCAGGAAAGAAACGAGTTTTCAGACAAGCAGCCGCAAGCTGTATATATCGTTACATATACATACGAAAACCTCGGGTATGAATCAGAATATTCTGATGGCCTTTACCTCAGTATGGAGGATAGCATTGTAGACAGTGCCGGAAAGATGGGATACTCTTATCCTGGCGATATCACATTATATCCGCAGGAAACACCTGTTGGTGCAAGCTGTCAGGGACAGGCCTGCATCGGAGTTGATAACCCTGGAAACTTCAAAATTAATGTAAGTCAATATGACGGAACTGATACCAAACAGACTGCATCCTTTAATTTAGAAATCTAACCTGTAATCAATAACCAAAACTCCTCATCAAAATTAGAAAATGAGGAAACTATAAATTACAATTAAAAATTGCAAAAAAGGGTTGACTTTTATACCACAATTGATATATCATGTGTATATGAACATACTCCTAGCGGTAGTCTTCCCACTATAAGGGATTCGACAAAACTAGGAGTTTTTTTATTTCCGGAGGAATATATGAATAACGAAAGCAGAAAAAATTTTGTAAAGCACCCGATAAAAACTGCTATATTAGTTGATGGTGGTTTTTATCGAAAACGTTCCAAATCGTTATGGGGTAACAAATCTCCTATTGATCGTGCAAACGAATTAAACGATTATTGCTACAAACATTTGCAGGATAAATATGAGAATAGATATTTATATCGTATATTTTATTACGATTGTCCCCCTATTTCTAAAAATATTTACAATCCAATTACACAAAAAACTGTTTCTTTAGAAAAAACTCCTGATCATGCATGGATGTCTGAGTTTTTAAAAGAATTAAAACACCATAGAAAGTTTGCTTTACGCATGGGAAGGATTAGTGATACTCAAGTACATTATTCTCTCAAGCACGAGCCCACTAAAAAGCTCTTAAGAGGGGATATACTTCCTGCCGATCTTACTATTGACGATTTAGAATTAAACCTTGAACAAAAAGGTGTTGATATGCGAATTGGAATTGATATTTCTTCTTTAGCGTTCAAACACCAAGTCAATCAAATAATTCTTATTTCTGGTGATAGCGATTTTGTTCCTGCTGCCAAGCAAGCGCGCAGAGAAGGAATTGATTTTATCTTAGACCCCATGCGTGCCCCTATAAAAGATGATTTGTTTGAACATATAGATGGTATACGAACCCCTAATTTATACCCTACAGGAGCACATACTAAAAACAGCTAAAAAAACCGTCCCAGTGTTACCAGCACCGAGACGGCCTATACATCCGAAGATGCATACATATTTTACGTACAAGAATATTGTATCATCTTCGGGCAGCCTTCGCAATCGGAACATGTTTTCGATGGCTGTTATTTTTATACCTAAATATAGAAAGGAAGATGATTTTATGGCTACTGCTAAAAAACTATCGTCAGGATCCTGGCGCTGCCAGGTGTACAGTCACACCGAAGAGGTGATCCAACCAGATGGATCCGTGAAGAAAAAGAGAATCTACAAGTCTTTCACATGCGCCACTCCTGGAGCAAAAGGAAAACGGGAATGTGAAAGAATGGCTGCGGAGTGGGCTGCTGAAAAAGAAATGGCTCTGAAAATTGATGATATCACCTTTGGAAAAGCTTTGGATAATTATATTGCTTCAAGAGAAAATATTCTTTCTCCAAGAACTATTATGGATTATAAATCTATACGGAAACATTATATTCAGTCTTTAATGAATATCAGTATTCGTATGATTACACAGGAACAAATTCAGATTGCAATCAATCTCGAAGCCGTTAAATTATCCCCCAAGACAGTCAGGAACATCCATGGACTGATTTCTGCAGTGCTAAAAGTGTACCGTCCTGGATTTGCCTTGAATACAGCTCTTCCCAAAAAGAAACGTGTGGAACTATATATTCCAACCGATCAGGAAATTAAGGCATTGCTTAGAGTAGTGGAGGGTACTTCCATGGAACTCCCAGTCCTTCTGGCAGCGTTCGGTCCAATGAGACGAGGTGAGATCTGTGCACTGGAATCCACAGATATTATCGGGAATGTAGTGCATGTCTGTAAAAACATGGTAGAAAATGAAAATCACGGATTTACGATCAAGGCGCCTAAAAGCTATGCAGGAGACCGGTATATTTCTTATCCTGATTTTGTAGCCCAGAAATGGAAAGGGAAAACAGGAAGGCTTGTTCCTATGAAGCCAAATGAAATATCTTATAAATTTAAGCGCCTCCTGAAACGCAATGGACTGCCCCATTTTCGTTTCCACGATCTCAGACATTACTCTGCATCTATTCAACATGCTCTTGGAATCCCAGACAGCTATATTATGCAGCGTGGTGGGTGGGGTAATGACGGAACCTTAAAAGCCGTATATCGTCACGCGTTAGAAGATAAAACAACAGAAATGGACAATCTTGCTAATAAGCATTTCGAAGAATTAAACAATGCAACACAAGATGCAACACGAATTGAAAAAAGAGCCTAAAATCAAGGCTCTTTGAAGAGGTGCCACCCGGATTTGAACCGGGGATAGAGGTGTTGCAGACCCCGGAAAA
>NZ_CALFLA010000068.1 GCF_937880195.1 uncultured Blautia sp.
AACAAAAAGGAAGTTAGATGTAAGAAGAGTTTACCTTGCGTCAGGATTTGGTTCATGGTAAGATGGCTTTATGGAAAAATTAAGAGATATGATTTTAATGAATTTTACAGGAACCTATAAAGAACAAAAATTTTATGAAGGTGAAAATGTATCATGGGTGGATGTGCAGGAGCTTTCCGGCTGTAACTGCTATTGTGATGATGAGGCAAAGGAAACATTGGAGAACCTTATCAGAGAGTTTCCGGCAGAGGGAATACACTTTCTGGACTCTGGAAATTATCACTACGTAAGTCTTTTGTGGCTGCAAAAGATTCAGGAGCCCTTTTGCCTGGTTTTGTTTGACAATCATACGGATATGCAGCCTCCGGCCTTTGGCGGCCTTTTATCCTGCGGAGGATGGGTGGCGGAAGCCATTGAAGAGATTCCCCTTCTCCGGGAAGTGATACTGGCAGGCCCGGATCAGGATGCCTTTGACCAGACAGATCCCATGCTTCGCAAAAAAGTCAGGTTCCTTTCAAGAGAAAAAATAAAAACAGCAAAAAAAGAAGGGACAGATTTTTTCCGTAACCTTCCAAAGGATATTCCTGTTTATATTTCTGTGGATAAGGACGTGCTGTGCCCTGAGGACGCGTCTACCTCCTGGAGTCAGGGGGATATGAGGATTGATGAACTGGAGGGATATCTAAGAGAGATTTTTGACGGCAGAGGGGTTCTGGGAATGGACGTATGCGGAGAATGCGATTCTTTAGACGACTGTTCTAAAAATGAAACAGGAAACAGAATGCTTAAGAATATCTGGAAAGAATGGAGGGATTCCCATGAAAAATGAGCTTTTTACAATAGGGCCTCTGACTGTGTACGGGTATGGCCTGATGATTGCCGTGGGAGTGCTTTTTGGTTGGATCGTGGCAGAATACAGGGCCAGGAAACAAAGGATAGATTCGGATCATGTGTTTTTTCTGATGCTTTGGTGTCTTGTGGGAGGGCTTCTTGGAGCAAGGATTCTGTTCTGGATCACAGAATGGAAAGAAATCCTTGCTGATCCTGGTTTTATCCTCCGCACAATGACAGATGGATTTGTGGTTTATGGGGGGATCATTGGAGGTATCTTTGCCGGATGGCTGTATTGCAGAATAAAAAAGCTCTGCTTTTTGGAATATTTTGACCTGATGATCCCTTCTGTAGCCCTTGCCCAGGGATTTGGCCGTATTGGCTGCCTTCTTGCCGGATGCTGCTACGGCAGAGAAACAGAAGGGTGGCCTTCTATAACCTTCCATAATTCAGATTTTGCTCCCAACGACGTGGCTCTTGTTCCTACGCAGATTTATTCCAGTATTCTTGATTTTGTGCATTTTGGAATACTTCTGTACCTTGCCAAAAGAAAAAAAGCCCAGGGACAGGTAGCGGCTTTTTATATGATTTTTTACAGCATTGGACGTTTTGTGCTGGAGTTTTACAGAGGAGATCTGATACGAGGACAGGTGGGCGTTTTATCTACGTCTCAGTTTATCAGTATTTTTATCCTGGCGGCGGGAATGGGCCTTATGGGATACGTCACCTGCAAAAAGAAAAAATCAGATCAAAGTAAATAAGAAAAAGAACGCGGTTTTCTGCTGTTATGCAGGAAGCCGTTTTTTTCTGGAAGAGAAGGAAATGTCATGGATCCGATAAAAAGAGACAGAGTATACTATAGTTCGGGAGGAAAGACGTCGAAAAGTTTTACTTGACAATAAATGAAATTTATAATAGCATGTAAGAAGAAAAACACGAACATAGGTTTGGAACAACGGACAAGTATAATACAAGGAGAAGCAGAAGAATGGTAAACGAAGAGAAGCAGAAGGCGTTGGAGGCAGCGCTTGGACATATTGAGAAGCAGTACGGCAAGGGATCTGTGATGAAGCTGGGAGAGTCAGGCGCTCACATGCAGGTGGAGGCAGTTCCTACAGGCTCCCTTGGTCTTGATATTGCGCTGGGAGTAGGCGGCGTACCTAAGGGACGTATCGTTGAGATCTACGGACCGGAATCCAGCGGTAAGACTACCGTTGCCCTTCATATGGTTGCAGAAGTGCAGAAGCGTGGAGGAATCGCAGGCTTTATTGATGCGGAACATGCTCTGGATCCTGTATACGCCAAGAATATCGGTGTGGATATTGACAATCTTTATATTTCACAGCCGGATAATGGAGAGCAGGCATTGGAGATTACAGAGACTATGGTGCGTTCGGGCGCAGTAGACATTGTGATCGTAGACTCGGTTGCAGCCCTTGTTCCCAAGGCTGAGATCGAAGGAGATATGGGAGACAGCCACGTAGGACTTCATGCCCGTCTGATGTCTCAGGCTCTCAGGAAACTTACTGCAGTGATCAGCCGTTCTAACTGCGTGGTTATTTTTATTAACCAGCTCCGTGAGAAGGTAGGCGTTATGTTTGGCAACCCGGAGACAACTACCGGAGGCCGGGCTCTTAAATTTTATGCTTCCGTACGTCTTGATGTAAGAAGAGGCGAGACTTTGAAGCAGGGCGGAGAGATGGTAGGAAACCATACGAAGGTAAAGGTTGTGAAGAATAAGGTTGCTCCGCCTTTTAAGCAGGCAGAATTTGATATTATGTTCGGAACAGGAATTTCACGGGAGGGAGAGATCCTTGATCTGGCTTCAGAGTGTTCCGTGGTCAATAAGAGCGGCGCCTGGTATTCCTATCAGGGAGAGAAGATCGGACAGGGACGTGAGAACGTTAAGGTATTTCTGAAGGAACATCCAGAAATATTTGATGAGATCGAGAAGAAGGTTCGTATCCATTACCATCTTCTTCCAGAAGAAGATGGAACAGAGGCTTCTGCTGAAACAGCAGAAACTAAGGATGAGGAACTTATTTAAGGACTGCTTATGATGGAATTGCAGGAAGAGAGGCGTCAGGCTCGAAAGAAGGCAATGAGGCTTCTGGAACACATGGACCGCACTGAGAAAGGACTTGCAGATAAGTTGATACAGTCTGGATTTTCTGCAGAAGCTACAGCCGATGCAGTGGCCTATGTGAAAGATTATGGATATATCAATGACTCCCGGTATGCTTTGAATTATATCATGGGACGGATTCATGACAGAAGCCGCCAGAAGATTTTTCAGGAGCTTCTCCAAAAGGGAATCAACCGGGAAACAGCAGAAACCGCATGGGAGGAAGCTGTAGAACTGGAGAATCCCAATGAGAGGGAGCTACTGAAAAGAACAGTAGAGAAGCGCTGTTCTTTTGGAAGTGAACTGGATGAGAGGGAAATGCGCCGTTTGTATGGATATCTTTCCAGAAGAGGTTTCCGGTCAGGGGAAATTTCTTCCGTGTTGGAAGAAATGGAAATAACAGTTGTTTATACCTGTAAAGAACAGTAATAAAAGAAAATGTATGAACAATAACAAAAACTGTAATAAAAATAATAGCAGCAATTAGGGAGAAAAACTTGACATATTTATGAAAAACAGCTAAACTTGTATTGTTGTATTTGTACAATGAAAACTAAATAAGGAGGTGCTCCTGTGACAACTATCATCATAAGTGTAATTGTCGCTGTAGTGGTCGCACTGCTTATTGCGGTTCCTCTTACTTGCAAGTTTGCTGTCGAGAATAAGGCCAAAAAAGACGCCGAGGTTGTCGGCACAGCAGAAGACAGAGCAAGAAGCATCATAGATGAAGCTTTAAAAACTGCTGAAACGAAAAAAAGAGAAGCTTTGTTGGAAGTGAAGGAAGAATCTCTCCGTACAAAAAATGAACTGGAGAAAGAAACCAAGGAACGAAGAAACGAGCTGCAAAAGTATGAGAGACGTGTTTTATCCAAAGAAGAATCTGTAGATAAAAAAGCGGATATCGTAGAAAAGCGTGAGACTGAATGCACAGCAAAAGCTGCTGAACTGCAGAAAAGAGAAAAGAAAGTAGAAGAGCTTGAACAGAAGGGAGTACAGGAACTGGAAAGAATTTCCGGTCTGACCTCCGAACAGGCAAAAGACGA
>NZ_CALFLA010000069.1 GCF_937880195.1 uncultured Blautia sp.
ATTATCCAAGATAGCTTTTAAGAAGGTGGAAGGTATTGTCCACTCCTTTTTTGTGGCTACGTTCATAACCATGGGAAGCATAGACTCCTGGTCCGATGAGACAGTGACGAGCGTCTGTTCCAGCGCTTAATGCAGCGTCTACGTCAGAGCCGTAATAAGGATATACGTCTACGGCAAAATCTACGTCTGCTTTTTGTGCAGCCGTAATAAGGCCGGAGACCACATCATAGTGAGAGGGACCGCGGCTGTCCTTGGCACAGATAGATACCTGGTATTCTGTGCATTCCAGTCCTTCTCCTACGCATCCCATATCCACAGCAAGAAGCTCAGTGATTCCATTAGGGATAGAAGCGCAGCCGCCGTGGCCTACTTCTTCAAAGACAGTAATATGCTGCCAGATTTCACGAGTGGTAGTGATATTTTCATCTTTCAGATATTTGGCGTAGCCAATGAGGATGGCAGTGCTGAGTTTATCGTCCAGGAAACGGCTTTTGATAAAGCCGGAAGGCGTTACAACAGTTCTGGGATCAACGCACACAATATCTCCTGTCATAATGCCAAGAGCTTTGACGTCCTCTTTGGAGGAAACCATTTCGTCAAGGAGTACCTCCATATTCTGAAAAGTCCTTTTGGTGTCATTGTAGTCTCCGTTTACATGGATGGAAGCATTGGAAAGCTGGAAGGTTCCTGTATAAACCTTTCCTTCACGGGTGATGATACGGCAGTTTTCTGTTTCTGTATTATTGGGGTTTAATCCGCCGAGAGGGGTAAGCTTTAAGGTTCCGTGGTCAGTAATGCCGCATACCATGGCGCCCAGGGTGTCTGCATGTCCGGTAAGAAGAATAGGGCCAAAAGCCGGATCGGAGGAATCAGATCCATTTCCTCTAGAAATCTGCACAAGGACGCCGCCTTTTGTGGTAAGCTGGGGATTATATCCCATGTCTTTGTAGGTTTCCATAAGCCAGTCAGCGGCGTTTTTTGTATAGCCGGAAGGACTGTCAATGGAGATGAGTTTTTGCGCCTGACTTACGATATACTCTGTGTAATCTTTCATATGATGTCTCCTTTTGTGTATAGTCTTTTACTGTCATTATAAAAAAAAGAAGGGCTGAGGTCAAATTTTTCTTGCAATCAATAAAAGAGGGGCATATAATAAAAACGAAAATTAAATGAAGCAGACGGGAGCTTGTATGACAGGCTGAGAGGAAGGTATGACCTTCGACCGATAACCTGATTTGGATAATGCCAACGTAGGGATGCCTGGATATAAGTGTATATATAACGGGAAATTACCGAAAGTGGTAGTTTCTCGTTTTTTTATTTATTAGGAAAGTAGTACATTCTGTACTAACTTTCCTAATAAACAAAAATCGCTCCGCGAGGATGCGACCAGATGCATGCGGAATATGCCTGCCCATGGCAGTCTGCATCTGGCGCGCAAAGCGGAACAAGTTCTACATTCCATTTCGGTCGGTGCTAAACGGACATCTGCAAGATGTCCAGCACCCCTCAAGGATTGAGGGATTTAGGGAGTTCGAGGCGGACTTGTCCGCTTTGTTCTATAAAAATTCTGGAAATCAGGCAGAAAATCAGGGCTCAAGGAAAAGAGGTGGATAAAATGGTTAAGATCAATGGAAAGCTGATTGAGGCAGAAGGAGAGACAGTGGGAACGTATTTGGAAAAAAACGGATATGACAGAAAGCGGCTGGCAGTGGAGAGAAACGGAGAAATTCTTCCCAAAAAAGAATATGACACTACAGTCCTGAAGGACGGCGATACTATTGAGGTGGTAAGTTTCGTAGGAGGCGGCTGATATGATTCCCACAAAACAAGAGATGGAAAGAGCTTTGAGAGAACGCCATGGAGAAGCGCTTCAAAAAAGGATCAGCTCTGCAGTTGTGGCAGTCTGCGGTCTTGGCGGTCTGGGATCTAATATTGCAGTTTCTCTTGCAAGAGCAGGGATCGGGAAGCTGCTCCTGATCGATCCAGATAGGGTAGATATTACAAATCTTCACCGACAGCAATATAAAGCGGCGCAGACGGGGCTATATAAAACAGATGCTCTGAAGGAAAATCTGAAAGAAATTGCTCCTTATGTAAAGACTGAGAGCTGCAAAGTAAAGGTAACAGAAGAAAATGTGAAAGAGCTTTTAAAAGAGGCGGACATTATATGCGAAGCCTTTGACGATCCAATATCAAAGGCCATGCTTGCGGAAGCGGTGTCTGTTTATATGAAGGAAAAATATCTGATCGCAGCTTCAGGAATGGCAGGTCTGGGAAGCGGAAATACCATACGAACGAAAAAGATCACAGACCATTTTTATTTATGCGGAGACGGCATCAGCGATATTAAAGATGGAATGGGGCTGATCTCTTCCAGAGTAATGCTCTGCGCTGCTCATCAGGCTCACATGGTCTTAAGGATCCTTGCAGGAGAGACAGAGCCATGAAAAGCAGACAAAAATATAAAAAAGGAGAGATAAACATGAAAGAAGATAAATTGATCATTGGCGGACATGAATTTGATTCCCGTTTTATCCTGGGATCAGGAAAATACTCCCTGAAGCTGATCGAAGCGGCAGTCCGGGATGCAGGAGCGGAGATCATTACCCTTGCAGTACGCCGGGCCAACACAAAGGATCAGGAAAATATCCTTGATTATATTCCCAAAGGCGTTACTCTTCTTCCAAATACCAGCGGCGCAAGAACAGCAGAAGAGGCAGTGCGTATTGCTTGTCTTGCAAGAGAACTGGGCTGCGGTAATTTTGTGAAAATAGAAATCATGCGGGATTCTAAATACCTGCTTCCAGATAACCAGGAAACAGTCCGGGCTACGGAAATGCTTGCAGACAAGGGGTTTGTGGTACTTCCTTATATGTATCCTGATCTGTATACAGCAAGAGATCTGGTAAATGCAGGCGCAGCTGCCGTGATGCCTCTGGCAGCGCCCATCGGTTCCAACAAAGGACTTGTGACAAAAGAATTTATTCAGATCCTGGTTGATGAAATTGACCTTCCTATAATCGTGGATGCGGGAATCGGAAAGCCTTCCCAGGCATGTGAAGCAATGGAAATGGGAGCTGCAGCGATTATGGCAAATACAGCCCTTGCTACGGCTGGCAATCTTCCTCTTATGGCGTCTGCTTTTCGGCAGGCTATTGAGGCAGGACGTAAGGCATATCTGGCGGGAACAGGAAGAGTGCTTTTAAGAGGGGCCGCGGCTTCAGATCCATTGACAGGATTTCTCAGAGACTAGGAGTAAAGACATGGAAAATCAGTTTTTTGTAGATTCTGAATATCTTTCAGAAAAAGCGTTAGAAAAAAAGCACCGCCTGGAAACAGATCCTTCCAGCAGAAAAAATCATATGGAATATCTTCCCGGTATGGAGGTGATCCAGTCAGAGGTGTGCGGCAAAGTAATGGAACAGATGGAAAACTATGACTATTCCCGATATACAGCAAAAGACGTACAGACTGCTTTGGAGCATGAGACATGCTCTATAGAGGATTTTAAGGCTCTCCTTTCTCCTGCGGCAGAACCATTTTTGGAGGAAATGGCCAGGAAGGCGGCAAAAGAGACAGGGAAACACTTTGGAAATACCGTATATTTTTTTACTCCCTTATATATTGCTAATTACTGCGAAAACTATTGCGTATACTGCGGATTTAACTGCTATAACCATATCCGCCGCATGAAGCTTACCATGGAACAAATGGAAAAAGAAATGAAGGTGATCGCAGACAGCGGTATGGAAGAGATCTTAATTCTCACCGGAGAAAGCCGCAGCCAGAGCGATGTGAAGTATATAGGAGAAGCCTGTGGTCTTGCCCGGAAATATTTCCGTATGGTAGGGCTGGAAATTTATCCGGTAAATACAGAAGAATACGCATATCTTCATGAATGCGGTGCGGATTATGTGACAGTGTTTCAGGAAACCTATCATAGGGATAAGTATGAAACCCTTCACCTTATGGGACATAAAAGAGTATGGCCATATCGTTTTGACGCTCAGGAAAGGGCTCTTAAAGGCGGAATGAGAGGCGTTGCATTTTCTGCCCTTTTGGGACTTGCAGATTTTCGTAAAGATGCCCTTGCCACAGGGCTTCATGCCTGGTATCTCCAGAGAAAATACCCTCATGCGGAAATTTCTCTTTCCTGTCCAAGGCTTCGCCCCATTATCAATAATGAAAAGATTAATCCTCTTGACGTTCATGAGAAACAGCTTTGTCAGATTCTTTGCGCATACCGTATTTTTATGCCTTTTGCAGGTATTACCGTTTCTTCCAGAGAAAGCGCTTCTTTTAGAAATGGTATTGTAAAAATTGCGGCAACCAAAGTGTCGGCAGGCGTTTCTACAGGAATTGGGGATCATGAAAGTAAATACAGCAAAAAAGAAGCGGATCCTGGTGCAGGAGACGAGCAGTTTGAGATCTGCGATGGAAGAAGCCTTACAGACATGTATCAGGATATTGAAACAGAGGGGCTTCAGCCAGTGCTGAATGATTATTTATATGTATAAAAAGGTAAATACAGATATGGAACAGTCAGATATTCTCTGTATTACAAACAGAAGGCTTTGCGGTACAGATTTTTTGGCCCAGGTGGAGAAGATCGCCGGGGCGCATCCAAAAGCCATGATTTTAAGAGAAAAAGATCTTTCGGAACAGGAATATGAAAGCCTTGGCGCGGAAGTGATAAAAATATGCAGAAAGTACAACACATCCTGTATTTTACATAGTTATCCACAGGTAGCAGGAAGACTGGAATGTAAGAATCTTCACCTTCCCCTTTCTGTTTTAGAGCAAATGACAGTAAAAGAGAGAAAAGGTTTTTCTGTTTTAGGCGCTTCCTGCCATTCTTTGGAAGACGCTCTCGTAGCCCAGAAATTGGGATGCGCTTATATTACTGTTGGCCATATCTTTGATACGGACTGCAAAGCAGGAATACCGGGAAGGGGATTGGATTTTCTTAAGGAGATCTGCAGTAAGGTAAAGATCCCTGTTTATGCCATCGGAGGGATCACCCCGGAAAATATTAAAAAAGTAAAAGAAGCAGGAGCTTTTGGGGCCTGTGTTATGAGCGGGCTTATGAAAACGGCAGATCCGGTTAAATATCTGGAGGCTTTTAAGGAGAGAGAAAATGAGATTCAATAAGGACATGTTGTTGCTTTATGCAGTAACAGACAGAAGATGGACAGGAAGCCAGACCTTATATCAGCAGGTGGAAGCCGCCCTGAAAGGCGGAGCCACTTTGATCCAGCTTCGGGAAAAAGACATGGATGAAGAAGAGTTTTTAAAAGAAGCCAGAGAGATAGCAGACCTTTGTCACAGCTACAAAAAAGCGCTGATCATTAATGATAATGTAAAGGTTGCGCTAAAGAGCGGGGCAGACGGAGTCCACGTGGGACAAGAGGATATGTCTGCATCAGATATCCGAAAAACAGTTCCAGAGGACTTCATTATTGGAGTTACCGCCAAGACAAAAGAACAGGCAAAAAAAGCGGAAAGAGAAGGAGCGGATTACCTGGGTGTGGGAGCTGTATTTCCATCTTCTACAAAAGAAAATGCAATCCGTATCACAACAGAGACTTTGAAAGAGATATGCAGTTCAGTTGAAATTCCGGCAGTTGCTATCGGGGGAATCACCATGGAGAATATGTCTGCTCTTGCAGGAGGCGGTATGGCAGGAATGGCTTTGGTCTCAGCAGTATTTGCCGCTTCTGATATTGAAGGGGAAACAAGAAGAATAAAGAAAAAAATCCAGGAGGTAATCCATATATGAAAACAGCTCTGACAATTGCAGGAAGTGATTCCAGCGGCGGAGCAGGAATCCAGGCAGATATTAAAACCATGATGGCCAACGGCGTATACGCCATGAGCGCTCTGACTGCCCTGACTGCGCAGAATACCCTTGGGGTGAAATCAGTTATGGAAGTTTCTTCTGAATTTTTAAAACAACAGATAGACGCAGTTTTTGAAGATATTTTTCCAGATGCGGTCAAGATTGGCATGACTTTTTCCAGGGAGCTTATAGAAGTGATCGCAGACCGCCTTCGTTATTATGGAGCGAAAAATATTGTGGTAGATCCGGTAATGGTATCTACAAGCGGCTCTGTTCTTTTAAAAGAGGACGCCAGAGAGGCTCTGGCAAAAGAACTGTTTCCTATGGCATCTTTGATCACTCCCAATATTCCTGAAGCAGAAACCCTTACAGGAAAAAAAATCAGGGGAAAAGAAGATATGGAGGAGGCTGCTTTATACCTGGGAATCCAGGGGATCAGAGCTGTTTTGATCAAGGGAGGCCATGCTGTCAGCGATGCGGACGATCTTCTTTATGCAAATGGAAGACTGACCTGGTTTCACGGCCGCAGGATTCATAATCCTAACACCCATGGAACCGGATGTACACTTTCGTCTGCCATTGCATCTTTACTTGCCAGAGGACGGAGTATAGAAGAAGCGATAGGGGAAGCAAAAGAATATCTGTCTCTGGCGCTTTCCTCCGGGCTTGACCTGGGAAAAGGAAACGGGCCTTTAAATCATGGATACCGATTAATGAAAACATAATAGGAAAGGATAGGATATATGAGAGAATATACAACACAGATGGACGCTGCAAAAAAGGGGATCATTACCCCGGAGATGAAAAAGGTGGCTGAAAAAGAGTATCGTACAGAAGAAGAGATCAGAGATCTGGTGGCAAAAGGCCAGGTGGCGATCTGCGCTAATCGTCTTCACACCAGCATTGATCCCAATGGAGTAGGTTCCATGCTCCGAACCAAGATCAATGTAAATCTGGGAGTATCAAGAGACTGCAAGGATTATGAAATTGAAATGAAAAAGGTTATGGCAGCTGTAGATATGGGAGCAGAGGCGATCATGGATCTTTCTTCCCATGGAAATACCCAGCCTTTCCGCAGAAAACTGGTAAAAGAATGTCCTGCAATGATCGGAACTGTACCTGTGTATGACAGTGTGATCCATTATCAAAGAGATCTTTCTACATTAACAGCCAGGGATTTTATTGACGTGATCCGTCTCCACGCAGAGGACGGAGTAGACTTTGTGACGCTTCACTGCGGAATTACAAGAAAAACCATTGATCAGATCCGAAAACATAAAAGAAAAATGAATATCGTATCAAGAGGAGGCTCTCTTGTGTTTGCCTGGATGAGCATGACAGGAGAAGAAAACCCATTTTATCAATATTATGATGAGATCCTTGATATCTGCCGAGAATATGACGTGACGATTTCCCTTGGAGACGCCTGCCGTCCGGGATGCCTTGCTGACGCCAGCGACGTGTGTCAGATTGAGGAGCTGGTACGTTTGGGAGAGCTGACGAAACGTGCATGGGAGAAAGACGTTCAGGTTATGGTAGAGGGGCCGGGACACATGCCCCTGGATCAGATCGAAGCAAATATGAAACTGCAGCAGACCATTTGTATGGGCGCGCCTTTTTATGTATTAGGGCCAATTGTGACAGATATTGCTCCGGGATATGACCATATTACCTCTGCCATCGGGGGCGCTGTGGCAGCATCAGCGGGAGCAGCTTTTTTGTGCTATGTAACTCCGGCGGAGCATCTTGCCCTTCCAAATGTGGAGGATGTAAAACAGGGGATCATTGCCTCCAAAATTGCAGCTCATGCGGCAGATATTGCAAAAAAGATCCCTCATGCAAGAGATCTGGACGATGCCATGGCAGACGCCAGAAGAACCTTTGACTGGGAAAAACAGTGGGAATGCTCTCTGGATCCTGAAACGGCAAGGAAAATCCGTGAGGACAGGGCGCCGGAGCATGAGGACAGCTGTTCTATGTGCGGTAAATTCTGTGCGGTACGCAGCATGAACAAAGCCTTAAACGGCGAATACATTGATATTTTATAAAAGAAAAGGGGGATCAGACCAAAGGCGCAGGGTGTACAAAAATATAAACAGTAAAAAATAGCATTGCATTTCATAAATGGGATTGGTAGAATAAGAAGCGTAAAAACGGTCAAAAGGAGGAAACCGGAATGTTAAAAGGAAAAACGGTGCTTCTTTGTGTGACAGGAAGTATTGCCGCTTACAAGATTGCATATCTTGCCAGCGCGCTTAATAAACTTCACGCACAGGTACACGTACTGATGACTGCAAACGCTGTAAATTTTATCAATCCCATTACTTTTGAGTCTCTGACAGGGAATAAGTGTCTGGTGGATACTTTTGACAGGAATTTTCAGTTTCAGGTAGAACATGTATCTATTGCCAAACAGGCGGATGTGGTAATGATTGCACCTGCAAGCGCCAATGTGATCGGGAAGCTGGCCCATGGTATTGCAGACGATATGCTGACAACTACGGTTATGGCATGCAAATGTAAAAAATATATTTCGCCTGCCATGAACACAAATATGTATGAAAATCCTATTGTCCAGGATAATCTGAAAACTTTGGAACACTATGGCTTTGGGGTGATTGATCCTGCAGTAGGTTATCTTGCCTGTGGCGATACAGGCGCCGGAAAAATGCCGGAGCCGGAAGTTCTTCTCCAGTATATTTTAAAGGAGATTGCCAGGGAAAAAGATCTAAGAGGAAAGAAAATCCTTGTTACCGCAGGACCCACACAGGAAGCCATAGATCCTGTCCGGTATATTACAAATCATTCCTCAGGTAAAATGGGGTACGCCATTGCGCGGGCCGCTATGCTTAGAGGAGCTAAGGTAACGCTGGTAAGCGGGCCCTGTTCTATTGCTCCGCCGCCTTTCATCAAAATAATTCCTGTAGTCACTGCGAGGGATATGTTTGAAGCAGTCACATCTGTCAGTGAGGAGCAGGATATTATAATTAAAGCAGCAGCAGTTGCAGATTACCGTCCGACAGAAATTTTTGACGAAAAAATGAAAAAGCATGACAGCGAAACAACTCTTCGTCTGGAAAAAACAGACGATATTCTGAAATATCTTGGCGAACATAAACGCCCAGGGCAGTTTTTATGCGGCTTTTCCATGGAAACGCAGAATATGATCGGTAATTCCAGAGCCAAGCTGGTGAAGAAAAATCTGGATATGGTGGCAGCCAACAATCTAAAAGTGGAAGGCGCCGGATTCCAGGGAGACACCAATGTGCTGACTCTGATTACACAGGATGAGGAAGCGTCACTTCAGCTTATGAGCAAGGAGGATGCAGCCAATGTCATTCTGGATAAAATTCTTTCTATTAAGAAGAAAGAAGTGTAACTTAATGTAAAGGGAAGCGGGCAAATTTCAATCTACCTACCCGCAGTTCCGCACCGTATTGTATCCCTTTGGAGGGAACGATAACAAGGAGGAAAAAATGAAAACAAAAAAGAAATTCACCACGTCACAGCTCACTATGCTTGGACTGATGTCCGGCATTCTTCTTCTCATGGCATACACGCCTTTGGGATATCTGAATATTGGGCCTTTGGCAGTGTCCTTTAATGTAATCCCGGTTGCCATCTGTGCAGTTGTTCTTGGTCCAACAGGGGGCGCCGTTGCAGGCGCTGTTTTCGGACTGACCAGCTTTGGACAGTGTATTGGAATTGGCGGAACCAGCGCCATGGGGGCCATGCTTTTTGGCATCAATCCATTTCTGGCGTTTCTTCAGCGATTTCTTCCAAGACTTTTGGACGGAATCTGTCTTGGATATATTTTCCGAGCAATGCGTAAAAAAACAAATGTTTATGTATCTTGTGCAGTGACAGGATTTTTCTCTGCATTTTTAAATACGCTGTTTTTTATGACTGCTCTTATCACCATGTTTGGAAATACCTCTTATATAAAAGAAATGATCAGTGGTCAGAATGTGATCCTGTTCTGTTGCGCTTTTGTGGGAATCAATGCTGTTTGTGAGATGATTTCTTCTACTATAGTAACAGGAGCAGTAGGCGCGGCGCTTTGTCGTGCCCATCTTCTTCCGGCAGCCCAGGTCAGTCCAAGTCCGGTGAAATAAGAATAAAGTAAGGAATGATAAAATATGATCTTAGCTATTGATATCGGAAATACAAATATTGTAGTCGGCTGTATTGACCGCGAAAAAACATATTTTGTGGAACGTCTTTCTACTGTCCGTACAAAAACAGAACTGGAATATGCCATTGATCTAAAAACTGTTCTGGACATTTATCATATTAAAAAACAGGATATAGAAGGCTGTATTATATCATCTGTTGTACCGCAGATCACTAATGTGGCAAAGCTTGCTGCAGAAAAAATCCTGAAAAAAGAAATAATGGTAGTAGGACCGGGGCTTAAGACAGGATTGAACATTATGCTGGATAATCCGGGAGAAATGGGGGCGGACAGAGTGGCAGATGCAGTAGCAGCAATGACGTTTTATCCGGTGCCTCTTGTGATTGTAGATATGGGAACAGCTACTACGGTTTCTGTGGTTGATAATAAAAAGCGCTTTATGGGAGGAATGATTCTTCCCGGTGTAAGAGTTTCTTTGGATGCGCTTACTTCAAGGGCTTCGCAGTTAAGTGGAATCAGTATTGAAGAGCCGAAGCGCTTGATCGGAAGAAATACTGTAGATTGCATGAAGAGTGGTATTCTTTATGGAAATGCAGCTGCTGTGGACGGTATCATAGATAGAATTGAGGAAGAGCTAGGAGAAAAGGTAACGGTAATCGCAACAGGAGGAATGTCAAAAAAAATCATTCCTCACTGCAAGCGGGATATGATCTGGGATCCGGATCTGCTTTTAAAAGGTCTTCTTGTCATTTACGAAAAAAACAGGTCATAAAAATCCTTTTGCCATATCCTCTGGAACAGGGGCAAGAAAAACAAGCTCTTTATTGGTGATAGGATGTGCAAATTCCAACTGAAAAGAATGGAGAGGCTGTCTTGGAAAATATGTATAATCCGGGCAGTACAGGTAATCTCCCGGAAGTGGAAAGCCAAGGTATCCCATATGTACCCGGATCTGATGGGTACGGCCTGTTTCAAGACATAATTTCAGAAGAGAATATCCTTTGTTGTTGGAGGCAAGCCTTTCATAATAGGTAATGGCTGGATCTCCGTTATCAAAATCAACACATCTTTGGATTACAGAATCTCCGCTTCTTGCAATAGGAGCGGAGATTTTTCCGTGAGAAGGAGAAATCCCTTTTACTACTGCAAGGTAGGTACGGTGGATTTCTCTTTTTTTCATTCGGGTATAAAGGATTGCTGCACTTAAAGGGTTTTTGGCAAGGATCAGGGCGCCGGAAGTATCCCTGTCCAGTCGGTTAATACAGCGGAAAGGACAAAAGATTCCCTGCTTTTGAAAATAAAAGGCGATACCGTTGGCAAGGGTGTTGCAATAATTTCCCATGGAGGGATGAACCGGCATCCCAGCAGGTTTATTCACAACAAGAAGATCTTCGTCTTCATAAAGAATGGAAAGCGGCATGGAAACAGGCGGGATATTTTCGATGTCACCTGTTTCGGGAACATGGATCGTAAGGTGATCCCCTTCAGAAAGAAGGGTTCGCCCTCCGGCTTTATGGCCATTTAAAATAATGGCTTCTTTTTGAGTTTTCATAGAAGAAAGAATATTTCTGGAAAAACCCATAGTTCGGAGAAAATCCAGAATTTGTATGTTTGTTTCAGCTTTTTCTATTTGGTAAGTGATTGTTCTGTCCATAGGAGAACCTCAGTTGTTTGTTTTTTTGCTTTCGCGGAATACAGTTATATTTTTGGCAGGATCTGCCTGACGTATCAGTTTTCGATATGTGGCAGCTGACATTTTGCAGTATTTACGGAAACTTTGGGAAAGATAGCTCTGGGAGGAAAAACCAGTAAGATGGGCAATGTCTGAAATGCCGTGATCAGTTGTTTCCAGTAATTCCTTGCAGACTTCAATCCGTTTGCGATTCAGATAGTTGATAGGCGAGATGCCGTAATACTTTACAAACTCATGGCTTAAATAGTATTTGTTTAAATGACTCATGGATGCAAGGTCGTCAAGAGTAATGGGCTGGTTATAATTGGAATCCAAATAACGCTTAACGGCAGCACATTCCTGGCTGGATTTTTTTGCAGACATGACTTCGAAAGCAGAATCGGTTATCCTTTTGAGCTGAATGGTAAGACTTTCCAGCATGTTCAGACAGATCTGTTCATAACCGTCTGCCTTTTCATCAAGCTCCTGAAAGATAGAGTGGAAATAAAAAAGGAGATCTTTATTTTTCTGTCTGCAGTTAAAAATCTGAAAGTCCTCATGATCATGAAAGGAAAAGCAGATTCCGTCAACCCCTACAGTAAAATAGCTTAAAGGCTGGCTTTTATCTGACTGCTCTGTGTGTCGGACATGAGGATTTATGATGATCAGGTCATCTTTTTTTATGGGAAAAGCTTTTTCACCAATAAGAAAATTTCCTTTTCCTTCCCGAACATAAAATAGTTCTGTAAAGCTGTGGGAATGGAGAATACTGGACCAGTCTCCTTCATATCTGGAGGAAGAAGCACTGACAAGCACAGTATTTCCAGAAGAACTGAGGTCTGAAGAAAAACGGAAAGAACGATTGCTCATAAAATAATCCTCTCTGAATGTTATTGGAAATTTTGTTAAATAAGTTAAAATAGTTTGTTGTATATATCATATCATAAATAAAATCTTACAGCAAGATTTCTAAAAAACAAAGCAAAAAGAGAATTGAATTGCATAGTGGAAACGCTTATTCTATAGTTAGAAAAACAATGTTTTAATTGGGAGATTTTTATACAATGATTATGGAGGAAAAGACATGGCAGAAAAAACAGGAAGAGTTACGATCCCTACAGACCTGGACGTAATAAAAGAAACGCTGGACATTATGAAAGAGTGGGGAGCAGATGCGATCCGCGATTGCGACGGAACAGAGTTTCCGGCAGAGCTGAAAGAAACAGGTGCAAAGATTTATGCAACCTATTATACAACACGTAAGGATAACGCATGGGCAAAGGCTCACCCGGAAGAAATTCAGCAGATGTATATTATGACTTCCATCCATACTGCAGTTATGGATCAGCTTGAAATTCATCTGATGGATCACCTTTATCCAGATATGCTTGCCGTAAATACAAGAGACGATATCCGCAGATGGTGGGAGGTTATGGACCGGACAACTGGCCTTCCTGTTCCTTGCGAAAAATGGACATACAATGAA
The DNA here is from genome assembly GCF_937880195.1 of uncultured Blautia sp. Classification (GTDB taxonomy): domain Bacteria; phylum Bacillota; class Clostridia; order Lachnospirales; family Lachnospiraceae; genus Blautia_A. Next base: position 13,136 of record NZ_CALFLA010000069.1, read on the forward strand.
GAAACAGGCAATGTTATCATTCAGGCAGATCCGTTCCATCAGTATACGGTCAGTTTCCTGGCTTATATTATGTGGGATCCGGTTCACATGTATAATGCAGTTGTCAATGACTGGAAAGACGTGGAGCCGCAGATGACCTTTGATGTGCGTCAGCCGGCAACAAGGGAATATTCTCTGAATCGTCTCCGTCGTTTTCTGGAAACCCATGAATATGTGGATGTAGTTCGTTTTACTACATTTTTCCATCAGTTTACCCTGATTTTTGATGAGATGGCTAGAGAGAAATATGTAGACTGGTATGGATATTCTGCATCTGTAAGTCCCTATATTCTGGAACAGTTTGAAAAGGAAGTGGGCTATGCCTTCCGTCCAGAATTTATTATTGACCAGGGCTATATGAACAACAGCTACCGCATCCCTTCAAAGGAATTTCGTGATTTCCAGGCATTCCAGAGAAGAGAAGTTGCCCTTCTTGCAAAAGAAATGGTAGACATTGTCCATGAGTACGGCAAGGAAGCTATGATGTTCATGGGAGATCACTGGATCGGTATGGAACCGTTTATGGACGAGTTTGCCAACATAGGACTGGACGCAGTTGTGGGAAGCGTAGGAAACGGAGCAACTCTTCGTCTGTTCAGCGATATTAAGAATGTAAAATACACAGAAGGACGTTTCCTTCCATATTTCTTCCCGGATACCTTCCATGAAGGCGGGGATCCTGTAAAAGAGGCAAAGGTAAACTGGGTAACAGCAAGAAGAGCTATTCTTAGAAGCCCGATCCAGAGAATCGGTTATGGCGGATATCTGAAGCTGGCTCTTCAGTTCCCGGATTTTGTGGATTATATTACTGAGGTATGCCAGGAGTTCCGTACTCTTTACGATAATATCCAGGGCGTTACTCCTTACTGCGTAAAAAGAGTAGCAGTTTTGAACTGCTGGGGTAAAATGCGTTCCTGGGGCAATCACATGGTACACCATGGACTTTATCACAAACAGAATTATTCCTATTTCGGCGTGATCGAGGCTTTAAGCGGAGCTCCTTTTGACGTTTCCTTTATCAGCTTTGAAGATATTAAGGCAGATCCGACCCTTCTTGAGAATTTTGACGTAGTGATCAACGTAGGCGATGCAGACACAGCCCAGGGCGGCGGAGAATACTGGATCGACGAAACTATAAGTACTGCAGTTCGTTCCTTTGTATATAACGGCGGAGGCTTTATTGGAGTAGGTCAGCCGGGAGCGCACCAGTGGCAGGGCAAATTCTTCCAGCTTGACGATATCCTTGGCGTTGAAGAAGAAAGAGGCTTTAACCTGAATATGGATAAATACAACTGGGATGAGCACAGAGATCACTTTATTCTGAAGGATTGTGAGGGAGAAGTAGACTTTGGCGAAGGAAAGAAAAATATTTTTGCCCTTCCAGAAACAGAAATCCTGATCCAGAAGGACAAAGAAGTGCAGATGGCAGTAAAAGAATTTGGAAAAGGCCGCGGCGTTTATATCAGCGGACTTCCATACAGCTTTGAAAACAGCCGTGTTCTGTACAGATCCGTACTTTGGTCTGCTTCTGCAGAAGAAGAGCTTCACTGCTGGTTCTCTGAAAACTACAATGTAGAAGTTCACGCTTACGTAAAGAACGGAAAATACTGCGTAGTAAATAATACCTATGAACCTCAGGATACAACTGTTTACAGAGGCAACGGAACAAGCTTTGACCTTCACATGGAAGCAAACGAGATCCGCTGGTATGAGATCTGATTTTAACAACTCTCACTGAAAAGCTTCCTGTCCAAGATAGTCGATCATACACTGGATTTCAGGAGAGATCCATTTATTCTTATGATAAAGAAGCTGCTTCCATATTTCGATATGAAGATCCGGTACATGAATACGGGCAAGGCTTTTGTCCTGAACGCCTGATTCACACACATAGTCTGGAAGAAAAGAAAGCAGGTTTCCCCTTCTTAACATCTGGGCGATAAGACTTGTGTCGCCCAGCTCCAGAAAAGGGTTGATATCAAGAGAGCGGCTGGTGAGGAATTCGTCCAGAAGTTTCTGATAGCTCATATTCCGCTCTGTAAGTACAAAGGTTTCCTGAACAAGATCTTCCAGGGGAACAGAACTTTTTTTTGCAAGAGGATGGTTTTGGGAGCAGAAAAAATGGCAGGTGACAGGAGCTTCATAGGCAATGACATAGTTTCTGTCATAAAGGTGATGATCCAGAGTATAAACAAGATCCACCTCATTACGGTTCAAAAGACCAAACATATCCTCAGTGCTGGTGCTTACGATCTCCAGGGAAATTCCAGGAAAAAGCTGATGAAATTGTTCAAAATCATGCTGGAACAGCCAGTGGCACAGAGAAGGTGCGGCGGCGATCCTGATATGGCCGGAAAGGCTTAAGGGATTGTCCGCCGTTTTTTTTATTGCGTCTACAGTGCGGAAAAGCTGGTGGGCAAGGGAGAGGATTTCCTTTCCTTTTTCTGTCAGCTTGACACTGTGATTGATCCGTTCAAAAAGGGGAATCCCCAGCTCGCTTTCAAGATTCTGGATCTGTGTAGAGACAGAAGACTGGGTGTAGCCCATACTTTCTGCCGCTCTGGTAAAACTGCCCAGGGCAGCAACCTGTATAAAACTTTCAAGATTACGGATTTCCATATTTTGTCCTTTCTAGTATCAAAAAAAATGATGCTTTTCATTTAATCTATCAATTTTTCAAATTGTAAAAAATATTATATACTAAATGATATCATTGTTCAAGAATATTAGGAGGGATTATGGGAGATTGGATTATAGCAGTTATTGAGGCGGTTTATCATTTTTTATGGGGGGACCTGATCGTGATTCCCCTGCCGGGAGGAGGGAAACTTCCCCTTTCCTTACTTGTAATTATTCTGATCCCTGCAGGGATTTATTTTACGGTTCGTACAAGGTTTCTTCCCATCCGGCTGTTCCCGGATATGATTCGCGCGGTAACAGGAAAACCAGATAAAAAAACAGAGGAAAAGTCAGGGAAAAAGAAAGGCTCTTTGTCTGTTATGCAGTCTTTGATCGTTTCCACAGCAACCAGAGTGGGAATGGGAAATCTGGTAGGCGTTGTGGCGGCTATTTCAGCAGGAGGAGCCGGAGCTGTGTTCTGGATGTGGGTCACAGCCCTGATTGGATCCTCCACAGCCTTTATAGAGGGAACGCTGGCTCAGCTTTATAAAGAAAAAGATCCTCTGTACGGCGGATACCGGGGAGGTCCGGCATATTACATACATAAATACCTTCAGGAAAAAAGAGGCGGAAAGAAAAAAAGACATATGCTTCTGCCTGTATTATTTGCAGTTTCTGGACTGATCTGTTGGTGCGGAATCAGCCAGGTCATCAGTAATTCTGTATCTTCGGCTTTTGAAAATGCGTTTCATATTCCACCCTTATACAGTACCATTGCTTTGGTAGCGCTGGCAGCAGTGATCGTACTTCGTAAAAATGCAACAGTGAAGGTTCTTGACGTGATGGTTCCTGTTATGGCGGGCTGTTATCTTCTGATAACAGTAGTTCTTATTGTTTTAAACTTTAAGACGCTGCCATCTGTTTTTGCAAGGATCTTCCAGGAGGCTTTTGGCATCCGTCAGGTAGTGGCAGGAGGATTTGGCGCAGTTCTTATGAACGGAGTAAAAAGAGGTCTTTTTTCCAATGAAGCAGGCTCCGGTTCCGCGCCCTGCGCAGCGGCGACGGCAGAGACAGATCATCCTGCAAAGGTTGGTCTTGGACAGGCCTTAGGAGTGTTTATTGACACGATCCTGATCTGTACCTGTACGGCTATGATCATGCTTCTTACACCGGAAAGCATGACAAATGGACTTGGAGGAATGGATCTTCTTCAGGCTGCAATGGATTACCACCTGGGAACCTTTGGGGTTGTCTTTATTGCTGTGATGCTCTGGCTTTTTAGTTTTTCTACATTTATTGGGATTTTGTTTTATGCAAGATCCAACGTGGCTTATCTGTTTGGAGATAACTGGGTTTCCCAGACAGGATATAAAATAATTGCTCTTATTATGCTTTTTGTAGGAGGACTTGCCGCATATACGATTGTATGGGATCTGGGCGACGTAGGCGTAGGTCTTATGACCTTGTTTAATATTTTTATTCTGTTTCCTATGTCAAAAAAAGCCCTTGCTTCACTGGCAGATTATGAGAAAAAATATAAATAAACTGCCAGGGAATGGAAGGCTGTCAATGGAGGAATGGGTATGAAGATCATTACTTTAATAGAAAATACCTGTGAACAGGAAGGTTGTCTTTTTGAACATGGACTTTCTCTGTACATAGAAACACAAAAACATAAGATTGTCCTTGATACCGGGTCCTCCGACGCCTTTATTCAAAACGCCGGGAAGCTGGGAGTAGATCTGGAGGCTGTAGACACGGTTGTTTTAAGCCATGGCCACTATGATCATTCAGGCGGTATTCTGGCTTTTGCAGAAATCAATCCCAGGGCTTTGATCTATATGCAGAAAACTGCCGGGGCAGATTATTTTCACGGGGAGAGATATATCGGCATTGATAAAAAAATTCTGGAGCTTCCAGAGGTTAGATTGATAGAGGGTGGCCTTGTTCTAGATGACCAGCTTTCTCTGTTTACTCATATTACAGGAAGACGGTGTTATCCTCAGAGCAACCTTGCCCTTACAGTAAAAAGAAATGGAATAGAAGTTAAGGATTCTTTTGATCATGAACAGTGCCTTGTGATCCGGGAGGGAGAGGAACGTATTCTTGTTTCAGGATGCGCCCACAACGGAATATTAAATATCCTGGATAAATACAGGGAATTATATCATGAACTTCCTAAAAGAGTGATCAGTGGTTTCCATATGATGAAAAAAACGCCATACACAAAGGAAGAACAAGATACGATTCTTGCCAATGCCAGGGAGCTTGCAGGCTATGACACCATATTTTATACTGGACACTGTACCGGGGACGAGGCCTTTGAACTGATGAAGCCGATTATGGGAGAAAAGTTGGTGCGTCTTAGAAGCGGTATAAGAGTGATGTAGGTAAATTTTCTTAGATTCCCTTAAATTAACCTGTAAATTACAGACATTCATGGCCATTTGTATTATAATGGATCATATGTATAGAATACAAAAGATATAGAGGGATGGGCTATGAATAAAAAGATCACAATCAGCAGAAAGACATTAAAGATCATTCTGGGAGCTTGTATTGGGGCAACAGTTCTGATGACAGTGGGATTTCTTCTGTATATTTATATGGTTGATAAGAACACACTGGGAAGATCGATCCGTATCTGTCAGACAGAAGTATCGAAGCTTACAGTAGAAGAGGCAGAACAGAAGATAGTAGATACTTTTGGAAACAGGGAAGTGTCATTTCAGGAAGACGGAAGCGAGGTCAGGCGTATCACTTTAAGGGAACTGGGATATTCTCTTGACCAGGGAACGCTGAAAACCCAGCTTGCAGCTATAAAAGAAGAACGGGATTCTGACAGGCAGATTTTTGCCCGTCCGGTAAATTATTCCATCGGGTATCAGGTGAAGCGAGATGAGTCGGCAGAGCGGGCGGCTCTTGACCCTTCCCATTTTGGAAATAAAGAAAGAAAAGCTTCTGAGGACGCCTTTATTTCTTACGACGAACAAAAAAAGACCTTTATCATTACCAGAGATATTCTTGGAAACCAGATTGATGTAGAACGTCTTTTAAGCCATGTGGATCAGGCGCTTTCGGCTGAATTTGAAAAAAGCCTTCTGGTGGGAGAAATTAAATTCCAGCTTGGAGCAGAGGATTATGTGCAGCCAGAGATCAAAGTTACAGAAGAAATGCAGCAGCAGCTTAACAGTCTGAACGATCAGTTAAATAAATATCGTACAGCTTCTGTTACCTACACCTTTGGTTCTGCTAAGGAAATACTTGATTCTTCAGTGATCCAGTCCTGGATTAAGATAAACGGTACAGAAATTTCCATTGACGAAGGAGCGGCTAAATCTTATATTGAAAAGCTGGCGGCAGATTACAATACGATTTATGTTCCTCGTACCTTCCGTACTTCTTATGGGAATGATGTGTCTATACCGGGAAATGAATATGGGTATCGGATCGATCAGGCAGGAGAACTGAAACAGCTTATGGAGGATCTGAAATCAGGAACCCCTGTTTCCAGAGAGCCTGTTTATGAAATCAGCGGTTTTCAGAGAAATGGACGGGACGATCTGGCAGGAAGCTATATAGAGGTAAGTCTTGACAATCAGCATTTATGGCTTTATAAGGACGGAGCTCTTGTGACAGAAACAGATATTGTCAGCGGCGCTCCTACGCCGGAGCGGGAAACCTACAGAGGCGCATGGCCTATACCCTATAAGGCAAGTCCTTTTGAGCTGACCAGTGATGAGTATGGATATAATGTTAAGGTGAAATACTGGATGCCTTTTGTTTATGGACAAGGACTTCATGATGCCTCCTGGCAATCATCCTTTGGGGGAAGCCGTTATAAGTCAGGGGCGGGAAGCCATGGCTGCATCAATCTTCCCACAGATCAGGCGGCCCTTATTTTCAACACCATTGACAGCGGTTATCCAATTATCATTTATTAAATCAATACAGATAGAGACGTTTTGTCCGCAGGAAATTGAAAAGTGCGGACAGGACGTCTTTTTGTTTTTGGAATATTCTATTGACAAGAAAAGTTGTCATTTTATATTGACAAATAAAGTTGTCAATGATATGATAAAAATGACAAGGAAAGTTGTCAAAAATCTGATCAGAAAAAGAAGGGATGAGACAATGCCGCTATATAATAACCTGAAAGAACACAGGACAGCGTTAGGGATCAACCAGACGGAGCTTGGGAAAATGGCAGGTGTATCGCGCCAGACTATCAGTCTGATCGAGAGAGGAGATTATTCTCCATCTGTGGCTCTTGCCCTGAAGCTGGCAAAAATATGCCAGGTAACAGTAGAAGACATTTTTGTTTATGAGGAGGACGAATCATGAAAACAGCAGAAAATAAAAAGAACTACAATATGAAATTTGCTTTGAAAATGCTGTTCTGGATGGCTGTAGGAGGCGTGTTGGGATTTGCTGTGGTATGGTTTGGGACGCAGACAAAGCTTGTGGGACGTTTTTTTGAAGATTTGGCTTTATTTGTCCAGAATCTGATGATTCCGATGACAGCAGTGATTACGGCAGGCGGAATCATAATTGGAGAGGTGATATTGAAAAAAATGAAGGCTATGACAGAAAAGATCCTCCATGCAGAAGATGAGGAATGTGACGAATTGGAATATCAGGAGGAGAGGATTGCTTCTTTTGGACTGAATATCAGTAACCTTGCCATGGCGTTATCCATTCTTGTTGTGAGTATGGGATATTCGGGAAAATATTTGGGAAAATCTGATAAAAATGCTATGAATTTTATGGTTGCCATTATTATTTTTGTGATCTGTTTTTTCTATGAGGGAATTTGGCAAATGCGTTATGTAAAGGTGATCCAGTTATCCAGACCGGAGTTTAATGACACGGATCCTTCTTCCAGAAAATTTCAGAAGCAGTGGCTGGAGCGCTGTGACGAGGCGGAAAAAGAACAGATTTATGAGAGTTCTTATCATACCTATCTGTTTCTGGCAAAGGCTCTTCCCATAGCCATGGTCTTTGCAATGCTTGCCAATCTTTTGTATGACACAGGGGTTTTTGCGGTGGTTCTTCTTGCTTTGATCTGGGTTGCTTCTACCGTATACTATACTCATTCCTGCATTGCCTACAGAAAAAAGAAAATAATACGAAAATAAAAAGGAGGGACAAGATCCCTCCTTTTATAATGCGGCAATTTGACCTTGAAAATTGACATTTTTCTGTCAAAATTATATAATAAAAAACGGAAATAAGGAGGGCGAATATGGCACATAAGACAGGACTGGAAGAGTATTACGTGATCCGAAATCAGAAGAAACTGCGCTTTGGGTATACCACAGGTTCCTGCGCTGCTGCGGCAGCAAAGGGTGCGGCAGAGATCCTTTTGGGAGAGAAAAAAATCTCAGAAGTGGAGCTTATGACTCCCAAGGGAATCTGTCTGAACCTAGAACTTCTTGATATCCGTCAGGAAGAAAATTCTGTAAGCTGCGCAGTGCGCAAGGATGGGGGAGATGACCCGGATACTACAGATGGAATCCTGGTATATGCTCTTGTAGAAAAGATACCGGCATCCTCTGACCCGGATAAAATGAAAAGGGAAACAGAGACACAAGGTACGAGAGAGCGTATTCTTATTGACGGAGGAGAAGGCGTAGGCCGTGTGACAAAGCCAGGGCTTAAGCAGCCCATTGGAGAAGCGGCAATTAATCCTGTGCCAAGAGCCATGATCCTGAAGTCTGTGGAGGAGGCCGCAGACAGATTTCATTATGAAGGCAGACTGAAAATTACTATATCTGTGCCAGAGGGAAAAGAGATTGCAAAAAAAACCTTTAATCCAAGGCTGGGCATTGTGGGAGGAATTTCCATTCTGGGAACATCAGGGATCGTAGAACCTATGAGTGAAAAAGCCCTGGTGGACAGCATCCGTGTGGAGATGAGCCAGCGCAGGGCAATGGGAGAGGAATATCTTCTTGTTACCCCGGGTAATTACGGCGCAGATTATTTAAAAGAACATATGGAGCTTCCCTTTGAAAAAAACATGAAATGCAGTAATTTCATAGGGGAAACCATAGATATGGCAATAGATATGGAGGCAAAAGGAATCCTTTTTGTTTCACATATCGGTAAATTTGTAAAAGTTGCAGCAGGAATCATGAATACCCATTCTCATTGTGCGGACGGAAGGATGGAGGTTCTCTGTGCAGGAGCTGTACGTGCGGGAGGCAGCCTGACCTGTGCAAAGGAGATTCTGGATTGCAATACTACAGACGAGGCCTTGTCTGTTCTGAAAGATCATGGGATCCTGGAGGAAACCATGAAAATTCTTATGGAGAAAATCCAGTTCTATCTGGACCATCGTTCTTACAGCCAGATTCTTCTTGGCGCGGTGGTTTTTTCCAATGAATACGGATATCTGGGACAGACGGCACATGCAGCGGAATTGATTCAAAAACTAACAAAAGGAGAAAAATGAGATGATTCATTTTGTGGGAGCAGGACCGGGAGCGCCGGATCTTATTACAGTCAGAGGAAAAAAATATCTGGAAGAAGCAGATGTGATCATTTATGCAGGGTCTCTTGTGAATCCTCAGCTTTTGGAATACAGCAAAGACGTATGCACGATTTATAACAGCGCAAAAATGACTCTTGAGGAAGTGATTTCCGTTATGGAACGGGCAGAGACAGAGGGCAAGACAACGGTTCGCCTTCATACAGGAGACCCCTGTATTTACGGCGCTATCCGTGAGCAGATGGATATTCTGGATGAAAAGGGGATACCCTACGATTCTTGTCCTGGAGTAAGCTCCTTCTGCGGCGCTGCAAGCGCTCTTGATCTGGAATATACGCTTCCTGATATTTCCCAGAGTGTGATCATTACAAGAATGGAAGGCAGGACGCCGGTTCCGTCTAAAGAAAGTATTCAGTCATTTGCAGCTCATCAGGCTTCTATGGTTGTATTTTTAAGTACAGGAATGCTGGAAGAATTAAGCAAAAGACTGATCGAGGGAGGCTATCAGGAGGATACGCCTGCGGCTATTGTTTATAAGGCAACCTGGCCGGATGAGAAAAAGTTTATCTGCACAGTAGGAACCCTTGCACAAACAGCGGCAGAAAATAATATAACAAAGACAGCTCTTATGATCATTGGAGATGCGGTTAAGGCGGCCCATTATGACCGTTCCAAATTATACGATCCTTCTTTTACAACAGAGTTTCGAAAGGCGTCTAAATAATTCAGGGGGCAGAATATGAAGCTTTCCATCATCTGTTTCAGTATGACCGGATTTGTTACAGCGAAGAAGCTAAAGACCGGACTTGAAAAACAAGGCCATGATGTTTCTCTGGCGGCAAAAAGCAAATACCTGGAAGATTCCATAAAAGAAAGTGTGGGAGAATGGAGCAAAGACCGCTTTACCAGGGACGACGGAATCGTTTTTGTGGGAGCCTGCGGTATTGCAGTACGAAGTATTGCTCCTTACGTAGCGTCCAAGAAATCAGATCCGGCAGTTCTTGTAATTGACGAATGCGGCAGATTTGTGATTTCCTTGCTGTCAGGTCATCTTGGCGGAGCCAATGATCTGGCTGCTCTTTGCAGCAGGATTTTGGATGCACAGCCGGTGATCACAACAGCAACAGACCTGCACAGTCGGTTTGCTGTGGACGTATTTGCAAAAAAGAATCATTGTGAGATTCACAATATGAAAGCAGCCAAAGAAGTATCGGCCGCTCTTCTTGCTGGAGAAACCGTAGGATTTTACAGTGAATTTCCATATAAGGGCAAATTACCTGATGGACTTACAGTTTGTGATTTGTCTGGAAAGAAGAGAAATATAGAAGATAAAAATATGGCAGACTTTTGCCAGGATCAGGCTTCGGATATACCCCAAATAGGCATTGCTGTCACCATACATAAAAACTGTGTTCCTTTTGCGTCTACCGTTCAGGTGATTCCCAAAATCCTGACCATAGGCATGGGGTGCAGGAAGAATAAGGACATGGAAGAAATAAAAAAAGCAGCGGAGAAATGCTTTGTGGAAACAGGAGTTTTTCCACAGGCAGCGGAAGCTCTTGCCAGCATTTCCATAAAAAAAGAGGAGCCAGGACTGATTGCTTTTGCAAAAGAAAAGAATCTTCCTTTTATCACTTATGAAGGGGAAGAATTAATGGAGGTTTCGGGGGATTTTACCCCTTCACCTTTTGTAAAAAAAATCACAGGAGTAGATAATGTGTGCGAGAGAAGCGCTGTGCGCTTTTCAGATAACGGAGAACTGATAAAAAGAAAAATCAGCGAAAATGGAGTGACTGCCGCTTTGGCAGTCCGAAAATGGGAGGTACGTTTTGAATAAAATATATGTAGTAGGAATTGGGCCGGGAGGCTGCGATCAGATGACAGGGATCGCTATGGAGGCTTTAAAAGAAAGCCATGTGATCATTGGTTATACCGTGTATGTAGATCTTGTAAAAGATACGTTTCCGGATAAAGAATTTTTGACTACTCCAATGAAAAAAGAAGTTGACCGCTGTGTTCTTGCTTTTGAGGAAGCGAAGAAAGGAAAAGTCGTTTCCATGATCTGCAGCGGCGACGCAGGGGTATATGGAATGGCAGGACTGATGTATGAGGTGGGGGTTAAGTATCCGGATGTAGAGCTTACTATTGTTCCGGGCGTTACGGCAGCTCTTGGGGGAGCGGCAGTTCTCGGGGCTCCTTTAATCCATGATTTCTGCCTTATCAGCCTCAGCGATCTTCTGACCCCATGGGAAAAGATCGAGGCAAGGCTTCTGGGAGCCTCTCAGGCTGATTTTGTGATCTGCCTTTACAATCCATCCAGCAGAAAACGCCATGACTACCTTCAGAAGGCCTGTGACCTTATGATGCAGTATAAATCTCCAGAAACTGTCTGCGGTACGGTTTCCATGATCGGAAGAGAAGGAGAGGAATATCATCTTATGACATTGAAGGAGCTTCGGGATACAGAAGTGGATATGTTTACCACTGTATTTATCGGAAACTCTCAGACAAAAAATATTAACGGAAAAATGGTAACACCAAGAGGATACAGGAATGTATAAAGCCATTGTTTTTGCCGGAACAACAGAGGGCTATGAGCTCTGCCGATTTCTGGCAGAAAATCAGGTAAGTGTTTTAGGTTGTGTGGCTACAGAATATGGAACCAAATCTCTTACAGAAACCAGATATCTGCATGTTCAGGCAAAACGCCTTGATCAGAAAGAAATGGAAGAGCTTTTTGAAAAAGAAAAGCCTTTCCTTGTTCTGGACGGGACTCATCCTTATGCGGCAGAGGTAACGGTGAATATTCAAAAAGCCTGCGAAAAAACAGGGGTTTCTTATGTTCGGGTGATCCGCGGTAAGGGAGAAAGCCAGGAAGCCGTATATGTAGAAAGTACAGAAGCGGCGGCAGAATACTTAAAAAACACAGAGGGTAATGTGCTTCTTACAACAGGAAGCAAGGAACTGAAAATTTTTACGGAAGTTCCAGGATATGAGAAACGGCTTTTTGCCAGAGTTCTTTCTCTTCCTTCTGTAATTGATACCTGCAGGGAACTGGGATTTGAGGGAAAAAATCTGATCGCCATGCAAGGGCCTTTTTCCAGAGAACTAAACGAGGCCATGCTCAGGCAGTACGATTGCAGATATCTTGTTACAAAGGATTCTGGAAAAGCAGGAGGCTTTATGGAAAAACTTCAGGCTGCTGCCTCCTGCCATGCTGTGCCGGTGATTATCGGACGGCCTTTAAAGGAAGAAGGAATTACTTTAGGTGAGGCCTTTTTTCTGCTGAAAGAAAAATTCAGTCTTTCTATAAAGCCCCATGTGACCCTTTTGGGTATTGGAATGGGAACAAAGGAAACTCTGACCATCCAGGGTCGAAACGCTGTGGAAAAGGCAGATCTGATCATTGGGGCAAAACGAATGGTGGACGGGGTGCGTCTTCCTCACCAGGCAGTTTTTTATGAATACAGAAGCGATGAGATCATGGAATATATCCAGAATCACCCAGAATACAGAGAAGTGGTGATCGCCCTTTCCGGCGATGTGGGATTTTATAGTGGGGCAAAGAAGCTTCTGACCCTTCTTGGACCAAAGACCGAGGTGATCTGTGGAATATCTTCTGTGGTATATTTTATGGCAAAGATCGGTCTTTCCTGGGATGATGCAAAGATTGTCAGCGCTCATGGTAAGGTCTGCAATCTTGTGTCCATGATCCGTTTTCACAAAAAAGTATTTGCCATTCTTGGAACAGCAAAAGGGACGGCAGAGCTTGCAGAAAAATTGACAGAATACGGTATGGGAGAGGTGCTTCTTTATGTGGGAGAAAACCTTTCTTACCAAAATGAAAAGATTTTTGTAAAAAAAGCAAAAGATCTTACTGATTATGAAGGCGATTCCCTAAGCGTAGTGTGTGCATATCATGAAGACGCAGAGATATTTCCATCCACCCATGGACTGGCAGATGAAGAATTTATTCGAGGAAAAGCGCCTATGACAAAGGCAGAGGTTCGTACAGTTTCCCTTTCAAAACTTGGCCTTAAAGCTGATTCTATCTGTTATGACGTAGGGGCAGGAACAGGTTCCGTTTCTGTGGAAATGGCATTAAGAACACTGGAAGGAAAGGTATATGCCGTTGAAAAAAAAGAAGACGCTCTGGCTCTTCTTCAGGAAAATAAGAAAAAATTTGCCCTGGATCATATGGAGATCATAGCAGGAACTGCGCCGGAAGCCTTAAAGGATCTTCCTGCGCCTACCCATGCCTTTATCGGCGGATCTTCTGGGAATCTAAAGGAAATCATATATCTTCTTCTTGAAAAAAACAGAAATGTCCGTATGGTCATTAACTGCATTACCCTGGAAACAGTCAGCGAGGCTTTGGAATGTATTCGTGAGATTAAAGCTGAAAATGAAAATATTTCATGGGAAACAGAAATGGTGCAGCTTGGAGTTTCCCACGCTAAATCCATTGGACGCTATCATATGATGATGGGGGAAAACCCTATTTATATCATAACTATACAGGCGGCTTTTTAAAGGAGGATGAGGATGAAAATACCGAGAATACTTCTGGCGGCAGGAGCCAGCGGAAGCGGAAAAACTCTGATCACCTGCGGGATGCTTAAGGCCCTTGTTGATCGGGGGCTGAAAACAGCTTCTTTTAAATGCGGGCCGGATTATATTGATCCTATGTTCCATAGCCGGGTGATTGGCACAAGAGCGAGGAATCTTGATACTTTTTTTACTTCAGAAAAAATAACAAGAGCTATTTTTCAGAAAAATGCACAGGGGTTTGATATTTCTGTCATGGAAGGAGTAATGGGATTTTACGACGGCGTAGGAGGAACCACCACAAAAGCCAGCGCTTATGATCTGGCGTCTGTTACAGATACGCCGGTGATCCTTATTGTAAACAGTAAGGGAATGAGTGTTTCTCTGGCTGCATACATAAAAGGATTTTTGGAATACAGAAAAGATAGTCGCATAAAAGGCGTGATCTTTAATCAGATGTCTGCGATGCTTTATCCAAGGATGAAAGAGCTGGTGGAAAAAGAACTGGGGATTTCTGTATTTGGTTATGTGCCGACTGTAGAAGACTGTGTGATCGAAAGCCGCCATCTGGGACTCGTTCTGCCGGACGAAATCCCGGAACTTCAAAAAAAACTTCAGAAACTTTCCGGTATTCTGGAGGAAACCCTGGATATGGATGGAATACTGGCTCTTGCTGATTCTGCACCGGACATGGAAGAGGCTTCTTATGAAATTTCCTATAAGACCCAGGAGCTTGTAAGGATCGGCGTAGCTTGTGACGAGGCCTTTTGTTTCTTTTATGAGGATAATTTCCGCATTTTAAAAGAAATGGGAGCGGAACTGATCTATTTTTCTCCTGTTCATGACAGCTGTCTTCCAAAAGATCTGGATGGACTCCTTCTATATGGGGGATACCCGGAATTAAATGGAAAAGCTCTTGAAGAAAATGAATCTATGAGAAATGAGATCAGGGAAAAGCTGGAAGGAAGCCTGCCCTGTATGGCAGAGTGCGGAGGCTTTATGTATCTTCATGAGGAAATGGAAGATATAGAGGGGAATATCCGCAAAATGGCAGGGGTAATTAAAAATCGTGTGTTCCGTACGCCCAGGCTTTCCAGATTCGGCTACGTAACCTTGTCCCAGAAAAAATCAGTGTTTGGACAGGAGGATCTGGGGGAGATTCCGGCTCATGAATTTCACTATTTTGATTCAGAAAACTGTGGAGAGGATTTTTATGCTATAAAGCCTCAAAGTAAAAGAGGGTGGGACTGTATTCATGGAACAGACAACCTGCTTGCAGGATTTCCCCACCTATATTATTTTGGAAATCCTAAAATACCAGAAGCCTTTCTGAAAAAATGTCTGGAATATAAAAAAATTAAGACGCGCAGAAAAATAGGATAAAGCGCGTCGGGAAGAGGAAATTTTGTTTTATCATACATTTGCCCTGGCAGCAGGGTTTTTACTAGACCTTCTGATCGGAGATCCCAGGTGGCTGTACCATCCGGTATGCCTGATTGGAAATCTGATCGGGTTTTTTGAAAAAAGAATTAGAAAGATTTTTCCCAAAACAGAAAAAGGAGAGCTGATTGGAGGTTTTTTCGAGGTAATTCTTATCTGTGTTTTTTCTTTCGGGATTCCCGGGGTTCTTTTATTTGTCCTTTACAGAAATGTTCCTGTGGCGGGAGTTTTGCTGGAAACCTTCTGGTGTTATCAGCTTCTTGCCACAAAATCATTAAAGGACGAGAGCATGAAGGTGTACGACCGTCTCCAAAACGGTACTATAGAGGAGGCCAGATACGCAGTTTCCATGATCGTAGGCCGTGATACAAAAGAGCTGACAGAGGAAGGCGTGACCAAGGCGGCAGTGGAGACGGTTGCAGAAAACGGCTCAGACGGTGTGATCGCGCCCATGCTTTATATGGCAATAGGAGGTGCGCCGCTGATGTTTCTTTATAAGGGGATCAACACTATGGATTCCATGCTGGGCTATAAAAATGAGAAATACCTTTATTTTGGACGTTGCGCTGCAAAGCTGGACGATCTTGCAAATTATATCCCAGCCAGGATATCCGGCTGGCTTATGGTTGCAGCGGCTTTCTTTACAGGAATGAACGGAAAAAATGCAGCCCGTATCTATAAGAGAGACAGAAGAAATCATGCAAGTCCTAATTCAGCCCAGACAGAATCTGCGGTTGCCGGAGCTCTTGAAATCCAGCTTGCAGGAAATGCCTTTTATTTTGGAAAATTATACGAAAAGCCTACCATCGGCGACAGTCTTCGACCGGTGGGACCGGAGGATATCAAAAGGGCCAACCGCCTTTTGTACGTTGCTTCTTTTCTTTCTGTGTTTCTGTGTCTTGGAGTGAGACTGGCAGTGCAGTTTTTGATTTAGTGTCACTTCTCACAGCAACGATTCAATTTCAGAAAAATAAAGGAAGCAGATGGGGATACAAATCCCTGAGGCTTATATTCATACATGGGAGACAAACAATGACAAAACACATACATGGAGGAAACATTTATACTTATCAGAACTGTCTTGATTTTTCCGCCAACTGCAATCCTTTGGGAACGCCGGAAAGCGTAAAAAAAGCAGTGCAGGAAAGTCTTGATAAGATCAAGGATTATCCTCAGGTAGGCTATGCTCCTTTAAGGGATGCTCTTGGGGAATATGAGGATATGGATCCAGAACATATTATCTGCGGAAACGGAGCGGCAGAGTTGATTTTTTCTCTTTGTCAGGCAGTCCGTCCGAAAAGGGCCCTTGTTCCCATTCCCACTTTTGCGGAATATGAACAGGCTCTTGTAAGCGTGGGATGCCAGGTGGAGCATGTGCTTCTCCGGGAGGAGGATACCTTCCACATGCAGGAAAACTTCCTGGATTGGCTTCATAAGGATCTGGATATTGTATTTTTGTGCAATCCTAATAATCCCACAGGAATTCTTACAGACAGGGAATTTCTTTTCCGGGTTCTTCGCTACTGCAGGGAAATGGAAATCCTTCTTGTAGTGGATGAATGTTTTCTTGATTTTGTCCGGGAACCAGGCAGATATTCGCTAAAAGCCCAGCTTCCCAGATATCATAATCTTTTTATTCTGAAAGCCTTTACCAAGCGGTATGCTATGGCTGGGGTCCGTCTGGGATATGGGCTTTGCGAAAACAGAGAGCTTCTGGAAAAAATGTCTCTGGTGACGCAGCCCTGGAATGTTTCAGTTATGGCTCAGGCGGCAGGGATTGCGGCCTTGAAGGAATATTCTTATGTGGAGGAAGGCAGAAAGATTGTATTTGAAGAATCCGCTTATCTGAAGCAGGAGCTTTCTGCTTTGGGATTTACTGTCTATCCTTCTGAAGCAAACTACATCTTTTTCAGGGGAGAGGCGGGACTTTTTGAAAAGGGAATCCAAAAAGGCGTGATCATCCGCGACTGCAGCAATTATCCAGGTCTTGGAGAAGGGTATTACCGTGTTGCGATACGTACCAGGACAGAAAATGACCGCCTTCTTACAGCTCTTAAAAATATTCAGGAGGAAAACTGATATGGCAAAAGCAATTATGGTACAGGGAACCATGTCCAACGCAGGTAAAAGCCTTCTGGCAGCCGGACTGTGCAGAATCTTTAAACAGGACGGATATCGTGTGGCTCCTTTTAAATCTCAGAATATGGCACTGAATTCTTTTATTACAGAAGAAGGACTGGAAATGGGAAGAGCGCAGGTTATGCAGGCAGAAGCAGCAGGAATCGCCCCCTCAGTCCTTATGAATCCGATTCTTCTTAAACCTACTAACGATGTGGGTTCTCAGGTGATCGTAAACGGAGAAGTTATGGGAACTATGAGCGCAAGAGATTATTTCCAGTATAAGAAAAAACTGGTGCCGGAGGTTATGAAGGCATATCATACTCTTGCAGAGCAAAACGATATTATTGTGATCGAAGGAGCCGGAAGCCCTGCGGAGATTAACCTGAAAGCAGAAGATATAGTAAACATGGGTATGGCAAAAGTGGCAGAAGCCCCAGTCCTCCTGGTGGGAGACATTGACAGAGGCGGAGTGTTTGCGCAGCTTTACGGTACGGTGGAGCTTCTGGAGCCGGATGAAAGAGAAATGATCAAGGGATTGATCATTAACAAATTTCGGGGAGACAAAACAATTCTTGATCCGGGAGTAAAAATGCTGGAGGAAAAATGTCATATTCCGGTTGTAGGAGTGGCGCCTTATCTGGATATCCAGGTGGAGGATGAGGACAGCCTTACGGATCGTTTTGACAGAAACCAGGAGATCGGCCTTATTGATATTGCTGTGATCCGTGTTCCAAGAATTTCCAATTTTACAGACTTTAATCCATTTGAAAGCATTCCGGGAGTATCTCTGCGCTATGTAAAACACTTGTCAGAGCTTGGAAATCCAGATGTGATCATGCTTCCCGGAACAAAAAATACCATGGAAGATCTGCAGTGGCTGAGAGAAAGCGGTATGGAAGCCCTGATTTTGAAAGCAGCGGCAAAAGGAACCTTTGTTTTTGGCATCTGCGGCGGCTATCAGATGCTTGGAGAGTCTTTAAGCGACCCATATGGCGTGGAGGCAGGAGGAACCATGAGAGGCATGGGACTTCTTCCAATGGAAACTGTGTTTGCAAAAAAGAAAACACGTACTCAGGTACAGGGAAAATATCTGGATATTCAGGGAGAGTATGAACCTTTAAGCGGCGTGGAATTTACTGGATATGAGATCCATATGGGTGAAAGTACCTGGAAATTCGGGGCAAAGGCAAGCACCTGGACAAAAGACA
This sequence comes from uncultured Blautia sp., assembly GCF_937880195.1. GTDB lineage: Bacteria > Bacillota > Clostridia > Lachnospirales > Lachnospiraceae > Blautia_A. The sequence continues at coordinate 31,601 of NZ_CALFLA010000069.1, forward strand.
GCGTCAGCGGCAAAGAAAAAACAGAAGGAACCGTGTATGGCAATGTATGCGGAACCTATGTCCATGGAATTTTTGACAGAGAAGAATCGGCTCTTGCGTTGATTCGCGCTGTGGGAGAAAAAAAGGGGATCGACGTTTCTAATATGGAAGGGGTGGATTTTGCCGCCTTTAAAGAAACTCAGTACGATATTCTTGCAGCAGAGCTTCGAAAACATTTTGATATTAAAAAAATCTACCAGATTCTGGAAGAGGGAATAGGAGGCAGCAAAAAATGAAGGTTCAGCTTGAAAACGTAAAGCCAATGGAAATAGAAAAAAGAAGCTTTGAGATCATTACAGAAGAGCTTGGAGATAAAAAACTGATTCCCGGTACAGAGCTTGTAGTAAAAAGATGTATTCATACAAGCGCTGATTTTGATTATGCAGAGAATCTTTGTTTTTCAGAAAATGTGATGGAAAAAGCAATGGATGCCATCAAAAACGGTGCCTGCATTGTAACAGATACCCAGATGGCAAAATCAGGGATCAACAAACGTGCCCTTGCCCGTTATGGCGGCGAGGTTTACTGTTTTATTTCAGATGAGGATGTGGCGGAGTCTGCGAAAAAAAACGGCACAACAAGAGCCACAGCCAGCATGGATAAGGCGGTAGCTCTTGATAAGCCATTGATTTTTGCTGTTGGAAACGCTCCTACAGCCCTTGTACGTCTCTATGAACTGATAGAAGAAGGGAAACTGAATCCTCAACTGATCATCGGCGTACCGGTAGGTTTTGTCAATGTAGTGCAGTCAAAGGAACTGATCATGGAATCCGGCGCTCCTTATATTGTGGCAAAGGGGAGAAAGGGAGGCAGCAATATTGCCGCCTGTATCTGCAATGCTCTCCTTTATATGATTGATAACCGAAGAGACTGATGAGTTTTTCTTCCAAGATGGAAAATGATTTTACGGGCTGGCAATCGTTTCTTTTAAAAGAGCAAGAGCAGGGCGAAAATCACAGAGAGGAAGAGAGGAACAGGAAAGAAGCAGGGTTACGAAATTCCTGTCCTCCTGCAAGATTTTCAGGCGCAGGCCCCGGGCCAGCGCCTTTTTTTTCAGGGCTTCTCCAGAATCGGAAAAGGGAAGAGTCAGAGCAAGACTTGTTCCCGCAGCGCCAATCTGTATTTCTGATTCTTTGCCAAAAGTTTCCTTTACAACAGAGAGGAGTTCTTTTAGCTTAGAAGAATAAAGACGTTTCAGCCTCCTTGTCTGAGCGGTGAGATGACCGTCTCGGATAAACTGACAAAGAGCAATCTGTTCGGCTTTGGAGGCTGTCTGGTTATAAAGGGCTGCCCGGATACGATACTTATCCGTAAGACCCGGAGGAAGGATCATAAAGCTGATACGGATGGAAGGAAGCAAAAGTCTGGAAAAAGATCCAATGTAAACAACCTCCTGTCCTCCTGCAAGGCTGAAAAGGGAAGGAGTTGGCTTTTGAAGATACACAAATTCATTTTCCAGATCGTCTTCAATAATAAGGCTGTTGTTTTCTGAGGCGTGGCGGATCAGCTCCAGTCTTCTGGAAACAGGCATGATTTCGCCCCATTTTGTCATATGAGCAGGAGAAACATAGATAACGCCGCTGTCCTTGTTGCGATAACAGATCTGAAAGCCATAATCTTCAAACACAGTACTGCCCTGTACAAAAGAGGGAGTAGGAAAGGAGACAGTTTTTTTATCTCTGATCATAGGACAGAGAAGTTGGAGAAGGCTTTGGACGCCTGCTGCAACAACAATATCCTCCGGGGAACATACAATATTTCTTTTTTCACGGACATAATCACAGAGAGCCTGTCTTAGATCTGCTTCTCCCTGAGGTTCCCCGTAAGAAAGAAGACGGTCGTTCTGCCTCAGCGCGCTTTTGAGATAGCGCTGCCACAGGTCAAAGCGAAAACTTTCTTTATCAACTCCAGAAGAAGAGAGGTCGTAGAGACAGAGGTTTTCCTCAGGCGCTAAAGCTCTTTTTTCTTCATGAGTTTTTTCTGCAATGTCTGTAACATAATACCCGCTTTGTGCCTTGGAGATAATATACCCGTCTGCTGCAAGCTGAAGATAGGCGCTTTCAATGGTAGTTCTGCTTAAACGCAGCTCCTGGGCGCATTTTCGAAGGGAAGGCATTTTGTTCCCCGGCTGCAGGCGGCGGCTCATGATCAGATCTTTATAATAATGATATACCTGTAGATAGAGATGCTCCTGGCTCTGCCCTTCTTTTTTGGAAAAGAGATAATTTTGCTTTTGTGATATTTTTTTATGATCCATGTTTGTGATCCTTTCTTTTCAGACAAACTGTCCCCTGAAAAAACGAGAAAACTGGCAGTTTTTTAAGACACATATTGATGTTATTCTATAGCATAGTACAAAAATATGCAAGATAAGGAGTAGAGTTTTGAAGAAGATCGCAGTGATCAACGACCTGTCCGGTTTGGGAAAATGCTCTCTGACAGCAGCGCTTCCGGTGATTTCCGTTATGGGAGTCCAGGCCTGCCCTTTTCCCACAGCTATCCTCAGCGCACAGACCGGATTTGGTACGTATTTTTATGAGGATTATACAAAACATATGGATTCTATGATGGAATCCTGGAAACAGCTTGGGTTTTGTCCAGATGGAATTTATACTGGATTTTTATCAGGGGCTTCTCAGGCAGATAAGGTACTGGATTTTATCAGGATATTTGAAAGAGAAGAGGTGAAGATCCTGACAGATCCTATTATGGGGGACAACGGGGCGGAGTACCCTATATATTCGAAAAAACTTTGTGAAAAAATGCGTCTCCTTGCAAAAAAGGCATCTGTGATCACGCCGAATTTGACAGAGGCTCTGCTGCTTCTTTATGGAAAGGAAGAAATGCACATCCGATGGAAACAGCTTGCCGGCCTTTCACGAAAGGAATATATGGAGGCTGTGGAAACCATTGGAAGGAGCCTTGTGGAAACATATGGGGCAGAGGCTGCGATTACTGGAATTGACCTGGAAGCAGAAGGGGAGAAGACCATGGATGAAATGGCGAATCTTCTTGTAAACAGTAATGGATGTTTTTGGATATCTGCAAAAAAAGAAGGCGGCAGTTATTCGGGAACAGGAGATCTTTTTGCATCTGTGTTAAGCGCAGGAATGGTAAAAGGAATACCTACAGAGGTTTCTGTAAAAAAAGCCGTTGGTTTTCTCTCAAAAGCAATCCGAGATACAGTAGCGGAGGGTACGGACAGAAACCAGGGAGTCTGTTTTGAAAAATATTTGAGAGAGCTGACAGAACAAAGCGGAGCAAGTCCGTTTTGAACTTTCTAACTCTCTCAATTCCTCGGAGTGTTTTTAGTTTGCATCTCCTATAAAGCAGGAGATATCATTTGTAAGAAAAATTGTCTTATAATCAGGATCAGATTATTCCGATTCAGAAGTTCTTGCAATTCGGGCAACCTCATCCACAGAAACGCCAACCAGATCAGCAATCTCTTCATGGGAGAACTGCTTTTTCGTCAGCATACGGAGAATAATCTCGCGGCTTTTAGAAGTCAAGCCTTGCTGAATGCCTTGGGATAGGCCTTTCTGGACACCCTGCTGAATACCGTCGTCAAAAATCATTTGTCCAAGTCTTGTCATTGCAACCACCTCCTTGATTTCTTCCAGTTCTGCGCTATTAAGGAACTTGTCAGCCAGTGCGTAAAGCATGGCAGTAGCTTTTTCAGCAGCGGTTTCTCTGCTCTGCTTGGCAAGGAGAAGGGCTTCCTTAATGGAGTCCTTTCGTCCAAGGCTTCCTGACATCAAAGGCGTCAGGGAAAGAAAAGCAAAGTCCTCTGTAGTCAGAACCTCTTTCCGTTGTTTTTTCTCCTTTAACCGCTGGAATACCTGGTCGGCATCCCTGTCTTTCAGATAGACAGGGATTACGGAATATTTGTTGATTCCGCAGTCCAGCTCTGTTTTTGCAGAGCGGATGCCGCCGGAAAAAACCACATAAGTATAAACCTTCTTTCCGGTTTTGTGAGAAAAAACAGCTTCATAGGCGTGAAACCTGCGAAGGTCAGGCTCGCCGCCGTCAGTAGTCTGAAATTCGATATGTATGTAGAAGCCGCCAGTGGTGAGAAAAGTAAAATCCATATATAAGGAATGGATACTTAGCTCAATCAGCTCCGTAGGACCGGAATCTACAAACTGAAAATCAATTCCCAGAGATTTCAGGATGGTATCACGAAAAAAATCAATACCCATTTTCATGATCACATCCTCATGGTTTTTCTTTGCCATAAGACACTTCCTTAGGATTGTAAGTTGTAGGTATCTTTTGTATATTGGAATGTCTTTGGTTTATTGCTTGCTCCGTTTACGGTAACGTCATTGGTTTTATTTCTCCTGCAAAGCAGGGGTTATCCTTTGTAAATGTTCCAGGTTTTCCTCCTTATAAACTCAGTTTAACAGATATTTTAATAAAATGATAGTGACAGAAAATAAAAGTTTTATGAAGGACTGCGGACAAAAAAACGTTGACAGCTTTTTGTAAAAATAAGATCATTTTGTTCTAAAATCTAAAAAAATAGCAAAATAAACGGAAGAAATCCCTTCAGGCAGGAGATAAAACTTCTGACCTGAGGGGATTTTTTTACAAAT
>NZ_CALFLA010000070.1 GCF_937880195.1 uncultured Blautia sp.
GTGGTGTTGCCGGCGGCGATATCACACAGGGTCTTCCTCGTGTGGAGGAGCTTTTCGAGGCACGTAAGCCGAAGGGACTTGCAATCATCACAGAGATTCCTGGTATTGCAGTTATCAACGATACCAAGAAGAAACGTGAGATCATTGTTACAGATCAGGAAACAGGAGATTCCAAGACCTATCTTATTCCTTATGGATCACGTATCAAGATCACTGACGGACAGCTTCTTGAGGCTGGTGACGAGCTTACAGAAGGTAGCGTAAATCCGCACGATATCCTTAGAATCAAGGGTGTGCGCGCTGTTCAGGATTATATGCTCCGTGAGGTACAGAGAGTATACCGTCTCCAGGGTGTTGAGATCAGCGATAAGCATATCGAGGTTCTTGTACGTCAGATGCTGAAGAAGATCCGCATTGAGGATAACGGAGATACAGAATTCCTTCCAGGCACACTGGTTGACGTCCTTGATTTTGAGGAAGTGAATGAGCAGCTTGAAAAAGAAGGAAAGACTCCGGCAGAAGGAAAGCAGGTAATGCTTGGTATCACCAAGGCATCTCTTGCAACAGAATCCTTCCTGTCAGCAGCATCCTTCCAGGAGACAACCAAGGTTCTGACAGAAGCCGCTATTAAGGGTAAGGTCGATCACCTTGTAGGTCTGAAAGAAAACGTTATTATCGGTAAACTGATTCCTGCAGGTACAGGTCTGAAGCGTTACAGCGAAATTAAGCTGGACAGCGGAATGCCAGAAGAGGAAGAAGAGGTAATTATCGATGACGTTATGGAAGAGGAAGAGACTGTTGATGTAGAAGAGACTTCCGAGGAACTGGAAGAGGATTTTACTGAAACAGAGGATACTGATTCCGAAGAATAAATAAAACCGCATTTGCGGCAGATATAAAATACAAAAGAAGTCCTTTGGGAAATTCCCAAGGGGCTTCTTTTGCGTACCTGGAAATTCTTAAGATTATGTGAAAATTTACGTAATAAAACTTAAAAATACAGACACGACAAATAACCCGTGGTATAATATGAACACTTAATGAATTCAAGCCGAAGGCGCAGAATGAGTTTAGTGCCCATGGTATCATTGAGAATCAGCAGAAAAATGAGCACCAACGAAAATGGAGGGAGGGGAGCAGAATGGAGAAACAGCTTCCGGTTTCGGTATGGCCGGAATGGAAGATCACCGAAAAGATCGGAGAAGGGTCATACGGCAAAGTATATAAAGCACAGAGAACAGAACAGGGCAAAACCTTCTATTCTGCTATCAAAGTCATTACCATTCCTTCCAGTCAGGGAGAATTAAGCAGTGTACGTTCAGAAAGCCCCAACGAACAGTCTGTAAAGGAATATTTCCATAATCTGGTTGAAGACTGCATACAGGAAGTCAATACCATGGAGTATTTCCGGGGGAACTCCCATGTAGTTTCTGTAGAAGACTACAAAGTTGTTGAATATCTGGACGACATAGGCTGGGATATTTATATAAGAATGGAATATCTGACAGGATTTCTGGATTACTGTATGGGAAAAGAGCTTACAGAAAAAGATGTTATCCAGCTTGGCATTGACCTTTGTAAGGCGTTGGAATACTGTCGGAAACAGAATATTATCCACAGAGATATTAAACCTGAGAATATTTTTGTATCCCGATTTGGAGAGTATAAATTGGGAGACTTTGGAATTGCCAGAGAACTGGAGCGCAACGCCAGCGGACTTTCCAAAAAAGGAACCTTTTCTTACATGGCGCCGGAGATGTATAAAGGAGAAAATTACGATCACCGGGTAGATATATATTCTCTGGGAATTGTTTTATACAGGCTGAGAAATCATAACCGTCTTCCTTTTATTAATCTTGGAAAGCAGCTGATTACATACAGGGACAAAGAAAACGCTCTGACAAGGCGTATGTCAGGAGAGGAACTTCCTGCGCCGGCACAGGCTGAGGGAAGGCTTGGACAGATTATCCTAAAAGCCTGCGCTTATAACAGAGAAGATCGTTATCAAAGTGCGGAAGAGTTTCGGGAAGCATTGGAATCCCTGAAATATCAGCCTCAGGATGTTGTAAAGGAGACTTTGAAACAGGAGGCGCTTCCCTCTGCAAAAGCAGATAAAAAGAAAGAAATAAGGGAAAAGAACGCTTATGGGAAACCAGAAAGAGGAGGAACCGTAGTTTTTCCATCAGAAAAGATATCGGAGGAAAAACCAAGACAGGACATTATACGAAACGGCAAGGTTCGCAAGCCGTCCCCTCAGCGCCGGACTTCCGGCAAACAATCAGGCAGCGCTTCTCGTAAAAAAACAAAAAAACGATTTGATCCCCTTGTAGCGGCTGTGGCAGTTATGTTTGTTGCTGTTTGCATTGTGATCGGCGTATGCGTCTGGCTTGTAAGGGAAAGCGCGGAGCTTCAAAGACTGAAACAGTCAGTGACAGAAACTGTAGAATCAGCGCAAAATAAAAAACTTCAGGACACATTGAAAGAAATTTCCAAACAGGCAACAGAAATTACAGACAATCTGGATCATTATAATTGGGTAGGCTCAGAGCAGGAGGGAAGAATCTGCTATTTTGAAGCTGATGGTTCAGAGCCTGATCTTATGAAGGTACTGGTCTATCCGCAGCTTTCAGAAGACGGATATTATGAAGAGTATTATTATTGGGAAGATCAGCTCTTTTTTGCCTATATATGGGCAGATCACAATTGCCTGCCTGAATTAAAGGAAGGTGAGCAGAAAGTAGAACTTTATTATTATGATGAAGGAGAATTGATCCGTTGGATTGATGATAAGAACGTCTGCCACGATGGAGAGTCAGATAATCATGAGTACCAACAGAGAGAGAAGAAGTACTGGGATAAAGCGGAAGCGTTTCAGACAGAAATGAATGGATGAAGGCTGGCAGAAAGGACAGAAGATGACATATCAGATAGAATATGCGTATGTCTGTCATATTGGCAGAATACGTAATAATAATGAAGACAACTTCTGGTGCTGCGGAGAAACTCTTCCTGCACAGAACCAGGGTATGGATCATATCAGAAGCGGAAGTGTCTCACAGTCAGAACTTCCGCTTCTGGCGGTATTTGACGGAATGGGCGGAGAGAGTTGCGGAGAAATGGCGTCGTTTCTGGCAGCAAAAGCCTGCGGTGATTTTTATATACAAAATAAAAAAGAAATTTTTGATCAACCGGAAACGTTCCTGGAAGACGCCTGCAAGGCAATGAACAGAGCGGTCTGCAGCTACAGCGAAGAAAATAAGATACGAAGTATGGGGACGACGGCTGCAATGCTGGTGTTTACCGGAGACGGGGCCTATGGATGCAATCTGGGAGACAGCAGGATTTATGAGACCGGAAGCGGACAGTTTTGTAAGGTTTCCAAAGATCATGTGCTTGGAGGCTCTCTTTTTGGAAAATCTCCGCTTTTGCAGTATGTTGGAATACCGGAGAGCAGCATGGCGCTGGAGCCGTCCATGGCAAAACTTTCCCCAGAGCCGGGAAAAAGATATCTACTTTGTTCAGACGGTCTTACAGACATGCTTTCCGATGGAGAGATCGCCGATATCCTTACAAGGGAAATTACGGTTCAGGAGACAGTAGAGGTGCTTCTGGAGAGGACTCTGAAAAAGGGTGGAAGAGACAACGCTACTATAATATTGTGCGAGGTCAGGGAAAAAGAAAAAAACTGGCTTCAGAAACTGATAGATAAGCTGTACAAAAGATATGAAGGTGAATAAAAATGAGAAACCGGATGCAGGATCTGGATTTTGAACAAACAGTTGCTTTTGACAGGGTGGAGGAATTTGAGTTTACAAGAAAAGCAGCGCAGAAATTCCGGCAGGTGGTAAGCCTGGACGGATTTGAAGATGAAGATGCAGAAGTCATTTTTCATTATCTGTATAAAGAAATGGAGCTGGTGTCTTTTGGGGATCACCTGAGAAGGTATATTTATGAGCGAGCAGGGCTGGAAGAACCGTATAGTGAAGTGACTCAGGATATTTACAGAGATATTGTGATTGAATCTTTTCATGAAACATGTACGCCCAAATCCATGAAGCCTACTTCAACAAAATTGACTTCACTGGTAAATAACTGGCTGACCCAGGCCTCTGTAAAACGTGAAACAGTATTTCTTTTAGGTTTTGGACTGCGGATGAGCGTGGATGATGTATCGGATTTTCTGACAAGGGTACTGAGGGAGCAGGATTTTGATTTTCACAACCCGGAAGAGGTTATTTACTGGTATTGTTTTTTGAAACAGCTTGGTTACTGCAAAGCAGAGGAAATGAAAAAGAGATATGCAGAGCTTGAAGCAAACGAAAATTATACAGAAGCTCAAAAAGTATATTCCGGCGGACTGTGTCTGGATACAGAAGAAAAACTTTTTCAATATCTGGCATATGTAAAGGCAGGAGCAGATGACCCCATGTCGGAAAAAAGTCAGGCGTTTCAGGAATTTAAACATCTTTTAAACCGTGCAAAAGAAATTATTGCATCCATATATCAGGTAGATGAGGAAGAAAAAGAGCGTGGAAAAGTGTGGGAATCTTCGGAAATTTCCGACTCTGATGTGGAAAAAGTAATCTGCAGCGGTATACCTGTAAATAAAATGGGCAACCTGAAAAAGATGTCAGCTTCCATTCTTGCCAAACACTTCAGCCAGAAGCGGTTCAGCAGGCAAAGGATCAACAGTATTATGAACCATAAGCTTCCTGTAGAAAGGTTTGATCTTATTACTTTGGAGTTTTTTATCGTGTCCCAGGAAATGCAGGACGAGGATCCATATAAGAGGTACAGGTATTTTCTTGATGAGATCCATGAGATTCTTCATAAGTGCGGAATGAGCGAAATCTATATTGTAAATCCCTACGAGTGCTTTCTGCTTATGTGTCTTCTGACAGACTGTCCTCTGGCAGTGTTTGCGGATATTTGGGAGATGTCTTATGAAGAAATGGAATAAATAAGAAAAATAAGAAAAAGCAGTGTTAAAAATAAAGAAAACACCTTGACAGCCGTATTTTTACAGGATATAATGAGCTGGCGTGCAATGAGAATGCATTTCTTTTTGTGCGTACAAACTTAAAAATAGCAACCGCACAACCCCATGGCAGAACCATGGAGAATTAATCGGGAGGTGAAATGGAATGCCAACATTCAACCAGTTAGTAAGAAAAGGACG
>NZ_CALFLA010000071.1 GCF_937880195.1 uncultured Blautia sp.
CAATTCCTTTATATTCTACAATTCTCTTACCTTCAATAGCGTTTGTTGTACTTACGATCATATTATTTCCTCCTTTATCCATGGGATTTCTGTCAGTCTTATCATACAGGATTTTCTGGAAAAAACTGTAATACAAATTCTCCGGTCTTTTATTTTCCCGTATGTTTTATTATAGCGAAAAGAGCAGTGAATGACAAGGGGAGCCCCTGCCTTCACTGCTCTTGCTGCTGTTCCTTTTGTTCTCTTTTATGAGCACAGTTGGTTTTTTCCGTTATTTTCAAACTGACTGTTATACAGCTCTGCATAGAAACCGCCTTTTTTCAGCAGTTCCTCATGATCTCCCTGCTCAATAATATCTCCGTCCTTCATCACCAGGATCAAATCTGCATCCTTGATGGTTGAAAGCCTGTGAGCAATCACAAAACTAGTTCTTCCCTGCATCAGATTGTTCATAGCTTTCTGGGTCCGCATTTCTGTTCTGGTATCTACAGACGAGGTAGCCTCGTCAAGGATCAGGATTTTATTATCTGCAAGAATAGCCCTGGCAATGGTCAAAAGCTGCTTCTGACCCTGGGAAATATTGCTGGTTTCCTCATCCAGCACCATCTGATAGCCTCCTGGCTGCTGCATGATAAAATTATGGATATGAGCAGCCTTTGCCGCTGCGATCACTTCCTCATCTGTTGCATCCAGACGTCCATAACGGATGTTTTCCATAATGGTTCCTGAAAACAGCCAGGTATCCTGAAGCACCATGCCGAACATTTCCCGAAGCTCGCTTCTGTTAAAGTCTTTTATGTCATGACCATTTACACAGATTTTTCCGCTATTTACATCATAGAATCTCATAAGAAGTTTTACCATAGTGGTCTTTCCTGCTCCCGTAGGTCCTACGATAGCGATCTTCTGTCCGTCCTTTACCTTTGCAGAAAAATCATGAATGATGATCTTATCCGGCTGATAGCCAAAAGAAACATGATCAAATTCCACTTCTCCGGTAAGGTTTTCTGGATTTACAGGATCCTCAGCTTTCTGTTCTTCCTCCGGCTCATCCAAAAACTCAAATACCCTCTCAGAAGCAGCCGCTGAGGACTGGAGAAGGTTTGTTACCTGGGCGATCTGCTGGATCGGCTGGGTAAAGTTACGGATGTACTGGAAGAAAGACTGGATATCGCCTACCTCAATGCTTCCCTTAATCGTAAATACTCCTCCGAGAAAAGCAACCATCACATAACCCAGATTTCCTACAAACTGCATAACCGGCATCATCATACCGGAAAAGAACTGAGATTTCCAGGCAGACTCGTAAAGCCTTTTATTGTCCTCTTCAAATTCTTTTACTACATCCGGCTCCTTGCTGAATACCTTTACCACATTATGACCGCCGTAATTTTCTTCAATCTGACCATTGACCTTTCCAAGATAATTCTGCTGATCCCTGAAATACTTCTGGGAATGCTTCATTACAAAATTAATGATCACCATAGATATCGGAAGGATCAAAAGGGCTGCCGCTGTCATCCATACATTGATAGAAAGCATCATAAACAGTACGCCGATGATGGTGGTCACGGATGTGATCAGCTGGGTCATACTCTGGTTCAGGCTCATCTGAAGGGTATCCACATCATTTGTCACTCTGGAAAGGATCTCTCCGTTTGTCCTGCTTTCAAAATAATTCATAGGCAGACGGTTGATCTTGCCGGAAATATCCCGGCGCAGATTATAGGTAACATCATTGGAAATCCCTGTCATCACAAATCCCTGGATAAAGGAAAAACAGGAGCTTACCAGATACAGCGCCATTACGCTTAAAAGTATCAACCCGATTTTTTCAAAATCAATGCCTCCCGTACCGTTTACCTTTGCCACAAGGCCGGAAAACAGCTCTGTGGTGGCTTTTCCAAGGATCTTCGGTCCCCAGATATTAAATATAGTTCCCGCCACTGCAAAAAAGAACATCAGTACAAACCGCACCGTATAACGTCCCATATAGCGAAGCAGTCTTCCCATGGAGCCTTTAAAATCCCTGGCTTTTTCTGTGGACTGCATTCCTCTTCCATGGCCCATAGGGCCTCTTCTGTTTTCACTCATTTGCCAGTTCCTCCTCTGATAGCTGCGACATAGCGATCTGACGGTAAACTTCACAGTTTTTCATCAACTCTTTATGGGTTCCAAGGCCTGCCATTTTTCCATCGTCCAGAACAAGAATCTGGTCTGCGTTTAAAATGGTACTGATACGCTGCGCTACGATAATGGTTGTTGCATTTGCCGTATGTTCCTTCAGCGCCTGCCGTAAGGTCTTATCTGTTTTAAAATCAAGGGCTGAAAAACTGTCGTCGAATATAAAGATCTCAGGATCTCTTGCAATAGCTCTTGCAATAGACAGCCTCTGCTTCTGGCCGCCGGACACATTTGTACCGCCCTGTGACACCGGAGATTCATAGCCATGAGGCTTCTCTTCAATAAAATCTCTGGCCTGGGCAACCTGGGCCGCCTTTTTCACCTGTTCCTCTGAAATTTCCGTCTTTCCGTAACGGATATTGGAGTCGATTGTTCCAGAAAACAGCACTCCCTTCTGAGGCACATACCCAATTCGATCCCTTAAATCCTTCTGGGTCATTTCTCTGACATCCACACCGTCCACCTTTACACTGCCTTCTGTTACGTCATAAAATCTTGGAATCAGATTGATCAGAGAGCTTTTCCCACTTCCTGTACTTCCGATCACAGCAAGAGTCTGACCTCTTTCTGCCTTAAAGCTGATATCTGTCAGCACATTTTCGCCAGCGTCGGGATAAGCAAAGGACACATGGTCAAATTCCACAGTTCCCTGCATCTCAGGAGAAGGATGTTCCGGTTTTTTTGGATCTTTCAGAGAGTTTTCTGTTTCCAGAACCTCTACAATACGAAGGGCTGCCACATTGGCTCTTGGAAGCATAATGGACATTGCCGTGATCATCAGAAACGCCATGATGATCTGCATAGCATACTGGATAAAAGCCATCATGTCTCCTACCTGCATATTTCCTGCATCTACTGCGTAAGAACCGTTATACACGATCAGAACAGAGATTCCATTCATGATCAGCATCATAGAAGGCATCATAAATGTCATGCAGCGGTTGACAAACAGGTTTGTTTTTGTAAGATTCTTGTTTGCCCTCTCAAACCGTTCTTCCTCATGCTTTTCACGGCTGAAAGCCCGGATCACAGGAATTCCGGTAAGGATCTCCCTTGTAACAAGGTTCAGTCTGTCGATCAGTTCCTGAAGCTTTGTAAATTTCGGCATGGCTATACCGAATAGAAGTCCGATCAGTAAAAGGATCAGCACTACTCCCACTCCCAGGATCCAGGTCATAGAAGAATTAGTTTCCAATACACGAAGCACTCCTCCAATACCAATAATGGGCGCATAAAGAACAATACGGAACATCATTGCCATTGTCTGCTGTACCTGCTGTATGTCATTGGTACTTCTTGTGATCAAAGAAGCTGTGGAAAACTTATTGTATTCGTTGCTGGAAAATCCAATTACCTTCCGGTAAACGTCACCTCTGATATCATGTCCCAGGCTTGCAGCTACCTTTGAAGACAGGAAAACCACAGAAATAGAGGCTGCCATGATCAGGAGAGCCATCAGGATCATCCTAAGTCCCGCCTGTCCGATATAGCTCATCTGTATCTTATCAATATCTTCTCCCATTGCCTTGTACTCAGCCTGGACATAGGCCACTGCTGCCTGCGTCACAAGGGAATCCGGCATTTCATCAAATTTTTCTTCCAGAGTTTCCGTCATCTGCTCCCTTGCATCCTTTGGCATCTGCGCTATTGCCCCAATAGGATCGCTTCCCACTGGAATCCCTATTTCTGTCATCATTTGCCTGGATTCTTCTCCGCCGGAGGCAAGGCCTTCCAGGATCAGCATTGGTTTTCCAAATATTTCATTCAGTTCTTCTCTTTTTTCTTTGCTGATATCTTTTTTAAGCTGGTAATCACTGCCCTTCTCTGTATAGGCCTCTTTTATTTTTAAAGCATCCTCTTCACTCATAAAGAGAGCAAGACCGTCCAGAGATGTTTTTCTGATTTTCTCCGGTACGCCGTCCTCAATTCCCTTCTGCTGGATTCCCACATTCACGATCTTTGATGTGTAATCTGGAAGGGACAGATCACAGTATGCCTGTAAAAACAAAAGGGCAATGATCAGCGCCACATATCCGGCGGATCTTTTCAGATATTTCATTAACTTGATCACTTGTCAGTCTCTCCTTTTTTTATAAGTTCTCCGGCTCTTTCCTCTGGAATATTAGAAACATTTTCAATGATCTGTTCCATAAAACGTCGAAACAGACATTTTTCCGCCTCTGTAAATCCTTTCAGCACATAAGCCTCGTTCTTCTCCACCTGTCTGGCGGCACAACGCTTCATTTCCCGGCCTTTTTCTGTAAGAAAAACCCGGATCACTCTCTGGTCATCTGGATCGTGCTTTCGTCCGACCATACCTGATTTTTCCATTCTCTGAACCATTACATTCACAGTAGGCGGCTTCACATGAAGTTCCTCTGCAATCTCCTTCTGGCTCATATCCTCATGTTCTGCCAAAAGCATAATAATAGGAATCTGTCCAGGATGAAGCCCCAGCGCCGCCATCTGCCCGAAACACTTGGACGCATAGGCTCTGTTCAGCCGTACAAATAAATTCTGCACACTTGTATTCTCTGTACTTTCCTGTTCTTCCATTTCTTCACCTCCATTTTAATTAGTCGACTAACTATATATAATAATTATTTGCACAAAAAATGCAAGCTATTTTTGTGCAATTTATACTTTTTTCACCTTTTAAACACATATTTTTCACAAAATATTTATTAGACATATAATTACTAATATAATAAAAAAGAGACTGGTCTTTACTCCAGTCTCCTTTTCTTCTCTTCCGAAAATAAAAGCGAAAGAAATCTCTTCTTATATGAACTGATTTGTCTGTTGGTCATACTCATAATCTATAGACTTAAGCTTTTCCACCAGTTCCTGTTTTTTAAGGCCTCTGCAGGTGCAGAGAGCTTCCAGGGATTCATAATGATCCCGAAGCTGTGTGTTCACATAACTCAGTAAAATTACCGGGTCTTTGGGTATCATCTGTTACCATCCTTTACATTAATCATAAATTCCCCATCCTGAACGTCCAGCTCCAACGTATCACCTGCATGAACATCACCAGAAAGAATCTTCTTTGCAGCAAGAGTTTCCACATAATTCTGCAGATAACGTTTCAGCGGACGGGCGCCGTAAACAGGATCATAACCGTTTTCCACCACCTGTTTTTTGGCTGCCTCAGTTAAAGTCAGGGAAAGCTCCTGGTCAGACAGACGCTTATCCAGCTCTGCCACCATCAGATCTACTATGTTCCCAATATTATCTTTTGTCAAGGGTTTAAACATAATTATTTCATCAAGACGGTTTAAAAACTCTGGACGGAAATGGCCTCTCAGGTCATCCATTACCATTTTCTGCGCTTCTTCTTTGATCTCTCCCTTATCATCAATTCCTTCCAGAAGATAAGGAGAACCAATATTAGAGGTCATGATCAGAATGGTATTTTTAAAGTCCACTGTCCTTCCCTGGGAATCTGTAATACGTCCGTCGTCCAACACCTGGAGAAGAACATTAAATACATCTGGATGAGCCTTTTCGATTTCGTCAAAAAGGACAACGCTGTAAGGTTTCCGGCGCACAGCCTCCGTAAGCTGGCCGCCCTCCTCATAACCTACATATCCCGGAGGCGCTCCGATAAGACGGGATACGGAATATTTCTCCATATACTCGCTCATATCAATACGGACCATATTCTGCTCATCGTCAAAAAGTGTAGCTGCAAGGGTCTTTGCAAGCTCTGTCTTACCTACTCCTGTAGGTCCCAGGAACAAAAAGGAACCTATGGGTTTTGTAGGATCCTTGATCCCGGCTTTGGAGCGGAGGATCGCATCTGTCACCAGACGGACGCCCTCATCCTGGCCTACCACACGTTTATGAAGTTCATCTTCCAGGGTCAGAAGTTTTGCTCTTTCTCCCTCTGTAAGTCTGGTGACAGGGATTCCTGTCCAGCGGGAAATGATCCTGGCGATTTCATCATCTGTCACAGCTTCATGAACAAGATGATTGCCGTTTTCTTTTGATTTTCGCTCCTCAATTTCAAGCTGTTCCAAAAGCTTTGGCAAGGTTCCGTACTGAAGCTCGCTTGCCTTTTCCAGATCATAGTTTTGCTGGGCTTTCTTGATCTGCCTGTTTACATCCTCAATCTGCTCACGAATCCGCTGGAGCTTTTCTACAGAATGTTTCTCATTATCCCACTGTGCCTTTTGTGTATTAAACCCATCCCGAAGCTCTGCCAATTCCTTCTGCAGTTCGGACAGACGCTCTCTGCTTAAATTGTCCGTTTCTTTTTTCAGGGCAGATTCTTCAATTTCCATCTGCATGATCTTGCGTCTCTGTTCGTCAAGCTCTGTAGGCATGGAATCCAGTTCTGTCTTTATAAGAGCGCAGGCCTCGTCCACCAGGTCAATGGCTTTGTCCGGCAGGAAACGGTCTGTGATATATCTGTGGGATAAGGTTGCAGCAGCCACAAGGGCGCTGTCTGTAATTTTAACTCCATGGAAAACCTCATACCGCTCCTTTAATCCCCTGAGAATGGAAATGGTATCCTCCACTGTAGGTTCCTCTACCATAACAGGCTGGAATCTTCTTTCCAAAGCAGCGTCTTTTTCGATATACTGGCGGTATTCATCCAAAGTAGTTGCGCCTATGCAGTGTAATTCTCCTCTGGCAAGCATTGGTTTCAGCATATTTCCTGCATCCATGGCTCCGTCTGTCTTACCGGCGCCTACAATTAAATGAAGCTCGTCAATAAAGAGGATAATATTTCCATCGCTCTTTTTGACCTCCTCAAGAACTGCTTTCAGACGTTCCTCAAATTCTCCTCTGTACTTGGCTCCTGCTACCAAAGCCCCCATATCCAGGGCAAAAATCTTTTTGTTTTTCAATCCTTCCGGCACGTCTCCGGCAACGATCCTCTGCGCCAGGCCTTCGATAGCAGCTGTTTTACCTACGCCAGGCTCGCCGATAAGAACCGGGTTATTTTTTGTTTTACGTGAAAGGATTCTGACAATATTACGGATTTCCGCATCCCGTCCAATCACCGGATCAAGCTTCTGATCTCTGGCTTTCTCAACCAGATCCTCTCCATATTTATTCAGAGTATCATAGGTTGCTTCCGGGTTGTCGCTAACTACCCTCTGGTTGCCTCTCACAGACATTAAGGCCTTCAGAAAACGTTCTCTGGTAATTCCAAATTCATTCAGGATCTGTTTCATGCTGGGGCTTGGCTGTTTCAAAATAGAAAGAAACAGATGCTCAACAGAAACATACTCGTCTCCCATTGCCCTTGCTTCGTCTTCAGCGCTGACAAGAGCCTTATTAAGATACTGCCCGAATCTTAAATCCCCTCCGCTTACCTTTACTTTAGCGTCCAGCGCCTTCTTTACTGTATTGATAAAATATTCCTTATTGATCTCCATCTTCTCAATGAGTTTCAGGATCAGACTGTCCTCCTGGGTCAACAACGCATACAGAAGATGCTCCTGCTCAACCTCCTGATTTCCGTATTCATAGGCGATCTTTTCAAGATCCTGAACAGCCTGTATGGATTTCTGTGTGAATTTACTGATATTCATAGGCTCTCCTCCTCTGTCTATACAAAAATGTGATTTCCCCGAAAGTTTATATTGGGGATGATGTTGTCTTGTTCTAGTTCTTGTATAACATATCACATCTTGTTAGCACTGTCAACATGTGAGTGCTAATATTTTTGTGAAGAATTTGTGAACGCTACGAGCCATGCAAAATGGTGAAAAAAGACGCCCTGCTAGTTTACTTGCAAAGGCGTCTTTTTTTACTATTTTATAGGGCAACAGCCCTACAGCGAGGGAATTCTTTCCCGAGCTGTGCATGGCGTAACATTCTCTTTCGCACTCAATTTTCTTGGTTTGACCACATTTTTACGACAAATTCTTGGAAAAATATATTCGTCTGATTTTCTTACCACATTTTACGACAACGGCTTATGGTTTATACCACAGCAGGTACAGTTTCCGGCAGATTCATTTTAGACATCTCATTTTCCACGTGAGACTTCTCTGCAATATGATTGTAGACATTCATTGTAATCTGTGCATCTGAATGGTCTTCGCTCCGCTACGGTCGGTGCTTAACGGATGTCCACCGGACATCCAGCACCCCATCACATACTGCATAACTTTGAGATTGACATTGTTCTCACCCAATCTGGTACATCCCGTATGACGAAGGGTATGGGATGAAATAGGAGGCATCAGCTCCGGCTCTCGCTTCTCTTCTTCTGCCAATTTGCTTTCTTATTATAGGCATTAACAATGTTTTTCAGAAAGCTGTTCACTCCCGCTGGCATAATCGGACGTCCATGCTCTCTATGTTACTTTAATGTTCCTTTGCATTAAGAGCATTTACTACTGCCTCATGCATCTGGTCGCATCCTCGCGGAGCGTTTTTTGTTTATTTAAAATATTTAATTGTCGTCATACGATTTGGAAGTTTCCTTCATCGCTATGATATAAATTTAAACTCACATCTATATCAGGATTTCTTTAATTCCTCCATATAAAGTTCAGCTATATATGCGGGGCCATTGCACCACAGCTTTGTTTTTTCATCATACAGTGCTTTGCCTGTCCTGGAACACAGAAAATCTGTCAATACCTCTTTTCTGTCCTTTCCCGTCTCTTCTGCAATTTCTTCTGTCACCATAGTAATAAGAAGATCAATTGTATAATTCATTTTTTCTTTTGGAATTTTTACTTCAGCCATATCTTCTCACCTTTCACAAATTTCAGACACTTAATAGCGGCTTCTGTTTTGAAGCAAT
>NZ_CALFLA010000072.1 GCF_937880195.1 uncultured Blautia sp.
AAAGAATTTTCGAGAATCGTATGTGTCTCACTGTTTAGTTATCAAGGTTCTTGCTGTCTTGCAGTAACTCAGTTATCTTACCATAACCACCAGTGCTTGTCAAGAACTTTTTTGAATTTTTTATCTTTTGTAAAAGACACAAAATTCAAACGGAGAAGGAGGGATTTGAACCCTCGCGCCGCTATTAACGACCTACTCCCTTTCCAGGGGAGCCCCTTCGGCCAGCTTGGGTACTTCTCCAAATTGCCCTAGATGCTTGCTCCCGTTTACCAGAAGCGTTTTATATTATATAACATCTTTTTCCATTTTGTCAAGCAGTTTTTTATCTTTTTTTATTTAAAGCTTTTTGCCTGACGAGCGGAGAGAGTGGGATTCGAACCCACGCGCCCTTGCGGACAAACGGTTTTCAAGACCGCCTCGTTATGACCACTTCGATATCTCTCCGTATGTAATTTGCGTCCGTGCATCTTGTGTACGTCAACGCGAATTACATTCTATCACTAACCCCTTCCGCTGTCAAGAATAATTTTGAATATTTTTCAAAAATTTTTCTGCTACATCTAAATCCTCTGGCGTAGTGATTTTAATATTCATATAGGAACCCTTTACCAGACGTATTCTGGCGCCGCTTTCCTGTTCTACAACCATAGCGTCATCTGTAATTCCGCTCATATTTCCCTGTCTGATTTTATCATGAGCAGCTCTGATCAAAGGATACGAAAAAATCTGAGGAGTCTGTACTGTCCACACTGTATTCCTATCTGGCGTTTCCTGGACAAAGCCATCCTCATCTGATATCTTTACGGTATCCTTAGACGGCATACAAATTACACAGGCTCCGGTTTCTTTTACGCCTTCCATTCCTCTTTCAAGAATTTCCTGGGTAATAAAGGGCCTTGCCCCATCATGGATCAAAACGTATTCTGAATCTTCGCAGGCAAGAAGCCCCTGGTAAACAGAGTCATACCGTTCTTTTCCCCCTGCAATAACTCTTTTGATTTTTGTGAATCCATACTTGTTTACAATCTCTTTTTTACAATAAGGAACAAATTCTTCTCCCGTCACCAGAATGATATCTCTAATAAGAGAACTTTCCTGAAAGCATTTCAACGAATAATAGATCAGCGGTTTCCCGCCAATCTCCAGAAACTGTTTCTGTACGCTGCTGTTCATTCGTTTTCCCTGCCCTGCTGCCAGGACAATGGCTGTATTTTCCCCCTTCACGCTAAATACCTCCCTTAAATAGCTTTATCGTTCTCCCAGTTTCAGATTAGGAACTGCATTCAGATCCCAGCCGTGACGCGTTCCTTTTTTGTATTCGTAATAAGCGGCCGCTCCGATCATAGCCGCATTATCTGTACAGAAGATCGGAAAAGGACGGAAAAAGCGGTATCCCCTTTCCTGACATGCTTTTTCCATAGCTGCTCTCAGAGTTCCGTTTGACGCCACGCCTCCTGCTATGGCAATCTTATCCATTCCATAGTCCTTAGCTGCCATCATGGTATGTTCTACCAGAACGTCTATTACCGCCTTTTGGAAAGATGCAGCAATATCCGCCCTGTTTACTTCCTCGCCTTTCATCTGCGCCTGATTCAGATAATTGAGAACTGCTGATTTTACACCGCTGAAACTGAAGTCATAGGGACAGTCGCCAACCTTTGCCCTTGGAAAAGTAATGGCGTCAGGATTTCCCTCTTTTGACAGTTTGTCAATCTTCGGTCCTCCCGGATATCCAAGACCAATAGCCCGAGCCACCTTGTCAAAGGCTTCTCCAGCCGCATCATCCCTTGTTCTTCCTAGAATTTCAAAAACACCATAATCCTTTACAATTACCAAATGAGTATGTCCACCGGAAACGATCAAACATAAAAACGGCGGTTCCAGGTCAGGATGCTCAATATAATTGGCGGAAACATGCCCTTCAATATGGTGGACTCCCACCAGGGGAAGTTTCTTGGCATAAGCAATCGCCTTTGCCTCTGCAACGCCTACCAGAAGAGCGCCTACAAGTCCAGGGCCATAGGTAACTCCAATAGCGTCCAGATCATCCAACGTTACATCTGCCTCTTTCAGCGCCTCCTCAATCACCTGGTTGATCTTTTCAATATGTTTACGGGAAGCAATTTCAGGAACCACTCCCCCATACAGCTTATGAAGCTCAATCTGTGAGGAGATCACATTTGATAAAACCGTCCTGCCGTTTTTGACAACAGAAGCAGCCGTCTCGTCACAGGAGCTTTCGATTGCAAGAATCAATGTATCTTCCACTTTTATTCCTCCTCAAAGTTCAATTCCGTGCTTTTTCCGTCTTTACCAGGATATGACTGGGGAAAAATCTTTCTTACCACATCCATATAATCATCCGGCCTTACCAGAGACGGACTGTAATGGGTCAGCCACATTTCTCTCACTTCCGCCTGGCGGGCAAGCTCCGCCGCCTCCCGGAAGGTCATGTGCTTATACCCCTTTGCTTTATCTGCCTTATCATCCTCTCCGTACATTCCTTCACAGATAAAAAGATCTGAGTCTTTTGCATTGCGGAGAATTGATTCTGTAGGCCGGGTATCTGTTGTATAAGTAAGTTTAATGCCTTTTCTGTCCGGTCCTAAAACCATATCCGGCGTGTAGGTTTTTCCATCACATTCTATGGTCTGCCCCTTTTGCAGAGGATTCCATAATTTCAGCGGAATCTCCTGTTCCTTTGCCCGCTCAGGAGAAAATTTACCCTGACGAAGAATTTCCAGAGAATATCCGTAGCAAAGCACATTGTGATTGACTTTAAACGCCGTGATCCGATAACCGTTTAATTCCAGCACTTCCTCCGGTCTGGTAATCTCTATATATCGGATTTCAAACGGAAGCTCCGGCGCAATTACCCGAAGAGCGCTGACCACACGTTCCAGCCCTTTGGGTCCAACGAGAGTCAGAGGCTCCGTCCGGTCTGCATTTCCCATTGTCAGAAGAAGTCCCGGAAGTCCGCTGATATGATCTCCGTGATAATGAGTAAAACAGATCACGTCAATGGGCTTAAAGCTCCATCCTTTTTCTTTAATGGCAACCTGAGTTCCTTCGCCGCAGTCAATCAGAAGGCTGCTTCCATTATATCGAGTCATCAGCGCAGTAAGCCATCTTCTGGGAAGAGGCATCATACCTCCTGTTCCCACTAAACAAACATCTAACATAACATCCCTCTTTTATTCTGAAAAAGCCTGCCAGATCAGTGATCTGCCTCAGGCTCTTATATTTCTTTACTGGCAAAGTGTAACACAATTAATCCCTCAAAACAAGGGAAAACCCCTTCTCCCTATATAGGAAAGTATATTTTCACCCGAAATTCCCTCTGATTTTCTTCATAAAAAAGAGTTCCTCCATGAATTGCAGCAATCTTTTCTGCGCTTTTTAGCCCAACGCCGCTTCCTGCTGCCTGGCGCTTCTTTGAAACACCGTTAACAAACCATATGGAAACACCCTTTTCCTCTTTTTTATAAATGACGTCAACCGCCTCCTGACGATCTCCATACCGGAGAATATTGGAACAAAGATTGGCGATCAGTCTTTGAATAAGAAAGGGATTTGCCATCCAGACCGTTTCAGTCAATTCTTCTGCCAAATCCAAATGAACAGAAAAACCCTGAATTGTAAGATATTCTGACTGCTTTTTAATTTCTTCTGCCAGCCGATAAAAATAATATTCTTCCTTAACCGTTTCCCCTGGATTTTCAAATACAAGGGCGTATTCAAACATCTGATCCGTCATATCCTTTAACTCTTTTGTTTTTTCCAGACATTTTTGAATATATACGGGATAATTATCAGGATTTCCCTTTTTCCTTTTCAGTATTTCCAGATACCCGTTTAAGGAAGTCAGGGGGGTTCGAATGTCATGAGAAAGGGCCCGTATCAATTCCTGGTTATCCAGATACGCCTGTCTTTCGTTTTCTATACTTATCTTTAATGCAAAACGAAGGCTGTCAAGCTCTGACGCAAGGGCAGATATTTCATCTTTTCCTTTTATTGTTACAGGATGCCCCATATCTCCCTCTCCCATCACAGCCGCTTCTCTTCGTACCTGTCCCAGATATTTCATTCGCCTGTGTATAAATATAAGAATAGGACATAAAATCAGAGAGCTGTCCAGAAATATGATCAGAAGATAGTACACAGCAAAAAACTTAACCGACTGATAGCTCATAAGTGTGGCCATTGCCGTTCCATCTTTAAATTCCAGCTGGATCTCCACAGGTATTTCCATCCCCTGCGCGGCAACATCTGTATCTGACCACGCCCAGCTTCCCCAGAAGCTGCTTTCTAAAATCTTTGCAAAAAAACTTTCGATATATTGCCCTGTCTGCTTATCATATAATCCAAGCCAGATATAATCATCTGCCTTTTGTTCAAATATGGGCATATATACCTCCGGCTGCTTTATCGAATAGTCCGGGGCAGTTTCCTTAAGCCACTCTCCATATGCCTGACGGTTGTCGTGGAGCAGCCCTTTTTCCAAAACCCAGGCATAAGCGCCGAATCTTCTGTTGATCATAAAAAAGGTAACCGCCAAAGCGCAGAAAAGCCCAGCCAGGAATATTACCAGAAGTTCCCGGGTTAATTTCCATTCCCTGTGTGTTTTTTTATATATCACAGCGATACCCCCTTCCCCACACCGTACAGATAATCTTGGGATTATGAGGGTCATCCTCGATTTTGGAACGGAGATTCCGAATATGTACCATTACAATATTTGCAGCCCCATAATAGTAATCTTCTTCCCACACAGTTTCATAAAGTCTCTCTACTGAAAAAATCTGCTTTTTATTTCTTAAAAGCAGGCAGAGAATGGAAAATTCTTTATCTGTCAGAGAAATCTCCTTTTCATTTTTCCATACAGTCCCTGCTTCCGGGCAGATTTTCAAACTGCCGCTGCATAATTCCTTTTCTTCTTTTTTCAGGCCGCTTCCCTGGTATACATGATAACGTCTTACCAGGGCTTTTACCCTGCTGATCAGTTCCTGATAAGAAAAAGGTTTTGGGAGATAATCGTCTCCCCCGCTGGAAAAACCCAGAGTTTTGTCCTCTACCTGCGATCTTGCGCTTAAAAACAGGATCGGCACATTGGAGCTTCTGCGTATCTCCACACAGGTCTGATATCCGTTCAGACCTGGCATCATCACATCCAAAAGAATTAAATCATAAGTATAATTTTTTATGTGAGCAAGGGCATCTCTTCCGCTCTGCGCCTCATCGATCACAAAGCCTTCTCCTTCCAGAAGCACTGATACTACTTCTCTGATTTCAGGATTATCGTCAACCATTAATATTCTGGGCTCTGGCATAATTTTCTCTCCGTTTTTACTCATTAAATACTTTTTTCTGCATTTCAGTATATCACACTTCTTCTTTATTTTTTCTTATCTTAAGAATTCTTCAGATTTTTTTCGGAATTATTTAAGGAAATAAAGATATGATTCTTATTAACTAAAACAAAAGGAGGCTTCTATGGAAAATATTCTTGGTATTCCCTTTAAGCAAAAAGACATTTCCCGTTCCACTTATAAAAACCGTTCTTTTTCTCTGACAACCGCCCTGCATTTCTGTTTTCTGGCAGGTATTGTCCTTATCTTTATCCTGATCACTGTTCCTAGCGGCAGTTTTTTTGGCTCTTCAACAGACTGGTACTGCCAACATGTTACCATTGCAGATACCATGAGAAAGCATTTTCTTAAGACAGAAGAACTGTTTCCCGACTGGATTCCCCTTGGAAGCGGAGTTAATCTCTACACCCTTTCCTATTATGGATTTCTCCGCCCGGATGTGATCATCAGTTATTTCTTTCCTGATATCCCTGTGGAAATTTTTATTCAGGGCTATGCCGTCATGGAATGGATTGCAGGGACATGGATTTTTTACTGGTGGATGCAGAAAAAAGGAAAACGCCCGGGACTTTGTTTGACCGGAGCCTTTCTTTACCTGACATCCAACTGCATGTTCCAGGCCCACAGACAGATTATGTTTGTCAATTATCTCCCCTTTCTCCTCCTGTCCCTGATCTGTCTGGACAGCTTAAAAGCCAAGGGAACCCCAAAAGGCTTTTGCTTTTTTCCTGTGTCTTTGCCTTTGTCTCTTTGTATTTTTTTGATGGTGATTCACAGCTTTTATTTTTTCCCGGCATGTTTTGTGTGCTGCGGGCTTTACTGCGCCTTATCTGGTTCCCGTCCTGATAAAAACTTATGGATCACTTATTTTTGTTCTGTTTTCACAGGAATCAGTCTTGCAATGGTCCATCTTCTTCCCACAGCCCTTACGATCCTGGAAAACAAAAAAGACGTAAAAAGCAGTCCTGTCTGGCAGCTTTTTACCGTAAACATTTCCCTGAACACACTGCTTTACAGTCCCTACGGCTGCGGGCTCACCCTGATATGCCTGTACTGTCTTTTTTTATCCCTTTATAAAAAACAGTCAAAAAAAATGGCTGCAGTTCTGATCCTCCTTCTGTTCAGCCAATTTTGCTGCTGGCTTCTTAACGGAACTCTGTATCTGCGTCCCAAGGCCCTGATCCCCTTTCTTCCCCTGATTCTGCTTCTCACTGTTCAGACTCTGGAAGATCTTAAAAGGGGAATCCTCATCCATCGTCCCGCCCTGGTATTTTTTTGCGCCCTGCCAGTTCTGACTCAGGCCTTTGCCCTTCATTCCGCTCAAAAGCCTCTTCTTTTTATAGATCTTGCCCTGTTGTTTCTATACGCAATATGTGCTTTTACAGAAACTCCTGTACTTCTTACCTGGGTTCTTCCGGCTCTTCTTTTTCTTTCCACTGCACAGACGGAAAACTATGCCTCCCCTGATAAAACCCGTTCTGTTTTCAGTGAAAAAGAAATACTGGATACCTGTACAGATACTGATAAACGCCTTGATATTTTAGCCTCGCCCATGACCAACAGCAACTATCTTCCTGCCAGAGGATTAAAAAGAACTACCATGTATTCTTCTGTCTCAAACAGCAGTTATAACCATATCTTTTATGATATTTTAAAAATGCCTGTCAGCACAAGAAACAGAGTAACTATGAATGCCCATGTGAACCCTTTTCAGGAATACCTGATGGGCGTCCGTTACCTGATCACAGATAAGGACAAACTTCCTGAAGGTTATGATCCCCTGCTGACAAAAGGAACAGCCGTCCTGGCTCAAAACAAAAACGTACTCCCTTCCGCCTATGGTAGCACTGCTCTTTTCAGCGAAAAAGAGTTTGGCGCCTTAAACTATCCCCAAACCCTGGACACACTTACCAACCGGACCATCGTCCCGGAAATATCTATTGGACAAGCCTCCCCTTACCGCTCGCTTATGAAGGAATATCCCCTTCCTTCTGGTTTTTTGGATCGTCCTTCTCCTGACAAAGAGGCCTCTGTCACCTACAAACTCCCCGCTCCTTTGCACCACAAGATCCTTCTGCTTTCCTTTCAGGTGGAATATGACGGTAAAAAGGATATTGATATTACCATTAACGGAATCCGCAACAGACTTTCCGGCTCTGCCGCTCCTTATCCTAACAGAAACACACATTTTACTTATATGTTTTCTCAGAATAAGCCCCTTAAAAATCTGAATATCCATTTTTCCAAAGGAAATTATAAGATCAGCTGCATACAGGCTTATACCCTTCCTGTTTCTGCTGTGAAAAACCCGGGAATCGTTCCTTTTTCTGCTGAAGAAACAAATAAAAAAGAACTTCTTCAGGGCAGCATCTGTATGCCTCAGGACGGATATTTTGTCACCTCTTTTCCATTTTCCAGAGGATACCGCATTCTGGTTGACCATAAACTTACGAAACCTCAGATAGTAAATAAAGGATTTGTGGGATTTCCAATAAAAAAAGGAACGCATGAAATCCTTATTGAATTTCATGCGCCCGGTAAGATCACAGGCCTGGTATGCAGTTTTTGTGCAGCTGTTTTTCTTCTGGCAAAGTTATCTACATTGCTTTTGTCATCAGCACTGCGTTTTCCACAGGATCTTCATAATAGTTCCTGCGAAGTCCGTCTTCCTTAAATCCAAGCCTTTCATAAAGCCGTCTGGCGGTTTGGTTGCCTTCCCGGACCTCCAGATGGACAAGGCGGATTCCCTGCAGATCTGCCATACGCAGAATACTATCCACAAGAAACTGACCGATACCCTCTTTCTGACGGGCTCTTCTCACTGCCACATTCAGGATATCTCCCTCATCCAGCACAGTCATCATACTGCAGAACCCAAGGATCTTCTCTTTTTCTTCCACTACAAAAAACATAGTGTCCTTTTTCATCAGATACGTAAGAAAGCCTTCCCTTGTCCAGGGCACAGAAAAAAGGTCTTCTTCGATCTCCATTACCTGATCAAGATCCTCTACCAGCATTTCTCGAAAAATCATTGAGCTTCCTCCTGATTTCCCTTTAAAGAACGAGCCTTTTCTCTCTCCGCCCGCTCTCTTTCAGCCTGGGAAACACGAAGATAATCCGGCATATGCTCTGCGGCTGTTTCGTATCTTCCTTCCCGGAAATATACAAGACCCAGAGCTGCCACTGCAGCCGCCCTTTGACGGTTTACATGAGCCGGAGCAAAAGAAAAGGGTACTTGGATTTTTTCTTCGATCATTGTTTTAAATACTGGTACGCCGTCTCCCAGAAATGTCACCGGACAGGCGTATTCGTTCAGTTTTTCCAGAAGCGCTTCCATTGGAACTGCCATCTGGTCTTCCACAACCTTAAGACAATGATCCTCAAAACGGTAAAGCCCTGTATAAACCTGATTTCTCCTTGCATCCATAATGGGACAGACAAGTCCCTGGACATCATATAAATTAAACGCAAGAGCTTCCACAGTAGGAACGCTGATCAAGGGCTTTTTGAGTGCAAGGCCCAGCCCCTTAGCCGTAGCAGACCCAATACGAAGTCCTGTAAAGGATCCCGGCCCTCCTGCCACCGCAATAGCGTCAATGGTGTCAAGATCAAGCTCTGTCATTTTTGCCACTTCGTCCAGCATGGGAAGAAGTGTCTGAGAATGTGTTTTTTTATAATTTACCGAGTATTCCGCGATCATTGTACCATCCTCTACAACAGCCACAGACGCAACAATGCCGGAACTATCCAGACCTAATATTTTCATGATTATCCCTGCCTTTCTTCAATCTCCTCTATGATGATCCGGCGGTAGTCAAATCCCTTATCCAGATCTTTTTCTATTGTAACAGAAATTCTTTTTTCCGGAAGGATCTCACGGATCAGCTTCGCCCATTCAATCAGGCAGATTCCCTGACCAAAAAAATAATCGTCATAGCCGATCTCTTCCATTTCTTCAATGTCGCCAATCCTGTATACATCAAAATGGTAAAACGGAAGCCGTCCCTCCTCATATACCTGAACAATGGTAAAGGTGGGGCTGCTGACAGCCTCTGTAATGCCAAGTCCCGCAGCTACGCCCTGGGTAAATACGGTTTTCCCTACCCCAAGATCTCCATTCAGGGTATACACCTGCCCCGGCAGGGCTGCTTCACCAATTTTTTTTCCTAATATAAATGTCTCTTCCGGACTTCTTGTTTCTATGATCATTTTTTACGCCTTCCCAAAAGTATGCCTTTGTTTTTATTCCTTGCAGAAATGTTCTTTGCATATTATAATAGAGCAATCAGAGAAAAACAATACTTTTCATCAAAGGAGATAAAACTATGGCAAATCCAGTTGTTACTATTACCATGGAAAATGGAGATGTAATGAAAGCAGAACTTTATCCGGAAATCGCTCCGAATACAGTAAACAACTTTATCAGCCTTGTAAAAAAGGGCTTCTATGACGGCCTGATCTTTCACCGCGTGATCAACGGCTTTATGATCCAGGGCGGATGCCCGGACGGAACCGGAATGGGCGGCCCGGGATACGGCATCAAAGGTGAATTTGCCCAGAACGGCATTGCAAACGATCTTGCTCATACTCCCGGCGTTCTTTCTATGGCAAGAGCCATGCATCCAAACTCCGGCGGAAGCCAGTTCTTCATTATGCACAAGGCAGCTCCCCATCTTGACGGAAGCTATGCGGCATTTGGAAAGATCACAGAGGGCATGGATGTTGTAAACCGTATTGCAGAGGAAGATACAGACTACAGAGACAGACCTCTTGACGATCAGGTTATGAAAACTGTTACCGTAGAAACCTTTGGCACAGAATATCCAGAACCGGAAAAGTGCTGATCCCTTATTGATCTTTAATCTTCAAACGTAAGGACTTCCCCGTCCAGAACAGCAAAATACAGCTCCCGGTCTTTTTCCATCCGGGCTCTTCCGTTTGTGCTTTCAGTGATGGCCTTCTGCACTCCTTCTACATTTTCGGAGGGAATCAGAAGCTCCAGCACAACCTTATCTGTATATTCGCTGTCCAGGATGGGGATATTTCTTTCTCCTGCAATATACTGGATCTTCCCGATCCCCGTATAGTCTGTTGTCACCTTCAAAGCGATCCCATGACGTTTTTCAATAATACGGCTGGCTTCCAGTCCCTCCTGGACTGCCTTGGAGTAAGCCCGCACAAGTCCACCTGTACCAAGAAGTACGCCTCCGAAATAGCGCGTTACCACCACTGCCACATTATAAATATCTTCTCCCAGGATCACGTCAAGCATGGGCCGCCCCGCAGTTCCTGACGGTTCTCCGTCGTCGCTGCACCTAGTATATTCACGGTTCAGTCCCACAGAGTACACAAAACAGTTATGCCTTGCGTCCCAGTATTTCTTCTTTGTCTCTTCCAGAAAAGCAAGAGCTTCCTCCTCTGACTTCACAGGCCGCACCGTTGCAATAAATCTTGATTTCTTTTCTGTAATTTCACCAACTCCGCCTTCCAGCACAGTCTTATATATCTCCAGCATTCTGTTCTCCCTTCTACTTCTCGTATACCCAGCATTTTTGGATCTGCGATGCAATCCTGTTATAATCCCATGTTTTTGTGCTGTTTCTCCTGCTAAAGGGATCATTGATCACAAGCTGGTTTCCATAATGTCCTCTTATCACAATAAAATGGCCTGCATCTGTAAAATCTCCAGGACCCATAGCGCAGATGATCAACTTTTCTGCATCCAGTTCTTTTTCTATTTCTTCTATACTCATATATGGAAACTGAGAAACCTTCACCTCATAATCTTTACATATATCTGACATAAACATCCAGGAGGTCCCTTCTCCATCCACATAGTATCCTTCTTCCATTGCTCTTTTCGCCATAAAATCAGGCGTCAGGCTTTTGTCCCTTGTGATGCTGTACAGTACCATAGAAAGACAGGTGGGTCCGCATCCGGAGATCCCTATATTGGAATTTCCATAAGGCACATATCCCCATCGTTCATCCCACTGGATAAAAAGAGGAGCTTTCTGACGGCTCTCTTTATCAGAAATCCCTCCCTTTACTTCCGGTTCCGATGTCAGATAAGCTGCGGCAAAATCCAGGATTTCAGGGTTTCTTTCCAACGCCGGCAGAAGATCCTTGGGATATCGGGATGAATTTTTGTAGATTCTTTCCAATTTCCTTTCTTCCGGCGTCTTGGTAGGCTCCGGCTTCTCCACAACCCTTACTGCCGCCGGGATCACAGAAGTTTCCTGAAGCTTCCATTGATCTGCCTCATAAAAAAAGAAGAGAGATGCTGCCAGGGTCGCTGTCAGAACAGCCGCTGCCACTCTTCTGTTTCTCTGTCTGCGGCGTGCTTCCCGCCATTGTCCAGGTTCATGATCCATACTGACATCCTCCCTTCATTTTCTCTTTCACTGATTATAACATAAAAAGAATAAAAACTGTAACTCTCTTTCATCTGGATATCGACTCTCTTCTAATTAGAAATTACAATATTTTTTCTAATTTCTGCTATACTAAGTATGAACTTTTTATTTTGGGGTTTATTTACCTTTTTTTATTTGATATAATAGAACGGATTATAAAGGAGGAAAATCATGAATTACGGTAAAAAATCAGTCGCAAAAA
>NZ_CALFLA010000073.1 GCF_937880195.1 uncultured Blautia sp.
CTATTCAAACTCAATCGTTGCCGGTGGCTTCGGGCTCATATCATAGCAAACCCTGTTTACGTTTTCCACCTCTGCCAAAATTCTATTTGTGATCACTTCCAGTACATCCCAGTCAACTCTTTCAATGCTTGCTGTCATAGCGTCA
The DNA here is from genome assembly GCF_937880195.1 of uncultured Blautia sp. Taxonomy (GTDB): domain Bacteria; phylum Bacillota; class Clostridia; order Lachnospirales; family Lachnospiraceae; genus Blautia_A. Next base: position 146 of record NZ_CALFLA010000073.1, read on the forward strand.
ATAGTGTTGATGGCGCGGATGATTACTGTATACTCAAAGCATCTTTCATGATTCTTCATTCCTACAGATTTGAAATCCGGTACAACGGTAAAATACTGCCAAACCTTTTTGTCCAGTCCCGCTTTTGCAAATTCCTCGCGGAGGATCGCATCGGATTCTCTTACCGCTTCCAGTCTGTCTCTGGTAATAGCGCCAAGGCATCTTACGCCAAGTCCCGGTCCTGGGAATGGCTGACGGTAAACCATATCATGAGGAAGTCCCAGCTCAATACCGCAGGCGCGAACTTCATCCTTGAAGAGCTGCTTCAGAGGCTCTACAAGCTCAAACTGAAGATCTTCTGGAAGGCCTCCTACATTATGATGAGATTTTACCATCTTCGCTGTTTTTGTTCCGCTTTCAATAATGTCTGGATAAATAGTTCCCTGTCCAAGGAAATCAATTCCCTCCAGCTTTCTTGCCTCTTCCTCAAATACACGGATGAACTCTCCGCCAATGATCTTTCTCTTTTCTTCTGGATCGGCAACGTTTTCAAGCTTGCCAAGGAATCTTTCTGTTGCATCTACATAAACCAGATTTGCATGAAGCTCGTCACGGAATACTTTAACTACGCTCTCTGATTCGTTCTTACGCATAAGACCATGATTTACATGAACGCATACGAGCTGCTGACCAATAGCCTTAATAAGAAGAGCGGCAACAACAGAAGAATCCACTCCGCCGGACAGGGCCAGAAGAACTTTTTTGTCTCCAACCTGTCTGCGGATCAGCTCTACTTGATCCTCTACAAAATTTTTCATATTCCAGTTGGGCTCTGCTTTACATTCATCAAAAACAAAGCTTTTCAGAGCAGCTTCATCCGGGAGACTGTCATATTTTTTCTCACACTGAGACTCTGGATAGTCAACAGAAATCATAGGATATCCCAGATCATAAAGCTCTGGGCGGATCACTACCGGTTTTCCGTCTACGATTCTATTTTCTCCTCCATTGAGAATAATTCCCTTTACATTGTCCAGCGCCTTCAGCTCTTCCGGTGTAATATCATGAGGATGAATCTCACTGTATACTCCAAGGCTGCGGATATCCCGAGCAATTACTGTATTCTCGGTACTTCCAAGATCAAGAATTACGATCATATCCTGTTTCATAATATATTCTCCTTTGTTTTATAATTATACCTTCTGCTCCTATTATAACGTCTTACGGAAAAAAAATCACTATAAATAGTAAGAATCT
>NZ_CALFLA010000074.1 GCF_937880195.1 uncultured Blautia sp.
AAAGCTATTCCCACCACCCGCAGAGCAGGTGGTTTATTTTATTGCCATACAATAAAAAACTGTTTTACCTTAATTCGTAAAACAGTTTTGTAAGATTACATATTATTCTATATTTGCATTTTCCAGTAAGGAACTCATCTGCTGATACAAAAGCTCTTTTGTATCAGCGCCCATAACAATGGACATATAAGGCTCTCCATAGGCATTCTGGCATAAAAGAGCCAGACAGTTTCCTGCGTCGCTTGTGGTTCCTGTTTTGCCGCCAAGAATTGTGATGCCCTTAGGAGGGGTTGCCTCTCCGGTAAGATAATGGTCTGTTGCAATAAGGGCTGTATGAACCTCTTCTCCCCAGCTTCTTTTATAAGAGATCGTATAATTTCCAAGCTGGGTGATTTCTGTAAATTCAGGATAATTAAGTGCTTCCTTAAGCATCAGGTAAATATCATATGGAGTTGTATAATGGTTTTCGTCCTGAAGTCCGTGAGGATTTGTAAAATGGGTTCCCGTACATCCAAGCTCCGCCGCATAGCTGTTCATCATTTCTACAAATCTTTCTGTGGATCCGCCGATATGAGTAGCGATAGCAGACGCCGCGTCATTGCCCGAGTAAACAAGAAGCCCATGAACAAGCTCGTCCATAGTTACAGAATCTCCCTCCAAAAATCCAATAACCTGAGATCCTTCTTCCAGGGTAATGTTTTCTCTTGTGATGGTAACAGTCTCTTCCATATTGCCGTATTTAAACGCCAGAAGAGCTGTCATGATCTTTGTGATACTGGCAGGATATACCTTGGTATATGCTCCCTTGGAATAAAGAACTTCTTTGTTTTTCAGATCAAGAAGCATTCCCTCCTGGTCTTCATTAAGGCTTACAGAGTCCAGATACGTATCCGATCCTACTACGCAGAGATCTGACGCAAAAAGAGAAGATTTTCCCTGAATACTATTATTTTGTGTACTGGAAAGTTCTTTTGAAGCGCTGTATGCCTGAACCGGATCTTTAAAAATGATTTCTTTAACAGTAAACCCAAGAAACACTGCTCCAGAAACTGCAGCAAGAACCAGAACTGCCAAAAGAACCGTACGGATCAGTTTTTTTCTCCGCTTTTGTCTGATTCTCCGGGCTCTTGCCTGAGCGCGGACATTTCTTTCAGAGGTACTGCCTTTTTTTCTCTGAACAGGCTGTGAATTTCTCATAAATACTCCTCTTTCTTATCTTCCATTGTTTTTTTGATCTCTTTGTTGTAAATCGTGCTTTGAAGTCCTACGTTTAAGACCAGTCCCATACCGATAAAAAGGCTGACAAGGGAAGTCAGACCATAGCTTACAAAGGGAAGGGGCGTCCCTGTATTTGGGCCGATGCCTGTAGCTACTGAAATATTCAAAAAACTCTGAAAAGCCACAATACTGCCCATTCCGCAGCATATGATCTTACCGCAGAGATCCTTTGCGCGAAGCCCCATTCTGACACATTCCAGCGCAATCAGAAGAAGCAGGATGATAACAGCCGAACAGCCGATAAATCCATATTCTTCCCCTGCTACGGCAAAAATAAAGTCCGTCTGGTTTTCGGCAACAAAGTTTCCCTCGTTTACAGAAGCAACCTGATCGCCGGAAAGCTTTTTCCCTGTAAGCTCTCCTGAGGCAATAGCCATTTTAGAGTTATCCTGCTGAAGGGTATCGTCGGAATACTCCTCATTTTCAGGATAAAGAAACGCCATGATACGGTCTCTCTGATAATCCTTGATCAGCTTCTGCTCTGGCTGCACCACGATCATCAGAAAAATCACCATCAAAGGAACAGCAAGAAGCAGCGCCCCTCCAATAACACGATAGCTGAGTCCTGCAATATATATCAGAACGCAGAATACGCAGGTGATCATAATGGTATTTTTTAGATCCGGCTGATCCAGGATCAAAAACAGAGGCACGGCAAGAAGGACTGCAGACTTAGCCAGAGTACGGAATGTATTCAGGTCTTCCTCATGATCCATAAAAAATCTTGCAAAAAACAGAAGAAGGATGATCTTGGCCAGCTCAGTAGGCTGAAACTGCATAAAGCCCAGATTGATCCATCTTGCGGCGCCGTTTGCAGAAGATCCGAAAAAACGGACGATCAAAAGAAGAATAATATTTGCCCCATACATGATCCACTGAAAGTTACAGATCCAGGAATAATCGATCAGGGACAGGATTACCATCACCACAAGTCCCATCACAACGCCGGCAAACTGCTTGACCATCAGATCTTCTCTGGCCGTTCCAACAAGAAGAATTCCTGCAGAACTGATGGCAAGCAGGAAGATCAGCAGTCTGAAATTATAAAATCGTAGCTTGTACTGTTTAATCATTTTGTCCTTTGTTCCTTTTTTGACCTTACAGGAATATACGCATGAAGCACAGCCGGTTCCTGGCCAATGCTGATACGTACCTGCGTCTCGTCAATAGAGATATATTTCTTTACTGTATGTATCATATCGTTTTTCAGCATTTTCATCGTTTGTGGAGAGCAGTCGATCCGTTCCGATACCAGAAGAAGCTTCATCCGATCCTTTGCATATCCTGCGGAACGCCCTTTTCCTCTAATCATGGTTTTCAAAAAAGGTCCCTCCTTTATTTGGATGATTCTGAAATTATTTCTTAAAGATCTGGCTCAGACGCCGGAACATCCCCTTTTTCTGACGGATTTCCATAAAAGGGATCTCTTCCCCAAGAAGACGCCTGCAGATATTGCGGTACTCCTCTTCTGCCTGAGATTTCTTTCCAGAAAGAGGTTCTCCCTGATTGGTGGAAACCACGATCTGTTCATCATCCAGAATAGTGCCGATCAAATCTACTGCAAGAATTTCAATCACATCATCTACAGACATCATGTCTCCCCGGGCGATCATATCCGGCCGGAGACGGTTGATGATCAAGTGGATGTCACGGAGATTATTTGCCTCCAGAAGGCCAATGATCCGATCTGCGTCCCGTATAGCAGAAACCTCCGGCGTTGTTACTACAAGAGCCTTGTCCGCGCCTGCAATGGCGTTTTTGAAGCCCTGTTCGATCCCGGCAGGACAGTCAAGAAGAATATAATCAAATTCTTCTCTCAGTTCATCTGTAAGCTTGATCATCTGTTCCGGTGAAACTGCAGATTTATCCTTTGTCTGTGCAGAAGGCAGAAGAAAAAGCTCTGGATGGCGTCTGTCTTTGATCAGAGCCTGTTTCAGACGGCAGCTCCCATTAATGACGTCCACAAGATTATATACGATCCTGTTTTCCAGTCCAAGTACCACATCCAGATTGCGAAGGCCGATATCTGTGTCCACAACAACTGCTTTTTTGCCCATCATAGCAAGTCCTGTGCCGATGTTGGCAACTGTGGTAGTTTTTCCCACGCCGCCCTTCCCGGACGTAATAACAATGACTTCACCCATGTTTCTGATTCCTCCTAAAAGATATGTTCCATGCTTCTGGTTTTGTCTGTGGTTCCTTAACCCTGCAGCATCAGTCGTTAGACGTATTGCTGACGTCAGTGGACGCATAACCTGTAAGGATTTCTTCCTCCTCTGCCAGGTCAAAAATGTATTCTATAATATCATTTGCTGTGGTACAGGCATTACCGGAAGAATATCCGTTGGCAATACGAACGGCAACAGCATACTGAGGCGCGTCAGAGGGCGCATAGCCGATAAAAAGACCATGGTTGGGCTGACGATAATCAATCTCTGCCGTACCTGTCTTACCGGAAAGAGCCACTCCAAGACCATTAAACTGATCATGGGTCTGTACCACCCGGCGCATTCCCTCCTGGATATCTGACCATACGCTGGTAGGCACATCTACCATTTCTCTTACGATCACAGGATCATATGTTTTCAGAACCTGGCCCTGGGAATCCGTAACCTTATCCAGAAGGGACAGATTATAAACAGTTCCTGATGTTGCCAGAGCCGTAGCATAACGGACAAGCTGACTGGTTGTATAAAGGTGATTTCCCTGTCCGATATAGGAAGGAACAGCCTTGCTGTCTGAAACATGGGGAGAAGCCTCTGATATCTCGATTCCGGTATTTTTATCCAGAGCAAATTCAGAAGCGTATTCCTGAAGTTTGGTAAGGCTGAGATTTTCTGAAAATTCATCCTTTTCATTTTTTCCGGCCTGGAATCCGATCATGTTGAAGAAATAGTTGCAGGACTGCTCAATAGCTCCTGTGATCTCCAGCGATCCATGCCCGCTTTTATTCCAGCAATTAATAGGAGGTTCTACCAGGTCAAATTTACCGGTACACTCAATATACGTATCGTCTTCTATGACGTTCTCCATCATTCCGGTAACAGCAGACAAAAGCTTCAGGGTAGAACCTGGCGCCGTAGTCTGCTGAGTAGCCTTGTTAAAGAAAGGACTTGACAGATCCAGGGACAGCCGGGTGTAATATTCTGTATCCATGTTGTTGCTGAGTCTGTTGTTATCATACCCCGGATAGGATACGCAGGCAAGCACCTTTCCTGTATTCACGTCAGTCACTACCGCAGATGCGGAGCAGGGTTTCAAAGCAAGCTGAGCCGGCTCGATCTCCAGATTGGCAATTTTATTCAGCATAAAATCATAGGCTGTAATAGAACCATCTGCAAGCCCCTCATAGGAAGAATCTTCCTTGGAAAGAACTCCCTGTTCATAGAGAACAAGGCACAGCTCCTGCCCTGAAATCCGGTCACTCATAAGAAGATATTTATACAAAAGCTTGGAAAATCCTATATCTGTCTTCAGATAATCGATAATGTAGGAAGTGAGAGCCTGATATATTTCCGCAGAATCCAAATACTCCCCTTCCGGCGAGATTACGGAAATATCGATCCAGTTCTGACTTGCCGCATAATTCAGATAATCTTTAAGACTGATACTTTCATCAATGGCCCATGCCTGATAAGTGGCGTCGGAGGTATCAACAGCTTCTTTATCAATGACCCCAAGGGTATCGCGGAGAATGGTGTCGCAGATATAAGAAAGATATTCCTGTACCTCTTCAGATTCATTCTTATAAGCCGGAGGCGCGTCTGTTGTCAGCCTGTTAGTTATTGTATCAAAAATTTCCTGCTGCTTTTGTTGAAATCTGGCATATAAATTTTTTTCTGTCTTGGAAGCCTCCTCGCTGCTGAAACGTTCAATATCGATCACGCTGTTGGCAACTAATGCATTATATACATCATAAATAGGAACATTGATCTGACTGGCATCTTTTACAGCTTCAAAATCAAAAGATTTGGTATTTTCAATACGTGTAAGAAGTACACCCGCCACCCTCTGTTTCAGAATCTGGTAGATGGCTCTCTGCCAGTCCGCATCCAGACTAAGGTATACGTCGTTTCCGGCAACAGGAGGAACAACCGTATCTTCATCAATCTTCAAAACCTTACCCAGGTTATCTACAGTAACCGTTTCCTGTCCGTCTCTTCCCTGCAGCTCAAGTTCCATATACTGCTCGATACCGGATTTTCCTACAATGGCGCCATTAGAATAATCAGGATTCTGTTTTTTCAGTTTTTCTAATTCCTCAGAAGAAGCCTTTCCTGTATATCCAAGAACAGAACCCATACTTTCATCATCAACATACTGACGGATAGAATCCTCCAAAACGCTGATCCCCTGAAGCTGGCTTTGATTTTCCATTACAGCCGCCACCGTACTTTCACTGACATTAGTGGCGATGGTAGCTGCCATATATTTCTGGAAACTGTTTGTATTCAGTTTATACCGCATAATAACAATATCCAGAATTTCCTGGCTGGTAAGCTCTTTTGGAAGACCATAAGCCTTAAGTTCCTCCGGCTTATAGGCATCTTCTCCATACAAGACCACAGAAAACCCCTTGCTTCCTGTAAGATAGTCCATCATTTGAGCTGCGGTAGAAGAAGCTTCCTCCTTACTCATGTCATCAATCAGAGGATAGCCGTAAATATCTGCCCGGAAACGATTCAGGGTAAATCCTTCCTCTACGTCATAAGAATAATTTCCGCTGTCATCCACAACAATGTGAAAATCGTCGGCAGAAAGAGTATCCCCGTTTTCTGCAAGTATCTTAAGGATACGATATGCAACTCCGTTTAAAGTCAGATTCTTCTGACGGGTGGTTTCATAAGTTCCGTTATCCTCAAAAGTCAGAGAATAAGAAAGAACATTGGAAGCCACAAGCTCTCCGTTTCTATCATAAATATTTCCCCGGGTACTTTTCAGTACGCGGTTCTTGGTAATCCTGTTTTCAAACTCGCTGATGTAATTTTCTCCCTGGATGATCTGCAGCTCAAAAGTCTGCCGGATCAGAATAAAGGAAAGGAGAATAAAAACAAGGATCAGTACTGTCGTTCGTTTCAGTTGAATTTTTTTGATCAGTTTTTTTATTTTAGTACCCAAATTGACTCACTTTCTTTTCTGATTGGATCCATCAGCCGATGGTTGATTAGATAAAAGAGTTTATACACGATCACTGTAAGGAATACCGTATAAACGATTTCCGGGATAATGATTCTGTACAGATAGGTAAAAAGCCCCAGACGCCCTCTAAGAAGGAACTGAAGCCCATAGACAGCAAGATTATAAAAAAGATCCATAGCCGCTGTCAGAAGCATGGGAACTTTCAGGTCGTCATCATAGTAGATCCTGTAAGTATAACCGCTGAGAAAGCCCGCATACATATAAACAAGGGCATAGAAGCCTATAACAGATCCAAAAAACAGATCGATCAGAAGGCCGGAAAAAAAGCCCGTCCACATACCGCTTTTACGTCCGCGCATAAGCCCCATGGAAACACAAAGGATCAAAAGCAGGTTCGGAGTAATCGAACCTATGGAAATTTTGTGAAGCACAGTTGACTGCAGAAGGAAGCAGGTGATAATGGTCAGAAACAGAACAATCTTACTTTTCATGAGCCTGTCTCCTCCTGTCCTGCTTCTGCAGGTTCAGAGGCTTCTGTCTGCCCCTTTCCCTGAATAGAATCCTGTTTATTTACAGTGATCACAAACACATCTTTTAAATGCTGAAAATCAACAGGAGTAACAATGGTTCCTATTTTAGTCAGATTGTTGGTATCCAGCTGGATCTCGCTGACATATCCGATAAACAGCCCCTCTACATACTTTTCACTGATATTGGAGGTCACGATCCGCTCGCCTACGGAAACCTTGTCCTCTCTGTCATAAAGCTGGCTGAAGCGGAGCTTGCCTTCATCGATCAGCTCCAGGTCGCCCTCAATAACGCAGGTATCGTCCGTACTTACTGTCATAGCGCTGACATTGCTGCTGTCGTCGATAATAGCCCGGACAGTAGCCCAGGTAGGACCTACCTCTGTAACGATTCCTACAAGACCCTTGCCTGCGATCACGTTATTGTCCACACGGATCCCGTCGTTGCTGCCCCGGTTGATCATAAAAGTATCATACCAGTTTCCAGGATCCTTGGAAATAATCCTTGCCGCCACCTTGGGATAATCAGAATATTCTTCGTCCAAGCTGTAAAGCTCCTCCAGGCGGCTGAGTTCTGCCTGATCCTGGATCAGGATATTGTTCTGCTCTGTAAGACTGTCTACTGTGTTCTGCAACTCCTCATTTTTGGCAATAAGGGTTTCCTTTTCCTGAAAGGAGGCGCGAACATCTCCCAGCCAGTTTCCAATAGAAGCAATGGATTTTTCAAAAGGAACCACGATCATGCCGGCCGCATCCTTTAAAGGAGCGGAGGTGATTCCTGAGGCAAGAGTGGCAATAATGGCGCTGACACAGAAAAAAGTCATAATGGTCAGCAGATGTTTACTTTTCAGGTTAATACGAAATCGAAATTTCTTTTTCAGGTTCTTCATAGATCATACCCCTAAAAAATCATAATTTACGCTGTCTGACAGGCTGCGCCCATTTTTCCAGAGAACTGTCTTTGATAATACGTTCCAGTCCGTTAATGGCAGAAGTCTCATAGAGCTGGGACAGCCGGAAGGAAAATCCGGTATAGCTTGCCAGATAATTGTCTATGTATGGAAGCCGCGTGCTTCCTCCGGTAAGATAAATCCCCTCGCCTGCTATATGATAGGCGATCTGGGGAGGTGTTCTCTCAAGAAAGGTCTTCATTTCTGCGGCAATTTCATTGACGCAGTTCATGATTCCCGCATTGACTACATAACCAGAAATAATCTCCTCTCTTGGAAGACCGGAAATACTGTCAATACCTACTACTTTGCGGGCGTCCTTACGCTGGTCATTGAGCCGCCCCATGGCAAGCTTCAGTCTTTTTCCGGTACGTGTTCCGATCTGGAGATTATACCGTTTGCGGATCTCACTACAGATGGCTTCATTCATCTGACGGCCGCCAATGGGGATTTTTTTTGAGATAATGATTTTTCCGTCTGTGATAATGGAAAACTCCGTGCTTTGTGCGCCGATATTAACAACCATGCTGCCCGGATTATCCTCCATGCGCACTCCCATGGAAAGAGCATCCGCAATAGGGGCTTCCACCATGAACACACGGTTTTTACGAAGCCAGTGTCCGTTTGCAACATGATAATAGGCCCGCTTTTCCACAGCAGTCATATCCAGGGGTACAGAAAAATACATATCTGATCCAACCCCTAAAAAGGTATCGATCTTTTTCATCATACTGTAAAGCGCAATTTCCTGAAGCTCCAGATTAGCGATCATACCAAAAGCCATCGGCGAATTTACAACGATATCCGTTGGTGTTTTTTCAAACATATCGTATGCTTCATTGCCCACGGCGATGATCTTCCTCCCCTTGGAGGCAATCATGTTTTTTTCCAGGTAGCTTTTATTCCTCAGATAGGAATAGACCTTGATGGTGCTGCTTCCCAGGTCGATCCCATATGTTTTTTTAATAAGCATAAATCCTATCCTATCGTAACATAGTTCAAGAACGCTCCCGCGTTTTTAAGCGCCCGCCAAAGATTTTTAGTGTATAAGCCCTTCTTCCCGGAAACTTCGGTAACTGTGATCTCCGATTATAATATGGTCCAGAAGAGGAATCCCTATGATCTCTCCCGCTTCCCTGATCCTGTCTGTCACCTGAATATCACAGCGGCTTGGAGTCGGATCGCCTCCCGGATGGTTATGCACAAGAATCAATCCTACTGCGTGACATCGGACCGCTTCCATATATATTTCCCTTGGCGTAACAAGAGTAGAGTTTACCGTACCCCGGGAAATCACCCGTTCCGTTAAAAGATGGTTTCTGTTGTCAAGCATCATACAGATCATCAGCTCCTGCTCTTCGTGGCGAAGCTGTTCCATATAATAATCAGCAATGGAGTCTGGATGATGAAAACTAAGCAGCGGCCTGGCTGACGCGGCTGAGATCCTTTTAGAAAGCTCTCCAATACACTTTAACTGTACAGCCTTCACAGTTCCGATCCCATGGATTTTTTCCAGGTCGGCAAGAGAACTGTGCAAAATCCCAGGCAGTCCCGGATAAGAAGATTCCTGCATACAGTTCAGTATCTCGTTTGCAAGAGCAAGGGAGCTTCTTCCTTTTGTTCCGCAGCGCAGGATCACAGAAAGAAGTTCGCTGTCGCTTAGGGCAGCCTCTCCTTTACGGATACATTTTTCGTATGGGCGTTCCTGACTTGGCAGGTCTTTCATTGTCTGTTTCATATACTTTCCTGGTGTTCTCTGTTTTTTAGCCGGGAAAGAATCAAACTTAATTTTAACATAAAAAGAGAGAGATGTATACTCTCTCCATTGTTTTTTTATAAATTCATCCTATATTTGGAAACGATCCACTCTGCCGTTTTGATGCCGTCCATAGCTGCAGACGTGATGCCCCCTGCATATCCGGCTCCTTCTCCACAGGGGTAAACACCCTGGATATTTGACACGCCCTCTTTGCTCCGAAGCAACCGTACCGGGGAAGACGTACGGCTTTCAATGCCGCTTAAAAGCGCGTCTTCTCTGTCAAAGCCATGAAGCTTTTTCCCAAAGGCATATACGCCTTCTTCTATAGAATCGCCGATTTCCTTTGGAAGGATGGAGCGGAGATTACAAAGAATATACTCGCCCTTGATACAGGGCTCAACCATTCCAAGAGAAACACTGGACCTACGGCGGCAGTAATCTCCAAAAAGCTGCACCGGAACCTTTCCCTTTCCAAGTTCCCAGGCTTTCTTTTCCAGATCCCGCTGAAAAGCAATTCCGCCCAGCGGACCTTCCTCTGGAAAATCTTCCGGTGTCACTGTAACGATCAAAGCGCTGTTGGCATTTTTGCTGTCTCTTGCCTGATAGCTCATACCGTTTACCGCCAGATGGCCTTCTTCAGAAGAAGCGTTTACCACATACCCTCCAGGGCACATACAGAAAGAATATACGCCTCTTTTGTTCTGACAGGTATGAGTCACCTTATAGCTGGCTGCCCCAAGAATTTTGTTCTCTTTTTCACCATAAAGATCCTGATTTATCATTTCTTGTGGATGCTCCATACGAAGGCCAACGGCAAAGGCCTTTGCTTCCATATCAATCCCACGTTTTTTCAGCATCAGGAAGGTATCTCTTGCGCTGTGACCAAGAGCCAGAACGCAGATGCTGGCAGGAAGTCTTTCTTCTCCATTGATCTCTACCGCCTCCAGACAGCCGTTTTTAACAATAAGATCTGTCACCTTAGAACGAAAACGGAAGCTTCCTCCCATCTCTTCGATCTGACGGCGCATAGTCTGTACAATATGAACAAGAACGTCTGTGCCCAGATGAGGTTTCTGCTCATACAAAATGTCTGGAGATGCGCCTGCGTCTACAAACCGCTTCAATACCTCTCTGTTTCTTCCAAAGGAATCCTTAACCAGGGTATTCAGCTTCCCGTCGGAAAAGGTTCCTGCTCCGCCTTCTCCAAACTGTACATTTGATTCTGGGTCAAGAACTCCATCTTTCCAAAAACGGTTTACTGTTTCCTGCCTCTTTTCCGCCTCTTCTCCACGTTCCAGCACAACAGGACGATATCCGGCTTTTGCAAGATACCAGGCGCAGAAAAGGCCTGCCGGTCCGCTTCCTACTATGACAGGCGAAAGAGACAAAGGTTCCATTCCCGGCTCTGGAAAAACATATTCTTTTTTGTTAGTTGACATAATATTTTTATCGTGAACTTTTTTCAGGATTTTCTTCTCATCACGGCAGGTTACGTCAACGGTGTAAACAAATTTCTTGTCTTCTTTATGGCGGGCATCTAAAGACTGACGAAGGATTTCATAAGAAAAATCCTGATCCCTGCACCGAAGACTTTTTGCTATTTTTTTTCTCAATTCTGCTTCCCCATGGGAAATGGGAAGTTTCAGCTGGCTGATCCTTATCATAAAATCTCCTTTGCCCCGTGGATTCCGGCCACGGCGCCGCTGGACCATGCCCATTGAAGATTATATCCTCCGCATGCTCCGTCAATATCAAGAAGCTCTCCGGCAAAATATAATCCCTTATGAAGTCGGGACTCCATAGTATGGGGATCTACTTCCGTAGTATCAATGCCGCCGGAGCAGACCTGAGCCTGGGAAAGACCTGTGCTTCCTGTTACCTCAAGTTCAAAATCAACTGCTGCCCCTAAGGGATCTTTCTGCTTCATCAGCACCTTTACGAGCTTATCCGGCAGCAGTCCTTCCCAAAGCTCTGCCTCTTTTTCCCAGGGGCATAATTCTTTTCTTCTGTTCATAAGAAGGCAAAGTTCTTCTCTGGTATATTCAGGAAAAAAATTAAGGGAAAGAGATACCTGCTTCTTTTCTTCTAAAGCCCGCAGGGCATATCGGCTAAGCTGGAAAACCGGAATACCTGACACACCGTACTCTGTAAGCTGGATCTCTCCCCGTTCCTTTTTAAAAAGAAGATCGTCGATCATGAGAGAAACCTCTCCCTCTGTACGGATTCCAGACCAGGCGGCAAATCCTCTGTCCCGGCATTTCAGGCCAAGAAGAGCAGGAAGCGGTTTGATGATGCGATGCCCCAAAGACTCTGCAATCTTATAGCCGCTTCCGTCTGAGCCGTCTACAGAAGACGCCATGGAACCATTGGCAAGGATTACAGCGCCGCAGGAGTACGTCCAGCTTTCTGTCTGTACCTGCCACAGATCTTCTTTTCGAAATACGGCCTTTACATGCTCATTTGTTTTTATTTTTACTTTCAGACTTCTGGCTTTTCGTTCCAGAAGAGCAGGCACACATTTTGCCTGGGCGCTTCTGGGATAAAGCCAGCCTTTTTTTTCTGTTGTCAGAATACCAATGCTTTCAAAAAAAGCAAGCGTTTTTTTTACCGGAAACTGGTCAAGAATCTCTGCTGCAAACTCAGGATGATTTCCTCTGTAGGAGTCCTTATTCACACAGAGATTTGTAAGATTGCATCTTCCGTTTCCTGTTACACAGATTTTACGGCCTGTTTTTTCATTATGTTCCAAAAGGGTGACTGATGCTCCGGCTTCTGCCCCCTGGATGGCTGCCATAAGTCCTGCCGCCCCTCCGCCTACAACGATCAGGGAATGGGAGGGGTCTATGGCTTTTTTCTTTTTTCTGGATTTTGTTTCCATATCAGATCTCCTATTGTAAGGATCAGGGAAGGCAGATAAGGCCTTTGTCAAGAAGCTTCTGTACAGACATCAAAACGCCAAGCTTTGCATGTTCCCAGGTAAGTCCCCCCTGGAAATAAACAGCGTAAGGCGGTTTCATAGGTCCGTCTGCAGAAAGCTCAATAGAAGATCCCTGCACAAAAGCGCCTGCTGCCATAATTACCTCACTGTCATATCCCGGCATATCCCAGGGTTCCGGATCCACGTAGGAATCAACAGGAGCTGCAGCCTGAATACCTTTGCAAAAAGCAACTACACGTTCCGGTGATTGAAGAGTTACTGCCTGGATAATATCCTGACGTGGTTCCTGGCCATTGGGAATCACCGGAAAACCAAGCTGTTCATAAATATTCGCAGCAAAAACAGCTCCCTTTAAAGCTCCCTTTGTCACCATAGGAGCAAGGAAGAATCCCTGATAAAAAGAACGATTTACCCCAAGTGTGGCACCAACTTCCATTCCAAGACCTGGGCAGGTCATTCGAGTGGCTGAATTTTCCACGCATTCTTTTGTTCCTGCAATATATCCGCCAATGGGCGCAAGTCCGCCGCCTGGATTCTTGATCAGAGAACCAACGATCATATCAGCGCCCACGTCACTTGGCTCTACTGTATCTACAAACTCGCCGTAACAGTTATCTACCATACAGATCACATCCGGCTTAATGCTTTTTACAAATGCGATCAGTTCTCCTATCTGCTGTACAGAAAAAGAAGGACGGGTCTGATATCCCTTGGAGCGCTGGATTTCAACCAGACGGGTTTTTTCATTGATCGCTTCCCGGATTTTATCATAGTCAAAAGTTCCGTCTTCTTTCAGATCCACCTGACGGTATGTGACGCCGTACTCGGCAAGAGATCCTCTGGAGGGACGGATGCCGATCACTTCCTCAAGGGTGTCGTATGGCTTTCCTGCAGGAGCAAGCAGTTCATCCCCGGGACGGAGATTTCCAAAAAGGGCAATGGCAAGGGCGTGTGTTCCACATGCAATCTGAGGACGCACCAGACATGCCTCTGTATGGAAGGTATCTGCATAAACCTTTTCCAGTGTATCACGGCCAAAATCATCATAGCCATAACCGGAACTGGAGTTAAAGCATTCGGAGCTTACCTTGTTTTTCTGCATAGCAAGAAGAACCTTCATCTGGTTATATTCTGCTGTTTTATCAAATTCTTCAAAGCGATCTTTCAGAGAAGATTCGATTTTTGCGCCGAAATCATAAACCTCTTTAGAAATTCCAAGTTGTTCATAAATCTGTTTCATAATTTACCTCTTTTATTGTAATATAATGTTATTCCTTTACAAGATCAGGCCTTTTTCTTTACAGACAGCAAGCATAAACGCAAGTATCTGGTTTTCCTCATAATCAAATTTTTCTTTATCTACCCAGGTTACCTCCTGCTCTCTTCGAAACCAGGTAAGCTGCCTTTTGGCAAAATGTCTTGTATCTCTTTTCAGGATCCTCACCGCCTCTTCCAGAGAATATTTTCCCTCCAGGTAGTCCAGGATTTCTTTATATCCAAGTCCCTGCATAGAAACCATCCCACGGCAGCAGCCTTCCTTCTGAAGGTCTTTTACCTCTTCCAGAAGGCCTTCCTCAAGCATCTGATCCACTCTAAGATCAATCCTCTTATATAAAAGCTCCCTGGACATGTTCAGCACAAAGTAGGCAAGACGATAAGGACTTTCGTTCTTTTTCTGCTCTTCATTATGAGCAGAAATAGGCGTTTGGTTCTGATGATAAAATTCCAGCGCACGTATGACACGCTTCACATTATGAGAGTGGATCGCTTCTGCACTTTTAGGATCCACCTCTTTCAGCATCTCATGAAGATACTCTCCGCCTTTTTCTTTTGCAAGAACTTCCAGTTCTTTCCTGTATTCATTTTCCTGTTCTGCCTCAGTAAAATCAATATCCTTTGTAACTGCCTGGATATAAAAGCCTGTTCCCCCTACAAGGATCGGAATTTTACCTTTTGCATAAATTTCCTCCATGGCTTCTTTGGCCATCTGCTGAAACTTCACAATATGAAATTCTTCTTTCGGATCCAGTACGTCTACTAGATAATGCTTAACTCCATTCATTTCTTCCGGGCGTATTTTTGCAGATCCGATATCCATTTTTTTGTAAACCTGCATAGAGTCTGCGGAAATGATCTCTCCGTTTACTGCTTTTGCAAGAGCAATAGACAGGCTTGTTTTTCCCACTGCAGTAGGACCGGTAAGTACGATCAATGGCTTTTTCATATAGCCTCCTAAACAATTCGCTTAAATTTCTTTTCCAGTTCTGTTTTTGTCATAGAAATAATGGTAGGCCTTCCATGAGGGCAGTGATAAGGATTATCCAAAGTAAGAAGCTCGTCGATCAGTTTTTCCGCTTCCTCTTTTGACATGGAATGGTTTCCCTTAACGGCTGCCTTACATGCCATAGTGGCCAGCCTGGAAGCAAAAATGTCAAGAGCGTCTCTATCTCCTTCTCCTGCCAGATGATCCAGCATTTCAAGAAAAAGCTCTTCCTCCTGAAGTCCGTACAAATTAGAAGGAACTGCGCTGATGCAGTATTCCTTCCCTCCAAAATGTTCGATTTCAAATCCAAACTGGTGGAAATAATCCCTGTTAGCATTCAAAAGAGCCTCTTCCTGTGATTTCAGCGTAACGATCAGCGGAGGATTTAAAAACTGAGATTCCACAGTATTTTCACGGAATTTTTTGACAAAGCGTTCATAATAAACTTTTTCATGAGCCGCATGTTGGTCAATAATAAAAAATTCATCACCAAATTGAGCCAGCCAGTAGGTATCAAAGACCTGTCCGATCAAGAGGATCTGTTTTCTTGATTCTGGGGAAAGCAGATTCTCTTCAAAAAGCTCCAGCTGCTTCTCCTCTGTCCCAGGCAACGTTTTCTCCTGAGGCTTCTGCACAGGCTCCTCTTTCTGTTTCGTCTGTTCTTCTGTGAACTTTGGCTTTTCCCTGTTCTGTGGATGTACATATAACGGTATTTCTGGCTCTGCCGCTATTTTTTTCAGAACTTCTTCGTCGTCTTTTTGTTTCTGGCGAAGGGTCCCCTGAAATAGATCTTCTTCTGATGGAGAAAATACCTTTTTTTCCGCAGGTTCATAGACTGCTTTTTCTTCCTGGATCACAGTCTTCTCCCGCCTTTTTTCTTCAAAAGGCTCTGGCACAGCAGAGGGTTTTACAGGCTCTTCTTTTGTTTCCGGCTCCGGCTTTCCAATGGTTACTCTTGGGATCATCTCTCGATTCGCCAATGCCCGGCGAACAGTATCGTAAACAGCCTCATAGACTTCCTGTTCTCTGGCAAAACGCACTTCTCTTTTTGCCGGATGAACATTAACGTCCAGATCGTTTCCCTCCATTTCCATCTGAAGGGAAACAAAAGGAAATTTATGCTGCATCAAAAATCCCCTATATGCGTTTTCAATGGCTTTTGTGATAATATTATTTTTTACATAGCGTCCGTTAATATAATAATTTTCAAAACTTCTGTTTCCTCTGGCTATTTCCGGTTTTCCCACAAATCCTGTAATCTTCATAAAATCGTTTTCATAGGACGCTTCCAAAAGAGCCTTTGTGATATCTTTTCCATAAACACTATAGATAACGTCCTTCACATTATAATTTCCAGAACTATGCAGCTTTACCTGTCTGTTCTGGATATATTTAAAAGAGATCTCCGGGTGGGAAAGAGCAAGCTGTTCCATCAGTGTATGGATATAGTTTGCCTCTGTGGTATCTGATTTCAGGAATTTACTTCTTGCCGGAGTATTATAAAAAAGATTTCTTACAAGAAAAGTAGTGCCTTCCGGCGCGCCAAGCTCCTCCAGTGTTTTTTCCACTCCTCCTTCGATCACATATCTGGATCCGCTGACTGCAGAGGGTGTTTTTGTAATCAGCTCTACCTGAGATACGGCTGCGATACTGGAAAGAGCTTCTCCGCGAAAGCCAAGAGAGGCGATCTGCTCCAGATCCTCTACTTTTTCAATTTTGCTTGTTGCATGGCGCAGAAAAGCAAGGGGAATCTGCTCCGGTTCAATCCCCCCTCCATTGTCTGTAATACGGATCAGCTTTTTTCCACCGTCTGTGATCTCTACAGTAACGGCAGTAGCTCCGGCGTCTATGGCGTTTTCTACAAGCTCCTTTACTACAGAGGAGGGGCGTTCCACCACCTCTCCTGCAGCAATTTTATCTATGGTATTCTGGTCTAAAACTGCTATTTTTCTCAATAGAAACCTCCACTTTTTCTGTGCAAGTTATGTTGCTGTTACCAGCGGTTGCTGATCTTATTCTGCAGATTAAAAAGAATATTCATTGCCTCCATTGGAGTAAGGTTGGAAAGGTCCAAATTCCTTATTTCCTCTACAATATCATTGTCCTGGACTGTATCAAAGAGAGACATCTGAGCCATATCCACCTGATCGTATACGATCTTCTGCTTCTTTTTCGGAGCAGTAAGATCTCTTACTGCTGCCGTAATATCCGCGTCGCTTAATTCTTCTACCAGTTCTTTTGCCCTCTGGATCACAGATTCCGGAACTCCTGCCAGCTTGGCAACCTGGATTCCGTAGCTTTTGTCTGCGCCGCCTTTGACGATTTTACGAAGAAAAACAATATCGTCTCCCTTTTCTTTTACAGCAATGCAGTAATTGTTCACTCCCGGAATTTTTCCTTCCAGCTCAGTAAGCTCATGATAATGAGTGGCAAACAAGGTTTTGGCTCCGCAAAGTCTGGTATCGCTGATATGCTCGATCACAGCCCAGGCAATGGCAAGTCCGTCAAAGGTACTGGTACCTCTTCCGATCTCATCCAGGATCAGAAGACTTTTTGAAGTAGCGTTTCTTAAAATATTGGCAACTTCTGTCATTTCTACCATAAAGGTACTCTGACCGCTGGCAAGATCGTCGGAGGCTCCTACTCTTGTAAAGATCCTGTCCACGATTCCGATATTTGCCTTTTCTGCCGGAACAAAACTTCCGATCTGAGCCATCAGAACGATCAAAGCCGTCTGGCGCATATAGGTGGATTTACCCGCCATATTTGGTCCGGTAATAACAGAGATCCTTTTCTTATGGTTATCAAGATAGGTATCGTTGGCTATGAACATATCGTTTTCGATCATCTGTTCCACAACCGGATGTCTGCCGTTTTTGATATCCAAAATACCGCTTTCGTTTATTTTTGGCCGAACATAATTATTTCTCTGCGCAACCAGGGCAAGGGAGGCAAACACGTCCAGAGCCGCAACAGCCTTGGCGGTTTTCTGAATACGCACCACCTCGGCGCCCACCTTATCTCTTACCTGGCAGAAAAGTTCATATTCCAAAGCATACAGTCTGTCTTCTGCTCCCAGGATCAGATCCTCAAGATCTTTTAGCTCCTGAGTGATATAACGCTCCGCATTTGTAAGAGTCTGTTTGCGGATATAATTTTCTGGAACCAGTTCTTTAAAGGTATTTGTTACCTCAAGAGAATAACCAAATACACGATTGTACTTGATCTTCAGGCTTTTAATCCCGGTACGTTCTTTTTCTCTTGCTTCCAGCTCTGCAAGCCATTTCTTTCCGTCTGTGCGGGAACGGCGGTATTTGTCTACGTCAGGATGATAGCCTTCCCGGATAATGCCGCCGTCTTTTTGCGCCAGAGGCGGTTCCTCCACAATGGCACGTTTAATAAGATCGGCAAGATCCTTAAGAGGATCCATATCTTCACAGACAGATACAAGAAGAGGGCTTTTAAATTCCTTAAGGATCTGTCGGATATGGGGAAGCATTTCAAGGGATGAGGAAAAAGCCACCAGATCCCGGGGATTGGCAGACTGGTAACTGATTCGGGAGATCAGACGCTCCAGGTCATAAATTGGGTTCAGATATTCCCGGATCTCGTCCCGAAGCATGGGGTTTTGATTCAGTTCTTCCAAAGCCTCCAGTCTTTGATTGATCTCCTCTCCGTTGATCAGAGGCTGCTCCACATAAGACCGGAGAGTACGGGCTCCCATAGCTGTTTTTGTTTTGTCCAGCACCCAAAGAAGAGAACCTCTTTTATTTTTTTCCCGGAGAGTTTCTACCAGTTCCAGGTTTCTGCGGCTGGAGCTGTCGATCAGCATATATTTTTCTGCTGTGTAGGGGCGGATTCCCGCCATATGGGAAAGAGCTGATTTTTGTGTTTCCTTAAGATAGAGGAACAGCGCCCCTGATGCGATGACACCGCTGTCATAATCCTGGATTCCCAGTGCTTCCAGCGTATTTACATGGAAGTGTTCCTTCAGGGTACGTCTGCAGAGAGCATCGTCAAAATACCAGGCCTCCAGAGGGAAAACACAGATCCCCAAACGGTTTTTCAGGTCATCCGCATCAATTCCGCTCATAAAAAAAGCGTCGTTGCAGATAATCTCTGCAGGAAGAAATTTATTGATCTCATCCAGCAGCTTGGCAGGTTTGTCAATTTCTGTCAAGAAACAATCGCCTGTTGTAATATCTGCAATGGCGCAGCCAAAATGATCTTCCATAGAAACAATGGACATCAGATAATTGTTTTTGGATTCATCAAGAGATGCTGCATCCAGAGTTGTACCTGGAGTTACCACGCGAATGACTTCTCGTTTTACCAGACCTTTTGCTTTTTTGGGATCCTCTACCTGTTCACAGATAGCAACTTTATAGCCTCTTTCAATCAGGCGGTTGATATATGTTTCAGCAGCATGAAAGGGGACCCCGCACATGGGGGCCCGCTCCTCAAGTCCGCAATCCTTTCCTGTCAGTGTCAGCTCCAGCTCCTTTGTTACTGTCAAAGCGTCCTCAAAAAACATTTCATAAAAATCGCCAAGACGGTAAAAAAGAATACAGTCCCTATATTGTTCTTTTGTTTTTACATACTCCTGCATCATCGGACTTAGCTTTTTTATGTCAACAGAAGCCGTATTGTGATTCGTATTTGTATTCAAGCGTTTCTTACCTCATATTCTTAAATCCCACAGACTATGTAAAATAGTTGTGGGCAGTATATTTTTGATCAGTCCTCATTCTATCACGTAAAACCGCAAGTTTCAACAAAGGAATAATTTTTCTCTTTTCAGAAAAGTATCTTTAAATTTTATTTTAACTAATATTGTCTGAATTTATATATTGTTTATCGTTAATTATATATCATTTATTTGCATTTTTGCTATTTTATTGTATCATATTATTACTATAAAAAAGAAAGAGGCGAAATATTATGGGAACACGCATATATAATGGAATGCTTCCTCTGATGGTTGATATGGTTTCCGCAACCGTAAGCCCGGAGGTTGGCAAGGCCATTGCAAACGCACCTTTAGGCACGAAACCTTATGCTCCTGATCTGCCCTGCTCTCCCCGGGAGAACATGAAGCTTCTTCTGGAACATAAAATCCCCAAATATCTTCCTATGTCAGGGGATACCTATCCCATCACTCCTGATATTATCTGCGAGCGATCCTATGACAACAAGACCGGTCCCGACTGGTTTGGATGCCAGTGGACTTTTGAACCCGGAATTGGCGCCACCATTGTAAAGCCTGGTGATGAAATGCTGGATTCCATAGAAGGATGGCAGGAAAAAATTGTATTTCCTGATCTGAACGCTCTTGACTGGAAAGAATGTGCAAAAGGTCTGGAACCATATTATGACAAAAATCGTATGTCCGACTGGTGGTTCCAGGTAGGTCTGTTTGAACGTCTTCATTCACTTATGGGAATGCAAAACGCATTAGAAGCGCTGATCATTGATGAAGATGAGGTTGCAGAATTTTTTGACGCTCTCACAGAACATAAAATTGCCGTTATACGCAAAATGACCAGCCATTTTCCAGTTGAAATGATCTGTTATCATGATGACTGGGGCTTCAATAAAAACGGATTTATCCCGCCGGAGATTTTTAAGCGTCTGATTGCCCCCAACCTCAAAAAAATCGTAAAAGCAGCTCATGAAGGTGGGGCATACTTTAATATGCATTCCGACGGCAAAATCGAAGCCTATATTCCATATATGATCGAAGCCGGAGTAGATATGTGGAACCCGGCCCAATCTGTAAATGATCTGGCCTCCATCAAAAAGGAATACGGAGACAGGCTTGTGATCAACGGCGCCATGGACGATCCGATCACTGACCGTAAGGATGTGGAAGAGGAAGCATTACGTACATATACGCGCGAAAAAGTAGATCTTATGGGAAAAGGCGGAGGTTTCTTTGCGTCTCCCACTACATTTAATATGCGAAGTAAACAAATTATCACAGATGAGCTTCGCAAATATGGCCGTCATTTTTATGAATAATGAATACAAGACAAAAGGACAGAACTTTTTTCGTTCTGTCCTTTTTTACATTCTGTCAGGCATTATCCAGGCAGTTAGATTGCCCGTGTGCTTTCTTTCAGCCACTCCTTCTCTTCTTCATTCAGATAAGGAGAAATTTTTTCATATACGTCTCTATGATAAGCATTAAGCAGTTCTTTCTCATGGTCTGTAAGAAGCGCAGGCTCTACAGCATCCAGATCAAAGGGAACCATGGTAAGATTTTCGAAGCACATAAACTGTCCAAAAGCGGTTTCTTCTGCTTTTTTACATACGATCAGATTTTCGTGGCGGATCCCGAACTCATTCTCAACATAATATCCCGGTTCATTGGAAGTGATCATTCCTTCCTCTAAAACTGCAGAAGATGATTTCCAGCGGAAGCTGTTTGGACCTTCATGAACATTCAAAAGATATCCTACTCCATGGCCGGTTCCATGATTATAATCTTCTCCCAGTCTCCAAAGGGGTTCTCTGGCAATGTAATCCAGGTTCTGTCCGCAGCATCCATAGCGGAACTTTGCATCACTTAAATTCAAATGTCCCTTAAGCACAATGGTAAAATATTTCTTTTCCTTTTCCGTAAGCTCTCCAAGGGCAATGGTACGGGTAATATCTGTAGTGCCTTCCAGATAATGTCCGCCGGTATCGCAAAGAGCCAGTCCCTTTGGCTCCAGAGGAATATCTGTTTCCGGTGACGGACTGTAATGACAGATTGCGGCGTGGCCTCCATAGGAAACAATAGGATCAAAGCTGTTGCCAAGGAAATTCTCCTGCTGTTTGCGAAGATCAAAAAGATAATCGGCAGCGCTAAGCTCTGTGATCTTTATTTTGCCCACATTCTGTTTTAACCAGTACATAAATTTTGTGACTGCAACACCGTCCTTAATATGAGCGGTTCGTTCATTTTCTACTTCTGTTTCATTTTTGACAGCCTTTGGAAGAAGGGTCAGGTTTTCTTCATCCAGAATAGAAACCTCAGAAGGAATACTGTTTACCAGACGGCTGTTTGCACATTTTCTGGAAAGAATCACTGTTTTTTCAGAAGTAATTGTTTTTGCATAGGAATAAACGTCATCATAAGGTTTCAAGATCACACCGTCACTATGCAGATTTTCCTGGATTTCTTTTGAAAAGGCATTTTCATTGGTAAAAAGAAGAATTTCTTCTTTTGTCATAACAAGGTAAGAAAGAACTACCGGGCAGCAGTGAATGTCATTTCCTCTGATATTCAAAAGCCATGCAATATCATCCAATGAGGTAAGGACAAAAACATCCGCTTGTTTTTCTTCCATTTTATGACGGATCCTTCTGCATTTATCTGCTCTGGATTCTCCTGTCCACTTTACATCCAGCTCCATGACCGGTTCGCAGGACAGTTCCGGACGGTCTGTCCATATTTCTCCGATCAGATCCTCTTCTACAGAAAAACGGATATTTTTATCTGAAAGCAGTGTTTTCAGCTGGTCTGCTTCTGCAGCGCTTACTGTTCTTCCGTCAAAGCCCAGGCACATTCCTTCTGTCAGCTTATCCTTTAAAAACTCATGTACAGTAGGTACACCCGGCTCACCCATTTTAAACAGAGTAACTGAAGTTCCTTCAAGCTGCTGCGCCGCCTGGATAAAATAGCGTCCGTCTGTCCAAAGTCCAGCCATATCTTCTGTGATCACTGCAGTTCCGGCAGACCCTGTAAAGCCTGTAATATATTTTCTGCATTTAAAATAATCCCCTACATATTCAGAAGCGTGAAAATCGTCTGTGGGAACCAGATAAGCGTCCACTCCTCTTTTTTTCATTAATTCGCGAAGCGCGCTGAGGCGTTTTTGTACTGTCATTGTAAAACATCTCCTTTGTATTAAATTTTACATTCCAAAATATTCATCCAGCTGTTTCTTAAACTCCTCCGGGATTTCCTGGACAAAAGGCATACTGTCAATATGAGAAAGACTTTCTGCAATATGGCAGAGAAGAGCTGCGCTGCGCTCTAAGGACCAGGCAGAAAGAAGATCTATGGTATCATAATGGGTGTGCATGCCAAAACCGTCCCGATTTAATGTCATAGCAGGAATCCCCTTCCATGCAAAAGTATTGGAGTCGCTTCCCCAGATCTGGTTTTTTGTAGTCATTCCAATGCCTGTTTCTCTGGCCAGGTATGTGATCATGGAACAGATTGAAGAATCTCCTGTTACGCCGATCACATTGCCGCCTACAAGCTGTCCTGCAAGGTCTACATTCATATTAAAACGATGTTTTTTTAATTCCCCTTCATGAACCTGGACATAATTCCTGCTTCCAAGAAGACCCTTTTCCTCAGCTCCAAACCAGATAAATTCCAGGGTTCTTCCCGGTGTATGTTCCTTAAAATAACGACAGATCTCCATAATGATCGCAGCCCCTGCCATATTATCATAAGCTCCCGGTCCCTGAGGAACAGAGTCATAATGAGCAGTCAAAGTCAGAATCTCCTCTGAATGCTCTTCTCCCGGAATCCTTGCAATTACGTTTGCTGATTTTTTCTCTGCTTCCTCCTGAATCAGGGTAAGACGTGCTCTGGAAGCTCCTTTAGTCACGATCTCCACTGCGTCTTTATAATGGATTCCCACTCCCTGGATCAGTTCGCTTTCGTTCAGAGAGTCAAAAAGTTTCTGGGGAATTCCTGCTGCCCTGGGAATCAGATCCTCGCCTTCCTCTACAGGAGTACCGCTGATACTTACAAAGCCTGCCGCCCCTGCTTTCATCAGCTTCAGATACATATCCTTACGGACAATCTCATTTACCATAACAATTTTTCCTTTTGCATGGGAAAGACTGATATCATCCCCGTTTTCTGCATAAAGAAACTCTGCCTCAATACCTTCTTCCGGTGTGTTTCCGCATCTTATGTAGCCTTCTGCCCGGTACTCTTTATAATAAGGCTCTGTAACGGCAAAGCATACTTTTTTGATCTCCCATGTATAAAAAGGAAATTCCTCCAGACGGCTTTCCACTCCAAAAGAAGAAAGCTCTTCTCGGATCAGTTCTGCAGCCCTTGCCTCAGCAGGGGTTCCCGCCTCTCGGATAAAATTGAATTTTGATACAAAATCCATCTGACGCTGTCCGCTGATTGTTTTACTTGTCATAATCATCTCTCCATTTTACTAAAAAAACTTATCTCATGTAGGTTATTCTTTCCAGCCTTCCATATGGCGTACAATCTGTTTATAAAAATCAACCGCCTTAGGAAGTGTGTTGATATTAATATTTTCATTGACGCCATGGATGCTCTGGTACTGCTGTTCATTAATTTCAAGCGGTGCAAAACGAATGCTGTTTCTACAGACAGGCGTATAGAATTTGGCGTCTGTTCCTCCTGTCATAGCATAAGGGGCCACTATCACGCCGGGGAACATTTTTTTCATTACATGCTCTACTAACCGGAAAGACTTTCCTTTATAGTCGACTACAGGACAGGGCTCGTGAATCAAAATCGGTTCTGTTTCAATTTCATATTTCTTTGCAATTTTTGATACAAGAGCAAGACTTTCTTTTGGTCCCTGGTGATGGATAAAACGCATATTTCCTGTAACATAGGCCTCCTGCGGAACTACGTTTAATCCGTCCGCTCCTTTTGCCATGGTGAAATTCAAGGTAGTGGAAATCATAGCTGCCCCCAGGGGATTTATTTTAGGGAGAAGTCTTTCCAGAAGAGGCTCCAGCTGTTTTTCATATTTCATTACTGTACCAAGTGTTCCCTGTGTGTAAGGCGCCATTCTGCGGAACATTTCCGCTACAGTAGGATTCATTTTTGCAGTGAAAGGATTATGCCTTTCAATATCCATCATAAATGCGGCAAGACGTGTAAGAGGTGTCTGTTTCTGTGGGACACTGGCATGTCCCCCGTTTCCTCTTGCGGTAAAACGGATGTCTCCATATCCTTTTTCCAGGCAGCCCACCATAGCAAAGCGGCCTTTTACCCCCTTCATGGGTTCCTCCTTTATCATGCCTCCTTCATCCATCAGGAAACGAAGCTGTACTCCCTGTTCCTGAAGCCATTTTACTGTAAGAGGCGCTCCTTCTCCTCCGATTTCTTCTGTGCAACTGCTTGCAAGGTATACGTCGCATTCTGGAACATATCCTTTTTCTATCAGCTCTTCCACAGCCTGAAGAAAACAGAAAAGGCTTCCCTTTGTATCTACCGTTCCTCTTCCCCAGAGAGCGCCGTCAACAATCTCGCCTCCAAAAGGATCATGAACCCACTGACCGTTTGCCTCTACAACATCCTGATGGCTCATAAAAAGAATCGGTTTGCCATTGCCCTTTCCGCTCCATTTAAAAAGAAGACTTCCATTAAATTCATGTTTTTCACATGTTTTATGGATATTTGGAAAAAGCTCTTCCAAAATCTCATGGAACTTATAAAATTTACTTAAATCCTGATGGAAACTGCTGGATATTGTCTCACAGCGGATCATTTTTCCCAAACGCTCCCCATACAGCATTTCCCTTTGGTTTAACACTCCGTTTTTATTTTCACCCATAACCACACCTCCAATTATCTGTTAAAGTTTATCTTTTTTCCATAGAAGATATCCGATCAACAGCGCCATTCCTCCTGCCGGAATCAAAAGAATGCTTGTCTGAGAAATTGCCGCTGGAACAAACACACAGAGAAGCGTCATAGAAAGCAGGGGAATTGCTGCGATTTTCATGCTCTTTCGAAAATATTTCAGCCCCAGCGCTCCAAAAAGAGCCGGAACAACCGTATCAAAAGCAGGTGTCAGAACAGGATTCTTAAGAACTGGCGTCAGAGGAACCAGAAGAAGAACTCCTGCAAAAATAACCAGCATAGTTACAATGGAACTGGAAGCTACGCTTAAGGTAGATATGATCTCATTTTCCGCAGTTCCTACTTCTGTTTTTGCAATATCTCTGGCATTCATGGCACAGGGGATTTTTAGATTTGTAACATTTCCGGTAAGAAAAGTAAGATAGCTTCCGCCATTGCCAAGCATGGGCGCATATACCAGAAATTCCACGATACCCACAGGAATATAAACCATTCCCACTTTTATAAATCCATTTAAGAAGCCCTTCAGATCCGGAACGGTTCCGTAAATACTTCCAAGCAAAAAAGGAACTGCCAGAAGCAGAATAGCTGCAGTAACCAGCATAATCCTTCCAAGACGATGCTGCTGCCTGTTAAATTCTTCCAGAAACTTTTCTTTATCCATTTCCTTTTCCTCCTAAAGACTGACAAGAACAGCGGCTGTCATTCCGATTATCATACTTGCCGCTACGCTGAAATTTTCCAGCCATTCCATTTTTTTCTTTGATATGAGATATTCAAATACTGCCATTGCCAATGCAGAAATCCCCGCTACAAAAAGAGGAAGATAATTTTTGTAGGCTGTCCAGGTTCCTACATAGGAGCCGATATAGGCGCTGCAAAGACCAATAAACATAGCAATAGTCGCATAAGCCCCAAATCCGGGCCGAGAGCTTTTTGTCTTTTTCTCTTTTTTCTGAAGTTTGCCAAGATATTTTTTCAGTCCAAAAATGCAGCAGAGGATACCGCTTAAGATTCCGGCTGTCATAACAAGAGCAATGGTGGTAAAAACAGCTATGGACATCTCGCTGACCTTTAGTCCTGAAAGTCCCAGACTGGTAGCCGCGATCTCCGCAACATTCAGTTCATACTGAAGGGCTCCCACTACCGAAAGTCTCAGCCAGGACAGCGGAACTCCCAGGCTTCCGCTTAATGCAATGACACCCAAAAGAATACTAACCCCCGGAAGGACGGAAAAGGTAGCGCTGGACATAATGGCGCGGCGCATGACCTTTTTATCTATTCCAATGGCAATTCCCGCCCGGTAACTTTTTACTAAAAAAACAACACACATAGTCAGGATAAACAATAAAACACCGCCTACGATCAAATAAAATGGCAGGCTGTTTACCTGAGACAGATACTTATTCATTTCTCTTTCCTCCTGTTTTCTCTTTATTTCATTTTACTTTCGTAATTATACCATTACTCTTTTATGCACCTGTTTTCTTACCAAAAGGAAACAGATCACCTGCAAAAGAATCGTAACTGCCCAGGATGCCGGATAAGAAATAAAAAGAACCTCCAAAGATCTGTGTGCAGGGAACACAAGATAGATCCAGAAAATCCTTGTGCCTACTGTGCCGATCACAGAAAGGATCATAGGAACAGCCGAACGTCCCATTCCTCTAAGAGCTCCAGGAAAGAGATCCATGATTCCGCAGAGAAAATATGGCACTGTAGTATATGCAAGGATTTCAAGACCACAGGCAATTACGTCCGGTTCGCTTGTATAAATAGAAAGCAGCCGGGAACCAAATGCCCATGCGCCAAATCCAAGGGTAAATGCAATTCCTACAGTAAGGATCAGACAGTTGACCAGCACCTTGTCCATACGCTTCACCTTGCCGGCTCCGTAGTTCTGGCTGGTAAAGCTCATACACGCCTGAGTCACAGAATTAACAGAAGTATAAAGAAAGCCAAAAATGTTATTAGCCGCTGTATATCCCGCCATTGCCACAGAGCCAAAGGAATTGACAGAGGACTGCAAAAGAGCATTGGAAAAATTGATCACAGTGCTTTGAAGTCCGGCGGGAATACCTACCTGAAAGATCTGTTTTAAGTATTTCCATTTCAAAGTCAGCCTGGAAAACCTGAGCTGATAGCTTCCTTCTGATTTATACAAACACCTGAGAACAAGAATGCAGGAAATCATCTGGGCTATGATGGTTGCAATGGCAACTCCTGCCACATCCATATGAAACCGGATCACAAGGATCATGTTCAGACAGGCATTTGTAATACCGGAAACAATAAGATAGTATAAGGGGCGTTTGGTATCACCTACAGAACGCAAAACAGCCGCCCCATAGTTATACAGCATAAAAAAAGGCATTCCAATAAAGTAAATCTTCATATAGAGCGCCGCCTGACCGATCACATCAGCCGGAGTTCCCATCAGTTCCAGGGCAAACCTGGAAAACCCAACTCCTACCAAAGCCATAACCACGCCGCTTATAAGAGCAAAGGTAATGGAAGTATGTACGGTTTCTGACATTTCTTTTGTTTTCCCGGAAGCATAGAATCTGGCACTAAGAACGTTCGTTCCAAGTGATACGCCGATAAACAAATTAATAAAAAGGTTGATCAGCGCAGTAGTAGAACCTACGGCTGCCAGTGCCTGACTGCCGCTGAATCTTCCAACCACAACAATATCCACGGCATTAAACATCAACTGCAAAATACCGGACAGCATCAGCGGTATCGAAAATGAGATCAGCTTCGGCATGATCGCCCCATTGCACATATCAATTTCGTATTTGCTGCTTTTCAATGTATTCTCCTCTTTCCTTTTTGGTATTTCCTGCAAAGGGAAAAGCCTGATTATCCCACCAGGCTTCCCAGATAATAAAATCCTTTACATTCTTCAAGCTTCACATTTACGTAAGTTCCCAGAAGGTTTTTGTCTGCCGGAAAATGTACAAGAAGATTGTACTGGGTTCTTCCAGTAAAAATTCCCTTTTCCTTGCTTTCTTCTTCCACCAGAACTTCCTGAATGGTTCCCTGGAATCTGGAAGAACGGATTCTTCCCTGTTCCTGAACAAGGGTAAGAAGACGGTTAAACCGATCCTTTGCCACATCCTGGGGAACCTGATCTTCTTTTGCTGCTGCCGGAGTTCCTGTTCTCTTAGAGTAGAGGAAGGTAAAAGCCGTATCATAGCCAGCCTTTTTTACAACGTCAAGGGTTTCCTGGAAATCTTCCTCTGTTTCCCCCGGAAATCCCACAATAATATCTGTAGTCAGAGAAATATCAGGAACAGCGGTTCGTATCTTATCTACCAGCCCAAGATATTTTTCTTTATCGTAGCGACGGTTCATCTCCTTTAATACCCTGCTGCTACCAGACTGAAGAGGAAGGTGGAGATGATGGCAGATTTTTTTGCTTTTTGCCATTACTTCAATCAGTTCGTCAGAAAGATCCTTTGGATGGGATGTCATAAAACGAATACGCCTAAGCCCTTCTACCTCTTCCAGCATTGTGAGAAGCTGCGCAAATGTCACTGGCTCATCCAGAGTTTTTCCATAGGAATTTACATTCTGCCCAAGCAGCATAACCTCAGAAACGCCGTCTTCTACCAGACGTTTTACCTCTTTTATGATGGCTTCCGGCCGGCGGCTTCTTTCTCTGCCCCGGACATAGGGCACAATGCAGTAGCTGCAGAAATTGTTGCAGCCAAACATAATGTTTACCCCTGATTTAAAGGTATAATTTCTTTCTGTAGGAAGATCCTCTACAATTTTGTCAGTTCCCTCCCAGATATCTACAATCTGCATATCAGAAAGAAGCATTTCATAAAAAAGCTCTGCAAATTTGAAAATATTGTGAGTACCAAAAACAAGATTCACAAAAGAATATGTTTTTTTAATTTTTTCTACTACATGGGGCTCCTGCATCATACATCCAAAAAGAATGATCTTCATGTCAGGATTCTGGTCTTTAAGGCTGTGCAGGTGTCCCAGACGGCCATATACTTTAAGATTTGCATTTTCACGGACAGTACAGGTATTATAAATAACAACGTCTGCCTCTTCACTATCCTGGCGAACATATCCTATTTCATCCATAATGCCTGCTACAGCTTCTGACTGTTTCTCATTCATCTGACATCCAAAAGTAGTAAGACAATAGGTAAGAGGACGGCCTGCCGCCTGTATTTTCTGCTCTGTCAGCGCCCTGGCAAGATCAATAAAAGAACGCTGGCGCTGTGTTTCCTCCTGATTGGTCAGGTTTTCTTTTTCGTTTATCATAAATATAAGAACTCCTTACATATTAAGTTTATTCATTTCTAATTTCATATGATACAGGAAATTGGAAGTTCTGTCAAAACAAATTCTGCTGCCTTTTTCGTTATTCTGCGCTCATAGAAAAAAGGTATTCCAAAGGGATGGTGTAAATCTGCTGATAGCTGTCAATATCCGGCGTGTCTGTTGTTTTTCCTGCCGGAAGCTCTATACGAAAAGAGGGCTGCCTCATAATCTCTGCAAAAAACCGTTCCGGCGATCCCTCTCCCGGCATTTCGTTCTGTGCCCCGGACAGATTCAGGTTAAATCGTTCTGGCCGGAAGCCGGATTCCTTCTGAAAATGACGGGCAAAACGGCTGCATCTCTGATTGACAGCATAAGACTGAGGCTGACGGAAATACACGATCCTTTTATCCGCAATTCCAAAGGACAAAAGTCCTCTTCCCTGATATTCCTGAAAAATACGGATCAGAGCCTTTGTCTCGTTTTCACTGGCAGGCTCATGTCCAACTCTCTTTTTTCTGTAATAACTGGTAGGAAAATTTTTACAAAGATTCATTCCTCTTGCATTACAGAAATATTCTTTACAGGGCGTTTCCTGCATACGAAGCATCTGTCGGTAAATTGGATTTCGGATTACAGCATAATCCTTTTCATAAATCTCATAACCGTCAGGATTTAATATAGGAATAAAACAAAGCTTCCATTGTTCCAAAAGCTCTTTTATCTGGTAAAATTCTCCCAGCGTCCATCCGCATTCCCAGGCACGGCAGTATTCCTCTGCCATTTTAAGAAGACAGGAAGGCATATACCGATCCGTCCCATTTAATCCTCCGATACAAAAAACAGGTTCTCTTCCAAATCCCAGCTCCAGCATGGGAATCATCCGTTCGTCATGGCTTTTTCCGATCACACGGAATTGCGTCACGTGACTGTATCTCTGAGACAGTTCCCAAAGAGTATAATAAATCTGCTCATAAGTAAAGCAACTGATCTCTGCTGTCATGTTTTGCTTCCCTTCCGGCAGTCAGCAATATTTTTCTTCTAAACCTGCCTTACAAGGGTAAATATATGAAAAGAGACAGGTGATTAGACCTGTCTCTCTTCCTGTGATCAGAAATCAGATTTCTATCAGATTTCTTCTTTTTTACGTTTACGGACAATCACATAACCGCCTGCAAGCAGGGAAAGTGCTGCAAGAGCGCTCATAGAGCCTACAGGTGACGGGTCGGCTGTTTTGGCAGCTGTTTTTTCTGTTGAACCTGCATCCTGCTGGTCCGCTGCTTCTGTAGGATCAATATCTGCTACAGAACCTGCGCCAGTGCCGTCATAATTAAGGCCGTCATCTGGATTCTCTTTATTGTATTCTTCAATATAAGCCTTCCATTCCTCGTCTGTGATCTCTGCGGAGCGGAAGGATGTTTTCATGTATTCTACCACATCCGTATCTACCCACTCAGAGCCGTTAAAGGTCTGCTTTTTGAAGAAGATATAAAGAGGATATTCTTCTGCTTTACGAATACCGTTTTCCTGGGAGCCGATTCTCCAGGATGTGTTCTTAGAACCATTCACAGACATGGACCAGTAAAGTGGAATCCATCTTTCATCACCGCTGATAGGATCTTTATCGTTCTGTCCTGCGCCTGTTACAGTAAAATCATAGAATTTCCTTGGGTAGAATTTCAGCGGATTCTCAAGCCCTGTAACTTTACTCTGGGAAACTTTATAAGTACGCGGCGCACGTGTGGTAACAGTAGGTGTAGGAGCCGGACGTTTCTTATTGTTTAACTTGATTGTTTCAAATTCAACCTTACCGTCTGCAGTCGCGGCAACGATCAGCCAGGAATCCTTCTCAGGAACTTTTTCTGCTTTTACCCAGAAAGGAGTATCCTTTTTCGCGCTGTTCACAGCATTTTTTTCATTGTATTTCTTCTTGATATCTGAAGAGCTTGCACCTGCATCTACGAAATAATAATACCACTTGCAGTTTTTGGTTGTGGACATCTGGACAACCGCCGTGTTATGGTCCCGCCATTCCAGAGTGCCGCTCTGGTAGGTAAGGAAATCTTTCTCTTCACTGCCCTGACCAATATAGTCATTCCACTCCTGATCGGAAATAGCTGCTGACTTAAAGGAAGTTTTTATGTGGCCTGTTTCTTCTGTGTCTGTCCAGCTTCCGTTTGTATATATCTGCTTACGGAAATAAATATACATGGCATGAGTGCCTTCTGTTCTAAGGCCTTTCTTCACCATAACATTCCAGTTCACATTCTTGCTTCCATTTTCTTTTGTTGACCAGTAAAGAGGTTTCCAGCAAAGATCTCCTTCTTTTGGATCCTTGTTGTCCTGGCCAGCGCCTGTTACAGTAAACTTATAAGATTTACCGGGGAAAAATTTCAGCGGTTTTTCCAGGCCTGTAATCTTATATCCGTTGATATCGCACTCCGGCTTCTGAGGCTCTTCCTTTGCTTTCAGATATCCCACTGTGCCGTCGTCGCTTAAAGCTACTGTAAAATCTTCTGTGTCGTATGCGAACTGAGAAACTGCGTTTTTGAAATCTTCTGGTGTAATGCTCTCTCCGTTTGATCCCATTTTGATCACTTCAGTTCCGTTTTCCCCATTGGTCTTTGTAAGGGAAACGGAAGAATTTTCCATTTTGGCTGTAACTAAAACACCTGCTGTCTCTCCGTCAAGATAAAGATTTTTCTTATTTCCTTCTGGGTCTGTATTATCAGAAATCGTAACCGTTCCCTGGATCAGAATCTGATTTGTGGTATAAACAGCGCCTTTTACGCCTTTGTTATTGGAAACAGTACCGCCTGCCAGCACAAGATTTCCTCCTGCGCTGTTGTCAATGGCAGCTCCGATCTCCCCTTCTACAGTATTATTGATAAGGGAAACTCTGTCAGACATTCCAAAGGAGGCGCCCTCTGTGATCTTCACAAGAGCTCCTGTTGCTGTCATTTCCTGGATCTCATTATTTCCGGTAAGAGTAAGTTTGCCGCTTTCTTCTGCGGAGAACTGAAGCTCACTGTCTGCTCCTGTTACCACAAAAAGATCTCCCTTAAAGTTCTTGGAGGGATCTTGCGGATCTGCTCTCTGGATAGTAACGTCTGAAACTGCCTTCAATTCCACCTTACCGCCCTGAACAGTAATGCTGTCTGTAAGGATCTGATTCTTTTCGATCTTAACAACAACGGCCTTCTTAACCTCTTCTGTCTGGGCATTGTAATAAGTCACCGCTGCATTTACTGCATACTGAAGGGTTTTATAATATTCCTTGGTAGTTTCCACACCGTCTTCCCCTACGACGCTGATATATACGCCTGAGGAATTGTCTTCGGTAAATCCTTCCGGCTTTTCTTCAGGCGTTATAGAAGGAGATGGAGCCGAATCTGTATTTCCGGCCTGTTCTGCCGGTACTTCTGCCTGCGGTATAATTTCCGGTTCAGGTGTAGTTTCTGCCTCAGGAGTAGTCTGTGGCGCTTCCGGGGTAGTTTCTGCCTCAGGTGTGGTCTGTGGCGCTTCCGGGGTAGTTTCTGCCTCAGGCGTGGTCTGTGGCGCTTCCGGGGTAGTTTCTGCCTCAGGTGTGGTCTGTGGCGCTTCCGGGGTGGTTTCTGCCTCAGGCGTGGTCTCCGGTACTTCTGTATCTGTTTCCGATAAAGAAGCAGCAAAGTCTGTGGTTGCTTCCGATGCAGCCTGAACCCCCTCCTCTGCAGCAAAGACCGCTGTCGGAGCAGAACCTGTGGCCATAACCCCGGCTAAAAGAATTGCATATAATTGTTTTTTTCTCATTATGTCATGTCCTCCCGCGGTATGTACGCATGCCGCTGCATATTGATCCGCTGCAAAGTTTCGCAGCTTCAAATCTACAACTTATTGTGAATATTATACACACTGCCCTTCCAAAAGTCAAATTTATGGCCGGGTCTGTCCGCTTCCATAAATGATGTATTTGGTGGTAGTCAGCGCAAGCAGTCCCATTGGGCCTCTTGCATGAAGCTTCTGAGTACTGATTCCGATTTCGGCGCCATAACCAAACTCAAATCCATCTGTAAATCTGGTAGAAGCGTTTACATAAACGGCTGCCGCGTCTACCTGATCCAGGAATTTCTGCGCATGGGTATAATTTTCTGTAATAATGGCCTCTGAATGACCGGTATTATATTGATTGATATGTGCAATGGCTTCCTCTACAGAATACACTATCTTAATAGAAAGTATGTAATCCAGATATTCCGTACCCCAGTCTTCTTCTGTTGCCGCCACAGCTCCCGGCATCAGAGAAAGAGCCTCCTTGTCTGCGCGCATTTCCACATGCTTTTCTTTTAGCTTTTCTGCAAGGACAGGAAGAAGCTTTTCTTTTACGCTGTTATGGACAAGAAGGGATTCGCAGGCATTGCATACGCCGACTCTCTGCGTTTTTGCATTGAGGATAATATTGGCAGCCATATCAAGATCAGCCGTTTCATCCACGTAAATATGACAGTTTCCTGTTCCTGTTTCTATAACCGGTATGGTGCTTTGATTTACTACTGCCCGGATCAGGCCTTTTCCGCCACGAGGGATCAGTACGTCTACATACTGATTCATTTTCATAAATTCGCCTGCGGTTTCCCTGGAGGTATCCAGAATCAGCTGGATCGCATCTTCTGTAATACCCTGTGCGGCAAGTGTTTCCCTGATACAGTCTACAATTGCTTTATTGGAATGAATGGCGTCGCTGCCGCCTTTTAAAATCACAACATTGCCTGTTTTAAAGCAAAGACCGAAAGCGTCTGCCGTTACATTTGGACGGGCTTCGTAAATAATTCCGATCACACCTAAAGGAACCCGTTTCTGACCGATCAAAAGTCCGTTAGGGCGTTTCTTCATTCCAGTCACCTCGCCTATTGGATCCTCCAGACCCACAAGCTGACAAAGACCTTCTGCCATACCCTGGATCCGTTCCTTTGTAAGAAGAAGTCTGTCGATCAGTCCCTCCGGCATATGGTTTGCCTTTCCGTTTTCTACGTCTTTTGCATTAGCGGCAAGAAGCGTGTCTACGCATTCAACCAAATGATCTGCAACAGCAGAAAGAACCTGATTCTTTTTATCTGTAGAAATCGTGCGAAGAGAATTTTCAGCCGCCTTTGCACGTTTTCCAAGCTCTATAAGCATTTCGTTCATATACGTACCTCCCCAAATTTAGATTGTAATGATCTGTTTTTCAGTTACGATCATTTCCGGCGCAATATCTGTAGGCTCTGTGGGAACTTCTGGAAGTATCTGAAATTCAAAGGCAGCTGCAATACGTTTCACCTTTGGATGCTTTTCCAGATACCGGTCATAAAAACCGCCGCCATATCCTACTCTGTGACAGTTGTTGTCAAAGGCCACTCCTGGCATAATCATAACCGCGTCTTCCCATTCTACAATTTCTCCGTATGCAGGCTCCGGGATTCCAAAATATCCCGGTTCAAGCTGTTTCCAGTCAGTAAGTTTATAGAAGACCATATCTTTTCCAACAACCTTTGGAACAGCTACTTCTTTTCCTTTTTTCCATGCCTCTTCTATAAGAAATACTGTCATTACCTCATGGTTATAATCTGCATATACCAAAAGGCGTTCTGCTTCCAAAAACGCAGGAAGCGCAGTAAGACGCAAGGTAAACTCACGACTCCACAGCTGGATCTCCTGATCAGTACATACTTTCCTTTTTGCAAAAATCTGTTTTCTAATGACTTTCTTTTCTTCCATATTTTTCACCCAAATTCGTAATGCTTCCATCTTCTTCTTTAATGTCGATATTGTCAAGCTGGCTTCTCAGATTCATGCGGATAGTTGCAATGTATTCTTTTCTTAAAGCGTCTCTCTCCTTTTTTTCTTCTTCAGTAAGGCCTACGCTTTTTGCCTTATGGGCAAGTGTGTTGATTCTGTCAATTTTTATATTATCCATGTTATCTCCTTTTTACAGTAATTTTTCAATATAATCAATCAGATAAAACTCTTCTTTCTGATTTCCAACAAAAAGAGTTCCATAATTTCTTCCTTCTATGATCTTGTGGATCACATGAAAATCCTTTCCATTGGCAATGACCATATCCGCTCCGGCTGCCGTTGCAATTTCCGCTGCAGTAAGTTTTGTAGCCATTCCGCCTGTGCCAACCTTGCTTCCAGATCCCTTGCCCATGCTTTTTAGCTTTTCGTCAAGGGCTTCCACGGTATCAATAAATTTGGCCTTTGGATTGGTATTGGGATCGTCTGTAAAAAGTCCGTCAATATCAGACAGCAGTATCAGAAGATCCGCTCCGATCAGAGCAGCGATCACCGCAGAAAGAGTATCGTTATCACCAAAAGAATCCAAAGCCTCCAGCTCGTAGCTTGAGATAGAGTCGTTTTCGTTTACCACTGGGATCGTGTTCAGAGCCAGAAGTTCCTCAAAAGTATTCCTTGCATGCATTCTGTTCAGATTATTGACCATTGTATTTTTTGTCATCAGGATCTGTGCGGCCATCTGATTGTATTCTGCAAAAAGTTTCTGATAGATCATCATAAGTCTGGCCTGTCCTACGGCGGAGCATGCCTGCTTTTTCTTAAGCTCGCTTGGTTTTCCGTCCATTCCAAGAGCTGCGGAGCCTACAGCTACCGCGCCGGAAGTTACAAGAACCACGTCCTTTCCCTGATTGTGCAGATCGCTGAGTTCCCGGGTAAGAACCTCCAGCTTACGAAGATCCAGTCTTCCTGTTTCTTTATGGATCAAGGAGGAGGACCCCACCTTGATCACTACTCGTTTTTTATCTTTTAACAGTTCACGGTAATTCATTTTTATTTTTCTCCAAGTATATTTTTAACGTCTGATACCAAGGGCTTCCAGAGCCTCTGCCTGTTTGCGCTCCATAACTGCCGCCTCTTCCGGCTCCATATGGTCATATCCCAGAAGATGAAGCATACTGTGAGCAAAAAGGAAGCTAAATTCTCGCTCCCTGCTGTGCCCGTATTCCTCTGCCTGGGAAAATACTCTGTCTACAGAGATCATTACATCTCCCAGAAGAAGTTCATCCGTATCCAGATCAAAGTATTCGTCCTGATCCTCTATGACAGAATAGTCTGCCGGCGTCTCAAAGGGGATCATTGGAAAAGAAAGTACGTCTGTAGGCGCAAAAATATTACGAAATTCTGCGTTTACTTTTTTGATCTCCTCATTATCTGTAAGAACAAGATTTACAGAAGCCTCATAGGGGCAGTTCTCTGTTTTAAGGATCTGTTCAGCCACAAGGTTGGCAAGTCTGGTATAGTCGATATCCAGACTTCTCTCTGTTTCATATTCTATCTGAATGGTCATGACTTTCTCCTAACTGCGGCGTGTCCCGAAGGTTTTGCCGGCTTTTGCTTTTTTTCGTATTCATCATATGCCTGAACGATCTGCTGTACCAGTGGGTGACGGACCACATCCTTGCTTGTAAGCTGACAGAATCCAATATCTTCTATCTTTTTTAACACCTTCATGGCAACGTCAAGACCGGACACAGCGTCCTTTGGAAGGTCTTTCTGGGATGCGTCTCCAGTAATAATGACCTTGGAGCCAAAGCCGATACGTGTCAGAAACATTTTCATCTGCGCAGGCGTGGTGTTCTGCGCCTCGTCAAGGATAATAAAAGCATTATCCAAAGTACGGCCTCTCATGTAGGCAAGAGGCGCTACCTCAATAAGCCCCCGTTCCATGTTCTTTGCAAAGGCATCTGCCCCCATGATCTGATACAGGGCGTCATAAAGAGGCCGAAGATACGGATCTACTTTACTTTGGAGATCGCCGGGAAGAAATCCCAGCTTCTCGCCCGCTTCAATGGCTGGCCGGGTCAGTATGATCCTGCTGACTTCTTCGTTACGGAAAGCTGTAACTGCCATAGCCATGGCAAGATAGGTTTTTCCAGTTCCTGCAGGGCCTACGCCGAATACGATCATTTTTTTACGGATCTGCTCTATATAATCCTTCTGACCCAGTGTCTTAGGCTTGATCGGACGTCCCTGGATCGTATTGCAGATCAGGTCTTTATCAATTTCCGTCAAAACCTGGTTTCTCTGTTCCATAGCAAGGGCCAGCGCATAATTTACGTTTTGCCTTGTAATGGTATTTCCTCTCTGCGCCAGCACCATCAGTTCACTGATCAGTTTTTTAGCCTGGGAAGCGCTTTGTTCTGTTCCAAGTATTTTCAGAATGCCGTCTCTGGAAATCAGAGTAACATTCAATGTTCTTTCGATAAGTTTCAGGTGTTCGTCAAACTGCCCGAATACATTGCCCTCCAAAGCGGCAGGCACTTCCAGATGCAATTCGATAATACTGTTAGCCATTCTCTGTTGTCCTTTCCAATTGCAGGTCAGGCTGTTCCTGTTTTTCAATGGGAACCTCCCTGCCTGTTTTTTCAATGATCTCCAAAGTTCCCCTGCTTATACAGGTAAGATGATCAACCTCTATTTTAACATTATTTGAAAAGATTTGTACCCCTTTTTCCATTAATTTTTTTTCATATTGCTGTAAAATATGAAATGCTGCTGCTTTTGCTTCCTGTTCTGTGCGTAAAAACCTTTGGTTTTTGTATTTCCTGTCTGTGATCTTTCCAAAGGAAACAGGAAGAAAAAAGTTTTCTGTAATTCTCAGCGGAAAATCTTCAACAATACAATCGTTGGTTTTTTTCGGAGGACGCCCCCATTCCATATATAAAGAACCTGCTTTTATATAAAATCTTCTTTTTTCTTTTTCTATTGGAATTGCTTTTTCGTATTTCATCGGAAGCTCTGCATAATATGGAATCTGCCTTCGGATATAGATATCAGCGTCTGCATGAACGTACTTATACTGATAAATTTCCTGACTGTCATTATGAAGATCCAGCCTTCCCATGACCAGAAGCTGGCCTTTTTTGCATTTTTTGCCTGGTTCTGTCTGAGGCGTTCCGGCTCGTGTCACCATATCCACAATGATTCCATCTTCACTGGCAACAAGATTGCAGGGCTCTCTGTCTAAAGTTTTATCCGTATCAGAAAAAACTCCCTCTTTTATTGTTATGATCAGACGGGTTCCCTGGATTTTTGCAGCTACCCAGGCAGTCTTTGGATATTT
Source organism: uncultured Blautia sp. (assembly GCF_937880195.1). Classification (GTDB taxonomy): domain Bacteria; phylum Bacillota; class Clostridia; order Lachnospirales; family Lachnospiraceae; genus Blautia_A. The sequence continues at coordinate 38,821 of NZ_CALFLA010000074.1, forward strand.
TTCCCGGATCTTAGCAGCAACAGAGCTGCAGTTTACAGAAGACTTTGAAATTCCATGTAAAACCCCTTCCTCTTCCAGAAATTCCAAAATTTCCGGCGTACTGTTTGTAATATTTCCTTCAATATGAATGTTCCATATTCGCCCGGAAAGAAAAAAAAGAAGAATCCCAAAAACAAGAAATCCAAGAAAAAAAGCCTTTCTTTTTCTGCTGTATGCAAAAAAGAAGGGCAGTCCATGTTTTTCCAGAATATGTATTTTTACTCCCGTTTTTCGCCGGATAGCCCCAAGCAGAAAAAAATGGCGCACAGAAATAAAAAAGACAAGCTCTTTTTTCGGATCTCCCATAAGCGACCAAAGTGCAATTCCACGAGCCATACAAAGATTTAAAAAACGCTCTGTCTGTCCGCCCTGAATGCAAACTTTCATATATCCTGTCAGAAAAGAAAATAAATTCTTCATTCTGCCTCCTATCGTTCCGGCTTCACCTGGATAATACACCCTTTTATCAGCATTTCCTCAGGAGTATACCAGGGAATCTCCAGAGATTTACCTATAATAGACAGCTTTCCCGAAAATGTGCTGACGATAATCTCTTCCCTGGTAAGCTTTATGATGCTGCGGTAATTCTCAATTACAGCCTGGCTCTGTCCGGTAAGAGTGAGAACTGTTTCCCGGCAGGCCAGATCTCTTGGTATTTCAAGAGCCGTAACAAGATTTTCTTTGATCTGCTTTCTTTTTTTATGAAAAAACAAAAAACAGCCTCCTGCTTTCTGCCGGAAGAATTAGGAAAATTAGTAGAGAATGTATTATTTTCCTAATAAACAAAAAGAAAATCCCCGGCTTTTATCCTAATATATGCCGGAGATTCTTTTTTATGTATTGGAGAACAATATCATGGAAAACCAAAGGATTGTATTGCCGCCAAGATCGTATTCCATTTGCTGTTCTTCTACAATTTCTGCAGCAACTACTCCATGACTTTCCAGACATGGATGCATCCGTTCCGGATGACGGCAGGGTTTCCCCTCAGGATAAGTGCAGTGATCGCAGATATCGCAGGATTCTGTAGAAAGTGTAAAGGTTTTAAAACCTTCCTGACGCAAAAATAAAGCCACCTGTTCCGTAAGTCTTTCGTGATCCTGCCTGGTAGAAAGCATTTCCTCCATATTAAATAAATCTGATACCTCTGCCACACTGGAAAAAAATACAGCGCTGTCATAAGAACGAATCCTGTCCTCACATTCCTGAAGTGTGCCTACAGCGGGAGGACAGGCCCAAGTAGAGCCATACCGCTCACATTCTGTCTGGCAAATAATGCGTACCCGTTCTCTCACGGATATGCTTTCTGTTTTTAAAAGACGGTATTCATATATGGGAAACTGAGAAATATACTGCTCAAATTTCTCTGTATCAAGCCTTGTCTCCATAATCTCTCTCCTTCTGCCTCTGTAAAATTCAAGAACGTTCCAGCGTTCTTGCTGCAAAATAACATCTTCTTATGCGCCGCCTGAAAGGGAGACGTTAATCCAGTATGATCAAAGCCATAAATACAAGATCTTCTTCACCTGCATTTGTCAGGGCATGTCCCTGTCCATCTGGAGTAAAAGTCATGTCTCCAGGTTCTACCATGCGAAGAGTTCCATTGTCACTGTAAATTCCTGTGCCGGAAATGATATAGTAGGTTTCACTCTCGCCATGATGTTCATGAAAGCCCAGAGAACACCCTGGTTCCAGTGTAACCTGAGCATAAAGACGGCATTTCCCATTTAACTGGTCATTATCCAAAATATGCTTGATCAACACATGTCCAGATCCCCCGCACATATGCTCCACGCGTTCTGTTTTCATATAATATCCTCCTTTTTTAGATAGGTAGTGTCAAAAACTACCTGTTTTTTATTGTTTAAATTATTTAAAAACCTTG
>NZ_CALFLA010000075.1 GCF_937880195.1 uncultured Blautia sp.
GTGGATATATTTTAAAAATTCTTCTCACTCTCCTCTTTCTCTTGATTGTCTTCCAGAAGTTCCTCGATAGATACATGCAGATAATCTGCTACAGCTTTTAATTTATCTACCCTTGGAAAAGACTTATCCCATCGCGAAATAGTTGCATTTCCAATTCCACACGCTCTTTCAAGTTCTGATACTGTAATCCCTTTTTTGTCGCATAAATCTCTAATTTTTTTTAAAATCACTATACATTTCACCTCCACTATTCTTATTGGATTTAGAGAAAAGTATTGACTTTTATTAGAGAATAATCTAAAATATGAATTACCACAAACATATTGGGATCTCTCTATATTTAGGCTTTTCTCTAAATCTTAAAGTCATTATATAGGGTTATCTCTAATTTGTCAATACCATTTTTAGGTTTTTCTCTAAATCAGGAGGTGCCCATTTGAACAGTGTAGAGCGAGTAAAAGAAATATGTAAAAATAGAAAAATTCCTATTTCTAAATTAGAAAAGGAACTTGGTTTCTCTAATGGCTATATCAGTCAGTTAAGAAAAGGTGTATTCCCTGCTGATAGGCTTGAAAAAATTTCTAATTTTTTAGGTGTTACTGCAACATATTTAATGACTGGAGAAGAAAATAGCGAAAAATCATTGACTCCTAAAGACGAAAAAGATATCGAAAAGATTCTTGAGCAAACCAGAGAACAGCTTATGAATCAGGAAGGACTGATGTTTGATGGAGATCCAGCCAGTCCGGAAGCTATTGATTCTATCCTTTCCGCTATGCAGATCGGTATGGAGCTGGCCAAGAAGAAGAACAAGGAGAAATACACACCCAAGAAATATAAGAAGGACTGACGCGTATGGATGTCAAGAAACAGGCGAACAAAATCGCCCGTATGTTTAAGAGCCGTGACCCTTTTGAGATTGTCCGGGGCTTAAATGTGATCCTGGTACACTATCCATTGGACGGCGTGCGGGGTTTTTATCAATATTTCCAGCGGAATAATATCATTTATCTGGATGAACGATTGTCGGATCCCGAGCAGCGTTTTGTTTTGGCTCACGAACTGGGTCACATGTTTTTACATAAAAAAGCAAATGCAATCTTTATGGACACTCGAACACAGCTCAACGGAGCCAGATATGAACGAGAAGCTGATCTATTTGCTATGGAGTTGTTGCTGCCGGATGATCTGCTTTCCGAATATTGGGAAACGGGATATTCTATTGAGCAGATATCTCGTATTACCGGATATAACAAAAGATTGATTGAATTAAAATTAAGCTAATTTAATGTGCGAGGAGGAATTATGAAGAGGAAAGTGGCAATGGCATTATTTTTATTTGCGACAACGCTGATTGGATGCGGGAACACTGCTCCGATGCCGAAACTTCCAACAAAAGAAGAAAAGGGAATTATGCAAAGCGAATTAAACGAAGCACTCTCAAATATCGGTGGAGCATGTGATAGTGTAAGTTTTAACGGAACGAATGAATCAGATTATACTTTTAATATTTTAATCACTCCTGATAACGGAAATAACTTTGGACAAAAGTGCAAAATCATTTCAGAATATGTATCTACTTTTTCTGATGGAAAGTTTAAAGATTACGATTTAAGTATAAAAGAATTGCATGACGAAGAAAACTTGGTTTCATGGGATTCAGCTACTAAAGTATACTTTAATTCTTTAAACGGAAAAGAGAACTTACTTGCTGTCGAAGACGTAACATTAGACGAATTAATCGCAATGGACGATGGACCAATTTCATCAAATCAAAATTCTAAACAGAATTACAAAGAAGCAGGCGAATTAGACAAAGAATATATTTCTTTATTCAAAAAATACTCTGAGATATTTTCAGAAGAATTAAAAGTTTTTGATACATCAGAGCAACTTATGCAGGCGATATCGGAAAATAAAAACACTGACGATATTTTTACCATATTAGAGTCTGCCATGGCGTTAGCTACGGAATCGGAAGAAAAACTCAATGGTTACTTTATGGAATTTGACGCAAATCGCCAAGAAGCACCTTATGGAACTAAAATAATGACATTGTTAGCTCATGCCCAGTCTGCTGTCACTCAGTATAATATTGCATTATCACACTTAAATGAATTTTTACTCAGTTCTGACCAGAACGATGTTTCTGATTTCCAAAAGTACACGGAAAAAGCCAGACAATCGTTGAATGATTACAATTCTGTATTAAACGAAGAACTTTCTAAAATTAACTAAATAAAAACCGCCCCTGTGCTACCAACACAGAGACGGCTCTTACATCCGAAGATGCACATTCATTATTGCAAGAATATTGTATCATCTTCGGGGCAGCCACGCAAGCGGAACCTATGTTCCTGCTGGCTGTTATTTTTATACCCATTTTTAAGGAGGATGATTTTATGGCAAAAAAGAAAACACGAAAGAAGTATCCCAGATTACCCTCTGGCTTCGGAACTATCCGCTATTTAGGCTCTGATAGACGTAACTGTTATGCAGTCCACCCTCCCGCCACTATCGACGCTCTGGGGCATGTACAGCGCCCTCCTGCAATCTGTTATACGGATGACTGGATCAAAGGTTTTACCGTTCTGACTGCCTATAAAGCCGGAACATATAAGCCAGGGATGGAGCGAGAACTGGAGCTTGCGGAAACGTCAGATGCAGATGTATTGGTACAGCGGATCATAGCGGACTACTCTACCATCAAAGGTGTGGAGGAAAAGCACCCAGAGATTAAGGAGCTGTCCTTTGCAGAAGTGTATGAGAAATTTTACCGCTGGAAGTACGAAGAAAACAAAACAAGAACATTGTCTGTGGCCTCCCAAAACGCCACCGTTTGCGCTTACAAAAATTGTAAGTCGCTGCACGATTTACCTTTTAAGTCGCTTAAACATGAGGATTTGCAAAAGGTAGTTGATTCCTGCCCTCTTGGATTTTCCAGTGTCAAAATGATTGTGACCTTATTTAAGCAAATGTATAAATACGCTCTCATGTATGAAATCTGCACTGAAAACAAAGCGTTGTACGTTACTGTAAACCGTCCAGATAATACCGTGAATGGCAGAGCATTTTCTGAGCAGGAACTGAAAACCTTATGGATACAAAAAGACAATGAAGATATCCAGATGGTGTTAATTATGTGCTATAGCGGTTTTCGTATTTCCGCATACCGAAGCCTGGAAGTCAATTTAAAAAGTCGGTATTTCAAGGGCGGCGTAAAAACCGCGGCTGGCAAAAACAGAATTGTTCCAATTCATTCCGCCATTTATCCATTCGTGGAAAAGCGTCTAAAGAAATACGGATCATTAATGCCGATCACGCCTGACTGCTACAGACAAAAGACATTTAATCCGCTTTTAAAAGAACTTGGAATTGTCGGAAATCCTCCTCATACTCCGCACGATTGCAGACATACATTTTCTGCGCTTTGCGAAAAATACGGCGTTCGGGAAAATGACCGAAAAAGAATGATTGGTCATGCTTTTGGAAATGATATCACAAATGGAGTATACGGCCACCGATCATTGGATGATCTTCGCACAGAAATCGAAAAAATAAAAATACCGAATTTGTGACCATTTGTGACTAATAGACCCTAAATATTGTGTAATAAGTCACAACAATTCAAAACAAGAAAACCCCTGAAACCAGCATAAATAAAGGTTTTTTCCGTATTTATGCCAGTTCCCGGGGGTGTCAATATTTTATCTCATATTTATATGATCCTGTCAAGAGAGCAGATCTCTACGCCCTCTTCTTTCAGTGCTTTGCGGATCTTTTCTACAAAAGCCAGCGCTTTTGCGCCGTCTCCGTGAACGCAGACGGAATCTGCCTGGATAGGAATATCCTTTCCAGTAATAGCGGTTACTTTCTTTTCTTTCACCATTCTCACTACTCTTGAAACCGCCAGATCTTCATCTGTGATCATGGCCCCTTCTTTGCGGCGGTTTACAAGAGAACCGTCCTCCTCATAAGCCCTGTCTGCAAAAACCTCCAAAGCTGTCCGAAGTCCCATATCCTTTGCCGCCCGGGCAAGCTCTCCGCCTGAAAGAGCCAGAACAATAAGCTCTGGATCAAACTCACGGATTCCCTGACAAATCGCCTGGGATAACTGATAGTCCTTTGCCGCCATATTATAAAGAGCTCCGTGAGGCTTCACATGCTGCATTTTTATTCCATGTACTCTGCTGAAGGCATCTAAAGCACCCAACTGATATAGAATATAGGCTTTTGCCTCTGCCGGGCTTACGCTTAAATTTCTTCTTCCAAATCCCATAAGATCCGGGAATCCCGGATGAGCTCCCACTCGGATTCCTGCCTCTTTTGCCATGGCAAGAGTTTTATCCATCACCACCGGATCTGAGGCATGATATCCGCAGGCTACATTTGCAGAGGTGATCAGAGGAATTACCTTATCGTCATTCCCAATGGTATAATTTCCAAAGCTTTCTCCCAGGTCACTGTTTAAATCCACCCTGTATGTCATATTTTTTCTCTCCATTTCTCAATACGGCTAAAATCTGTTCCTGAATTTCGAAAGATTTTTATTTTGTATGCATGAGACTTTCAATAAAGCCTGTGTCTGCCTTTCCTTCACAAAATACCGGATGTTTCATGATCTGATACTGAAAATCCAGGTTTGTTTCCACTCCAATGATCAGCATTTCATCCAAAGCAGATCTCATTTTCTGCAATGCAGCCTCCCTATCCGGTGCATGGACGATCACCTTGGCGATCATAGAATCATACTCAGAGGGAATCCGGTAGCCTGTATAAAGCCCTGTATCTACCCGCACTCCGTTTCCGGCAGGAAGATGGAGATTCTCAACCACTCCCGGACTTGGCATAAAGTTTTTCTCCGGGATCTCAGCGTTGATCCTGCACTCAATGGCATGGCCCTTAAGTTTTACATCCTCCTGACTGAAACTTAAAGGCAATCCCATGGCCACCCGGATCTGTTCAACGATCAGGTCTGTTCCTGTCACCATTTCCGTAACGCCATGCTCCACCTGGATCCTGGTGTTCATTTCCATAAAGTAAAATTCCCCTTTTGGACTTACAATGTACTCTATGGTTCCTGCGTTTGTATAATTGACTGTTTTGGCTGCCAGAACCGCATACTGGTTCATTTTTTCTCTCGTCTCTTCTGTAATTGCCGGAGACGGTGATTCCTCAATGAGCTTCTGGTGGTTTCTCTGTACAGAACAGTCTCTTTCTCCAAGAGCCACCACATTTCCAAAATTATCAGCCATGATCTGGATTTCCACATGGCGGGGATTTTCTACAAAACGCTCAATATACATGGTGTCGTCACCAAAAGCATTGGCGGATTCCCTCTGAGCCACATTAAACTGGAATTCAAATTCCTCCTCTGATGCGGCAACTCTCATTCCCTTGCCGCCTCCGCCTGAGGAAGCCTTGATCATAACCGGATATCCGATCTCCCGGGCAAGAATGAGACCTGTCTCTGCGTCATACACCGGCTCCTTTGTTCCTGGTACAACAGGAACGCCTGCGTTCATCATAGTTGTTCTTGCCTGGGATTTATTTCCCATTTTGTCAATTACCTCTGCGTCCGGTCCGATAAAGGTAATTCCGTTTTCTTTACAGCGGCGAACAAACTCGCTGTTTTCTGACAGAAAACCAAAACCGGGATGTATGGCGTCCGCTCCCATATTTCTGGCTGCCTGGATAATGCGATCCATATTCAGATAGCTGTTTCTGGCAGGACCCTCTCCTATACAGATCCTCTGATCCGCAAGCTGTACATGAAGGCTTTTTGCATCCTCTTTTGAATACACTGCCACACTTCGGATTCCCATATTCCTGCATGCCCGGATAATACGGACGGCAATTTCTCCACGGTTGGCAATTAAGATTTTATTAAACAATATAGGCGCCTCCCTCCGGCTTTTATAATTTCTTTACGCGGAACAGAGGCTGTCCATACTCAACCTTCTGCTCATTGCTTACCAGAACCGCCTCGATCTCGCAGTCAAAATCACTCTGGATCTCGTTCATCAGCTTCATTGCTTCCAGAATACATACGGTCTGTCCGTTCTTTACCTGATCTCCTACCTTTACAAATGCCGGAGCGTCCGGGGCAGGGGCGGAATAAAAGGTTCCTACAATAGGAGAAGTAATAAAAAGTTTCTCATCTTCTTCCGGTTCAGCCTGTACAGGGGCTTCCGGCGCTGCGGCAGGCATGGGAGCCGCCGGAACTCCTGCTGCAACAACAGGCGGATGATCCAGCTTGCTCATAGTGATCTTAAGATCGCCTTCCTTTAATGTAAATTCTGTCAGAGAAGAATTTTCAATGATTTTTACCAGTCCTTCAATCTTTTCTAAATCCATTCCTGTATCTCCTTTTCTATTTCATGCACTTCAAAACGCTTTGTTTTTATTCGAATAATTTACGAAGTCTTTTGGCAACCAGACGGCAGTCAAGAACCTCCTTACATGGCTGATGAATGATCTTACGCATTTCATCCAGCTCCTGGATCTCTTTCAGATAAAGTTCCTGGGCTTCCTTAACTGTAACTGCCCGGAAACGGATCTTATGATCTGTCTTTCTTTGTACCACCTTGGGAATATCCACAGAAATCACTGTGGCGATCTTACCATACCCTCCTGTTGTCTGTCTGTCTGACAAAAGAATAATCGGCTTGCCATGAGACGGAACCTGTATGGATCCGAATGCGATTCCATCTGAAATAATGTCTGAAGTTTCTTTCGGCGCAATAAAGGGTCCTTCCAGTCTGCATCCCATACGGTCAAAATCACTTGTCACTGTATATTCCTGGCTCAGGAAAGTTTCGATTCCCTGTCTGCTGAACAGCTCGTCCTGAGGCCCCATAACAACCCGAACCTCTGCTTTGTCCTGATCAAAGCTTTCCGGCTCCAGCTTTCTGGAAAGGAAAAAAGGAAGATATCTTCTCTTAATGCGGAAGTTCATATAATCTCCTGCCTGAAGTTTCCTTCCTTTAAAACCTCCAATTCCGCTCTTCATATTTGTGCAGCGGCTTCCCATAACAACCGGAATGTCCAGATAACTGGAAAACGCAATATAGCCTCTGCTTCCTGTTCTGGCGCTTCCGAATTTAAGGATATCGCCTTTATTCATATACAGAGCCGTATACATTGGTACCGGCTCCCCGTTTACCTGAGGCTGAAAGTCTCCTCCTGTAATAGCAATGATCGTAGCGGAAGTAAATTCCAGAGTAGGTCCGATCAAGGTAAATTCAAGAACCGCCTCGTTTTCAGGATTATCCAAAAGGAGATTGGCGATCTTAAAGGAGCGGACGTCCATTACTCCTGCTACGGAAAATCCCTGACTCTGGTATCCGGTTCGTCCCAGATCCTGAACAGTAGTCATCATTCCGCCTTTTAAAATACGAATTCCCATTTTACACCTCTTCCTCGTGGACAATGCACTGATACTCTCCACGGCTCACAGCTTCCTTGATCTGAAGATACTCTTCTTCCTCCACCGGGACAAAACGAATATAATCTCCTGCTTCTACCAGGATCGGCGTCTCCCGGGAAGGATCATAGGTCTTCACCGGAGTCATTCCCATAAGCTGCCATCCTCCCGGCGAATCCAAAGGATAAATTCCTGTCTGGGAACCTCCGATTCCCACGCTTCCTGCCGGAATCCTGATTCTTGGATTTGCAAGACGGGGCGTATGAAGTCTCTCGTCCAGGCCTCCCAGGTAAGTAAATCCCGGAAGAAATCCCAGCATATAGATCAGATAATCTCTGGAAGAATGGATCTGGATAACCTCCTCCTGGCTAAGTCCTGCATGTTCTGCAATATTCTGAATGTCCGGCCCGTACTCTCCTCCATAGCATACCGGAATCTCAAAAATTCTTTTCCGGGTTTCCCCTGCTCTTGCATCCACCCGGACAAGAGCCTGCATCCGTTCCCGGATCTCATCATAAGAAATGACGCGGGGATCATAATTAACGAGAAGAGAACAGAATGCCGGGATCATATCTACTACGCCTTCTATATGCTGTTCTTTCATAAGCTGGATAGTAGCGGAAATCTTTCTGTTGATCTCCGGGCTGATCTCCTTCCCGAATTCAATCAAAAGGGAGGAATCTCCTGCTGTTAAAATTCTGATATTCTGCATGTTTTTCTCCTAAAAAATATGAAATAACAGAAAAAGGTGCAATCCTTCTTTGATCACACCTTTCTCCCTCCTTACCATTCTCAGAAAAGACTTCCCAGATTTGAAACAAAGGTTGTAATTCCAAGATAAGCGGAAATAATAACTACAATAATTCCAAGTACAAAAAGCCATGTAGGATGATGATAATTTTCACCCATAATGGATTTCTTTCTTGATGCGATCAGACAGATTCCCAGAGTAATCGGAAGGATCAGTCCGTTCAGCGCTCCCGCTACAACAAGAAGGGTAGCAGGGCTTCCGAGAAGCAGCATAACCAGTGTGGAAACTGCAATGAATCCAATGATCACCCAGTTTTCGTTCTTCTCGATTGCCGGATGGAAGGTCTTCAAAAAAGATACGGATGTATAAGCCGCTCCAATAATGGATGTGATTGCCGCGCAAAGCAGAACAAGACCTGCAAAACGGTATCCAAGCTGTCCCGCTCCCTGCTTAAAGGCATCTGCCGCTGGGTTTGCCGGATCAAGGGCTACGCCCTTAACAACAACGCCGAGAACAGCCAGAAACAGGAAAATACGTACAACAGTGGCAATTCCGATTCCCATAACAGAGCTTTTGTTGATCTCTTTTAGGTTCTTCTCCCCAGTAATTCCCGCGTCGATCAGACGATGGGCGCCTGCAAAGGTAATGTAACCTCCCACAGTTCCTCCCAGAAGGGTAATGATGGCCGGAACAAGAGCCTGCACTCCTGCGTCAGGAACAAAAGTATTCTTGATCGCAGTTCCCATCGGAGGCTTTACCATAATGATCACAACAAAAATAACTGCGATCATAATGGCTCCCAGAACCTTGGTAAGGGTATCCATAACGCCTTTTGCATTTTTGGAAATAAAGACAAGAATCGCTGCCAGTCCGGCTAATACATAGCCAATTTCTGTAGGAATACCAAGCAGGGTATTAAAACCAAGAGCTCCTCCTCCTACGTTTCCAATGTTAAATACCAGACCTCCCAGGACAACCATAAAAGCAACCAGATATCCAAGTCCCGGCAGAACCTTGTTGGCCACATCCTGTCCTCTCATACCTGTTACGCAAAGCACTCTCCAGATATTCATCTGGGCTACTGCGGACAGGAGAATGGAGATCAGGATTACAAAGCCAAAGCTTGCCTGAAAGTCGCTGGTGAATTTAGATGTCTGCGTCAAAAATCCCGGGCCGATAGCGGAAGTAGCCATCAGAAAGGCAGCTCCCAGAAGGGCGCCCCCGTTTTTCTTTTTGTCACTCATCTTCTCTCCTCCTTTTTATTTAATTTTTATTTTAGAATAAAGAGGAATCTCCCTCTTCAACTCCCTAATCCCAAAAACAGTTCAATAGCTTATCCTAGATATAGCAAAAGGCACTCTGCCTGCTGCAGAGTGCCCTTGATCAAACTGCTTTTTTATTATAGCATAATCTGACAGTTCCAACAAGAATTATTTCTTTATCCGATAAGAGGATATTTGTCTGTCAAAGTTTTTACAAGAGCCTTTGCCTGCGCTTTATTATCACTGTTTTTCAGCATCAGGACAATGGCCTCTGCAATCACATCCATATCCTCCGGCTTCATTCCTCTGGAAGTTACTGCCGGTGTTCCCAGACGAACGCCGCTTGTTACAAAAGGAGACTGTGGATCATTGGGTATTGTATTCTTATTGCAGGTAATATTCACCTCATCCAGAAGATTCTCCATCTCCTTGCCTGTTACGCCAAGATTTTTAAGATCCACCAGCATCAGATGATTGTCCGTACCGCCGGATACAATATCCACGCCTCTCTTCTGAAGGCCTTTGCAAAGGGCCTGTGCGTTTTCTACCACAAGGCGGGCATATTCTTTAAATTCCGGCTGAAGGGCTTCTTTAAAGCAGACTGCCTTGGCTGCGATCACATGCATCAAAGGACCGCCCTGGATTCCCGGGAATACAGCCTTATTAAAGTTAAATTTCTTTGCATTTTCGCTGCTGCTTAAAATAAGTCCGCCTCTTGGTCCTCTGAGGGTCTTATGGGTAGTTGTTGTCACCACATCCGCATAAGGAACAGGGCTTGGATGTTCTCCCGCTGCAACAAGACCTGCTATATGAGCCATATCTACCATCAGATATGCGCCTGCCTCGTCTGCAATCTCACGGAATTTCTTAAAGTCAATGGTTCTTGCATAGGCGCTGGCTCCTGCCACGATCAGCTTTGGTTTACATTCAAGGGCGATCTTACGGATTTCATCATAATCAAGAACTCCGTGGTCGTTTACCCCATAGGAAACAGCGTTAAAGTACATTCCTGACATATTTGCCGGGCTTCCATGAGTCAGATGACCTCCATGGGCCAGATTCATTCCAAGAACAGTGTCTCCCGGCTTCAGCATGGCAAAAAATACTGCCATATTCGCCTGTGCTCCAGAATGTGGCTGCACGTTTACATACTCGCATCCAAAAAGCTCCTTTGCCCTTTCAATAGCCAGCTTCTCTACCTCATCCACACAAGCGCAGCCGCCATAAAATCTTTTGCCCGGATATCCTTCTGCATATTTATTTGTCAGGGGGCTTCCCATAGAAGCCATTACAGCCTTGCTTACCCAGTTCTCTGAAGCGATCAGCTCAATATGAGAATTCTGGCGTTCTACTTCCTCCTGTATAAGCTGCGCGATCTCCTGATCCACTTTTTCAATTTCATCTAATGAATACATGATTCATCCTCCTCTGATCCTGTTTTTCCTTCTACTAAAACAACTTACTGAAAATTATACCTGAACAGCTGGTTTGTGTCAATCCCAAAAAGACATTTGTCCGCACAACAAAGATTTTTGTGGTTTTTCTTAATTTTATTAAAATTTTTTTGACTAATTGTGATATAGTTTCTATAATGAAAAGGAGTATACAAAAAAGGAGTAATTCGCTATGAGAGGCTTTGAATATTACACCCCTACAAGGGTGATCTTTGGAAAGGATACCCATCTTCAGGCTGGCTCTCTTTTAAAGGAGTACGGCTGCAAAAAGGCTCTGATCCATTATGGAGGCAGCAGCGCCGCAGCATCAGGACTTCTGGATGAAATAAAAGCCAGCCTTCGTGAGGCAGGCATAGAATATGTGTCTCTGGGAGGCGTTGTTCCCAATCCCCGTTTAAGCAAAGTACGTGAAGGAATCCGGCTCTGCCAGAAAGAAAACATAGATTTTATTCTGGCTGTAGGCGGAGGAAGCGTTATTGATTCCTCCAAGGCCATTGGCTACGGCGTAGCCAATCCCTGGACAGATGTTTGGAATTTCTTCCTGAAAACAGAAGTTCCCACTGACTGCCTTCCAATCGCAGCCATTCCTACCATTGCAGCCTCAGGCAGTGAAATGAGCAGCTCCTGCGTTATTACAAACGAGGACGGCTGGCTGAAGCGCGGAAGCGCCAGAAGCGATCTGTGCCGTCCAAAATTTGCCCTTCTAAACCCAAGACTTACTTATACTCTTCCTCAGTATCAGACAGAAAGCGGCTGCGTCGATATCCTCATGCATACTATGGAACGTTATTTTGTTAATCTGGAGACAATGGAAGTAACGGACAGCATCAGCGAATCTCTGATGCAGACTGTAATTTATAACGCAAGAATCCTTATGAAGGAGCCTGGCAATTATAATGCCCGGGCTGAGATCATGTGGGCAGGAAGCCTTTCTCATAACGGACTTACCGGATGCGGCACAGGCGGAGGCGACTGGGCCTGCCACCAGCTGGAGCATGAGCTTGGCGGTCTTTACGATGTGGCTCACGGAGCCGGTCTTTCAGCCATCTGGGGAAGCTGGGCAAGATACGTATATCTGGAAAACCCGGAACGCTTTGCACAGTTTGCCACTAATGTTTTTGACATTCCCTGCTTTTCTGATTTTGAAAAAACAGCCCTTGCAGGAATCGAGGCCATGGAGGACTTTTTCCGCTCCATAAAAATGCCTACAAGTCTTCATGAGCTTGGTCTTGACCTTGACGAAAAACAGATCCATGATCTTGCCTTCCGCTGCAGCTTTGAAGACACAAGGACTATCGGCGTATTTAAGCAGCTGAATATGAAAGACATGGAAAAGATTTATCTTATGGCGCGTTAAAACAGATCTTACCAAGACAAAAGGCAGCATTCCCCCGGAAATCCCGGGGGCTGCTGCCTTTTATTATATGTACTGTTTTTATCTTTTGCAGTCTTTATTCACCGCACTCATGAGCATGCTCATGTTCATGGCAGATAGAACCTGTGGAGATCAGTTCCCCTTTCAGATAAGCCTCTACAGCCGCTTCTGCGTCTCCCTGTGCTCCTACGATCACTTCTACGCCGCGCTCATTAAAGATATCTACTGCTCCGCCGCCCATTCCGCCGGAAATGATCACTTCTGCGCCGTGGTCTGCCAGAAAGTTCGGAAGGAATCCCGGACGATGGCCTGGGTTCGGCACACTGTTCTGTGCTGTGATCTTTCCATCTTCTGTATCAAAGAAAATAAAATTCTCACAATGACCAAAATGACCTGCAACTTCTTTTCCCATAGCAGCAACTACAATTTTCATAACCTTTTCTCCTTTTTGTTAAAATTATATTGTTAATTCGTTTCTCACATTTTGATAGATCTGCAATAATGCAGTACGGGCCTCACAGTCTGTTTCTGCAATACTTTTTCCAGCATTAACTGCCAGAGGCACAGCTTTGTCATAAGGGATCCTTCCCACAAAAGCAATCCCCTTCTCCCTGCACCAGGCTTCAATTTCCTGTGTTTTTTCCGGGCTTGTATTCCACTTGTTCACACACACAGCAATTTTCTGCTGAAATCCTTCTGCGGTTTCCACAAGACGATTAAGGTCGCTTTTGCCGGAAACAGAAGGCTCTGCAACAATAAGGATCATATCCATGCCGCTCATAGATGCAATGACCGGACACCCGATACCCGGAGATCCGTCTACAACAGCAAGCTCTGTATCAGGAGCTTCCTTCAGCATAGCCAGCTTCACAGCCGTTACAAGTTTCCCGGAATTGCCTCTTCCCATTTTAAGTTTGGCTGTGGAAAAAACCCGGTCTCCTTTATAAAGAGTAAGGCTTCCTGCCACATCCTCCTCCATAGTAACGGCATTGACCGGACAGACATATGCACAGACGCCGCAGCCCTCACAGGCATATTCTTCTGTCTGATATATGTTCCCTTTTCTTGTAACCGCCTGGAATCTGCAGCGCCGAGCGCATTCTCCGCAGCCTGTACACTTTTGAGGATCGATCCTCGCCTTTTCTGATCCGATAAAATCTGAATGTTCTGGTTCTGTTTCCATTCTTGTTACCAGGTGAAGATTAGGCGCGTCCACATCGCAGTCGGCAATGGCTTTTGATCTGGAAAACCAGATCAGGGATGAAGACACGGTTGTTTTTCCCGTTCCTCCCTTTCCGCTTAACACAAGCAGCTTTTTCATAAAACGCCACCTCCTATACGGTCTGATAGTTTCTTAAATTCATCCATATACTGAGGCAGTTCTTCCACAAGCAGTTTTCCCTTTGATACAGTTTTGGCAATTTCCTCCCTGTAGGGAATACGCAGCAGCACCGGAAGATCTTTCTGTCTGCAGTATTCCTCCAAAGGCTCATATCTTTCTTCTTCCTTATTAATTATTACGCCGCAGGGCTTATGAAGAAGAGAAGCAAGCTCATGTACCATGCAGAAATTATGAAAGCCAAAAGCCGTAGGCTCCGCCACCAGAAGGCAGTAATCTGCTTCTTTTATACTTTCGACTACAGGACAGGCGCTTCCCGGAGGACAGTCTATGATCACGTTTGCGCCTGCCTCCGATCCCTTTTTAAGGGCTGACGAAATCACCGGAACACCAGAAGCCTCGCCGGGATCCAGTACGCCTGTGATCACCTGAATATCTCCTCTTTTTCCTGTTTCCAGCCTGCCTATGGTTCTTCCCTTTTCCGTTACCGCCTGAGCCGGACACACAAGGGAACAGCCTCCGCAGGAATGGCAGACTTCGGAAAATACCTTTGGTCTGTTCTTAATATAAACCAGGGCATGAAACCTGCAAAAATCCACACATCTGCGGCATCCGGTACATTTCTCCGAATCAAATTCAGGAAGTCCTGTAGTTACTTCCGTTTCTGTCACCTCTTCCGGATTTAAAAACAGACGGCCGTTTGGCTCCTCTACGTCGCAGTCAACATATACTCCATTTCCTATGGCCGCTGCAAGATTTACTGCGGTCAGCGTCTTTCCCGCTCCGCCTTTACCGCTTAAAACAGCAATTTTCATCGTATTCCCTGATAGCCTCCGTGAAAATGATCTAAAACAGGAAGTTTTCCTTCTTTAAAAGCAGCGATATTCTGGGAAACATCCATTCCCTCAGACTTATAAATAGGAATCTCAGCAGCCTGAAGCACCTCTGCAGAATTTTTTCCGCATCTTGGCGTAATCAGCGCCTCCCCATTACAGTCCAGAACAAACTGTGCTGCCTTAAGACCAGCCCCGCCTTCTGCCTGGGCTGCCGGGTTGTCCAGAATCTCTGTCCTGCCTGTTTCTGTGTCATGTACGGCAAAATATGGCGCCCGGCCAAAAGTTGCACATATAGTATCTTTTTCTTCATCTACCGGCATGATTATTTTCATTGGTTCATCCTCCTGTCTTACTCTCTTCTTTCAAAACGGCGTTTCTTACATCCGCCGCACCGGAAGTAATTGGCCCCCCCGTCGCAGATCTGATAGTTTCCGCCTTCGATCCGTATAGGAAGTCCGTCTACAATAGCTGTTGCAATCTTTTTTCTCGCACAGGTATAAATTTGCTGGACTGTGGTACGGGCTACCTGCATGTACTCTCCACATTCTTCCTGTGAAAATCCCTCCCTGTCTATCAAACGGATCGTTTCATATTCATCTACTGTGAGGATCACAGCCTCTGTATTTTCAATGGATTCTCCGGGTATAAAAGAAAGCGTTCCCGGAAGATGGCAGACCTTTCTGCACTTTGTAGGCCTTGGCATATCCCCACCTCCTTTTTCCGACATATGTCATTTAATCTTATTATAAACCAAAAATGGCATATGTCAATAATATTTTTGACATATGCCATAAATAAATATCAGTATGAATAGGATTCTTTTGTATCAGAACCTGATTTCTGCCTCTCCATTGTATACAAAGCGCTTTTCCAGCTTAGTTCCTTCCAGGATCACACGGCATTCACGGCCCTTCAGTCCCTGGGCAAAAGTATACTCTGCCGCTCCCACAGTCAGACAGCGCTCATTGTCTTTCCAGGCAAGAAGAATCTGATTATATCTGCCCTGCTCATAGGCATATCCGTCTCCATCGTCCTCGTACAGCACAAAGCTTCCGTCTGCGCCTGGATAGATATGGATTTCAAAGGGTGTGTCCACAGCCTCATCCGCATAACGAAGCCTCTGCTCCATAGGAATGATTGCCCCGGCTTTTACAAATACCGGAATATGGTCAAGAGAAGCGTCTGCCTTTACCGCTACGCCGCCCTCATATTCCTTCAGAGTGTAAAAATCATACCATTTTGTTCCTTTAGGAAGGTAGCAGTTCCAAACCTTTTCCCGGTCAATAGCCCTGCTTTCTCTCTCATAATACATAGGCTCTGTTACAGGGCATACCAGAAAGCTGTCGCCGAACATATACTCTTCTCCAAGAGCTGCTGCATGTTTATCCTCTGCAAAATCAAACAAAAGACTTCTCATCATAGTATAATCGTCTGTCCATACTTTTGCCGCGTTAGAGTAAATATAAGGCATCAGTTTATATCTCAGCTCAATATTTTTTACAAGCGCATCATAGAAAGGCTCCCCTGGAATGCCGAAATTCCATACCTCTCTTGGAGTATCTGTACCGTGTGAACGGAACATGGGAAGAAAAACGCCCTGTTCAAACCAGCGCACATACAGTTCTCTGTAGCCGAAATCCTCTACGCCTTCCTCATAATCTCCTCTCCAGAACCACTTAGGAGTCGGATCTTCATTGCAGGAACAGCCTCTGTGCCACCAGTTTTCATTTACTGTAAAGAAGCCGCCAATATCAAGGGTCCAGTAAGGCATACCGCTCATACACATGTTCAGACCTTCATGGATCTGTTTTTTCATTGTGTCCCAGGACGCAAAAATATCTCCTGACCACAGCACAGTTCCGAACTTCTGGCTGGATGCGTAGCCGGAACGGGTCAGATTCAGCACACGCTTGTCCGGGTTGGATTTTCTCTGGTTTTCATAAATGCCCTGGGCGTGTGCGGCTGCATAAAGGTTTGCCCGCTCTGCTCCTAGGAATTTTCTATGCTCGTCTCCTACCAGACGAAAACGTTCCCAGGGCTCTCTCTTAAACTCGCCGTTCCAGTCCGGGCCGGAAAAGGGCTCTGTAGAATCGCACCACCAGGAGTCGAAGCCTCCCGAAAACAGTTCCCGTTCCGCCTGTTTCCAATAGATTTCCCTTGCTTCCTCAGAGAAAGCGTTATACGTGGCATAGTCGTAAAAAAGATGACCTGCCTCCTTCATTTCCTCGTAATCCTCTGTGCCTGAATTCATATTCGGCCATACGGATACCATAGAATGTACATGCATATCATGAAGCTTTTGATTCATTTCCGTCAGGTTTGGATAGCGGTCTTTGTCCACGCGCTTGTTGCCCCATTTGCCTGGAATCCAGGTATTCCAATCCTGCACTACACAGTCCAGAGGAATATCAAGGTCACGGTATTTTTTTGCAACAGCAACTACTTCCTCCTGGGTCTTATAGGCTTCTTTTGACTGCACATAACCAAAGGCCCATTTTGGCAGCATCACGCCCCGGCCTGTAAGAAGACGGAAGCCTTTGATGATCTCATCCAGGTTATCGCCTTTAATTAAGTAATAATCCAGCTGCTCTACCATATCCAGATACAGCCAGGATCCTCTACAGTCATCATTAAAAGTCATTAGGGAACCGCAGTCTACAAGGATTCCATATCCCTTATCTGATACCAGGAAAGGAATAGGAATACGCATATTATGCTGATAAAGGTACTGGACGTTTCCACGGTAATTATAAATACCTTCCTCTCCCTGCCCCAGGCCGTGGATCTGCTCCTCCGGCTCCCAGAGGAAATTTAATTTTCCATGATAAGCCATGTGATCCTGTACCGCTTTTAGATTCTGTACAAAGTTTCTCTCTCCGTCTACTGTCTGCACTCTTTCTATAATGGGTTCTTCACCCCCTGTGGTGTACACCATAAGAGGAGTTTCTGTCAGTTCCTTACGTCCCTCTTTCAAAAGCACATGTCCGTCTTTTGCATCCTTCCATACAAAGCCGCCGTTTTTGCGCTTTGCTTCCAGAATAATCCTGTCTGTCTGAAAAACAATCCCATCTTCCTCTTCATTGACAGTAAAAATACTTTTCGGACATACGTCAATTCCAATAGGAGACTTTTTCTCCCATTCCTCTCTCTTTGTGTAAGAGCATCTGATAATATTATCACGTACTGCCTGTACTCTGCAGCTTCCGTCCTTTAAATTAAATTCCCATTCATTTTTCTGCGTAATTCCCATGGCGCTTCTCCTTTTTTTAGATTAAGCAGAAAAAGGGCATCAGCCCTTTACTGCTCCGGCGGTCTGGCCGCCTACAATGTGCTTCTGACATGCAATATACATGATGATAACTGGCAGACAAGTCAGAAGAATGTCCGCACAGATCAGGTTCCAGCTTCTGGAATACTGTCCGAAGAAGTTGTATACGGCCAATGTCATAGGCCACTTTTCGGAAGAATTCAGGAAATACAGAGGCATTACAAACTCATTCCAAGTATTTAGGAAGCAGAGCACTGCCGCTGTCACCATACTTGATTTCATCATCGGCATAATGATACTGAAAAATAATTTCCATGGCCCGCATCCATCCAGTACCGCCGCCTCGTCCAGATCCACCGGGATTTTAGATACAAAGCCGTACAAAAGAAATACAGAAAACGGAAGCTGCAGCGCCACGTAAAGGAGAATGATACCCAGTCTTGTATCATTTAACTGCGTTACCTGCATTACCTTCATCAAAGATACATAGTTGATGGGGATCACAATACCCAGAACCATATACATATACAGTCTGTTGTCCGCTTTGCCCCTTCTTCTGGCAAACACATAAGCCGCCATAGAAGCAAGGATTACAGTGATTATGGTTGCACTGCCTGCATACAAAAGACTGTTGAGAAAACTGGTTCCCAGCTTTCCTTTTTCAATAACAACTGCAAAGTTACTGAATTCCCACACCTCAGGAAGTTTCAAAGACAGGGTAAGCGCCTCCGAATCCGGTTTAAACGCATTGATCACGATCAAAAGGAGAGGGATCAGCATGATCAGCGAAATAATCCATGCAAGGATATTTTTTAATACAGTCAGGACGGTTTTCTTGGTTTTCGCATTCATTACTCGATCACCTCGTCTTTCGTCAGAATCTTAATCATGAAGTAACCTACGATCACCATAAAGATGAACATTACGGAACTTATGGTAGTACCTGCCGCATACAGACCCTGGGAGAACTGCTTGAATACTGCGGTGTACATAACCTCTGTTCTGTGTCCCGGCCCTCCGTTTGTCAGCGCATATACCATATCAAATACCTTCAGTCCGTAAAGTACGTTCAGGACAATGGTAACTGCTAAAGTCTGCTTCAGCATTGGAAGCGTAACATAGGTAAATTTCTTAAATCCGTTAGCGCCGTCAATACTTGCAGCCTCATAATAAACGTTGGGGATTGCAAGAATACCAACGATCAGGATCGTCATAATATATCCGGTTCCGCGCCAGATATCAACACCCATAACAGACCAGAATGCGATCTGGGGATCTGTAAGCCATTTCTGAGTAAGGCTTTCCAAGCCGATCATACGTAGCCCTTCATTGAGAAGACCATTCTTTGGATTCAAAATAGAAGTAAATACAAGACCAATGATCAGAATGGAAAGAACAGACGGCATGTACATAACGCCTCTGTGGAAATTCTTTGCCTTGATATTCCTGCTAAGGGCAAGGGCAAACAAAAGTCCCAATCCTGTTTTGGCAGCAGTTGTCACTACTGTAAATAAAAGTGTGTTCAATATGTACTGCAGATAATCCTGGTCGCCACTGAATACATCAATAAAGTTTTTTAAGCCGACAAAATTCAGCTCCTTTGAGTACGCCGACCAGTCTGTAAATGAATAGCCGATTCCGATAATACCGGGAATAACGGACAGGGCAGTATAGATAAAAATAGCGCCTGCGGCAAAATACCAGGGATAAATCTTTGATTTGTTCACAAAATCCTCCTCCATTTCTCCTTGTTTTTCTTTATTCTAGTGTAAAACGCATAATTTTCCCATGCACCCGCCTGTTTTTTTTATGTATTTTTTTAACCAAATATGATACAATGACAAAAGACAAAATCGGAGGTATCGCCTATGTTTGCCAAACATGAAAAAAAGAGCATTCAGACCATACTGTTTTACCGCTTTTTATGGGTGAGCGCTGCGCTGCTGCTGGTAATCTCAGGTATCGTTTATCTGATCCAATACCAGAAATTATACAAAAATATGGAAAATGATATCATACGCACAAGTTCCGGCATTGGCGACGCCATTGATCTGCAGATCAGTCAGATGGATAATGTGTGCCTCAATGTGATCAACTCCACTTCTGTAAAAAATACCTTTTTCCACTGGATCTCCAACGATAACGTATCCTCCTATGAACGGCGTCAGCAGCAGAACCATATGAATAACGCCCTTGTTTCCATACGAGGAATCGACACCTCCATCCGTCAGGTTAATCTTTATTCTATGGAAAAGGGCGGATACGGCGTAGGAAATTATTACGGCAGAGTGTCTAAAAACACAACCGAACTGCCCTGGTATAAGGGAACTGTAGAAAAAGACGGATACCGTTTT
This sequence comes from uncultured Blautia sp., assembly GCF_937880195.1. GTDB lineage: Bacteria > Bacillota > Clostridia > Lachnospirales > Lachnospiraceae > Blautia_A. The sequence continues at coordinate 20,066 of NZ_CALFLA010000075.1, forward strand.
TTTCAGGCCAACAAGCATCCTCTTCTCTCCCGGCACTCGGGAACCCAGGCTGACAGACTTTATTTTTCCCTTTATCGTATGCACTTTGACAAGTATCATAATCCTGCAGGCTTTGTGGAAGTCAGCAAATATTATGACACTCTTTTTGCCGAAGCCATTTCTCCCACCACTTCCTCTAATATGGATATTACTGTGTATGACGAGGATGGAAGACAGATCTACCCTGATCTATCCTCCGGCGGTGAAAAACGGTTCGATTATTTCGCAGAACTTCAATCCCAGGAATCTGTTTCACACAGTACACGTATATATAATGACCTTAAACGCCAAAAAGAATTTGTCACAATATATCCCTTAAAATACAGCGATTTTACTGTGGCTGCTTCCATAAATAACGCAAACTTTTATACTCCCATCCTCATGAGCCTGATGTGGATTCCTTTGCTGGCACTTTGCCTGTTTGTTATCTGTTACTTTGTGTCAGGCTTTTTAAGCCGCAGGATCGCCCAGCCGCTGACAGAGATCCATCAATTCCTGTCCCAGTCCGGTTCCGCGGAAAAATTCCGTCAGATCAGTCTGAAGGATTCCGGGGTGGTGGAGATTGACCGTCTCCGGGACTCCCTGAACAGTTCCATCCGGGCTCAGGAGGCTGCCACAGAATCTCTTCTTGTTATGAAGGAATCTGAGATACAGGCCCAGATGCTTGCCCTTCAGGCGCAGATGAATCCTCATTTTCTCTACAATTCTCTGAACACTATCGGCGCCATGGCTGAAGAAGGAATGACAGAGGAAGTCACTTCCATGTGTCAGGATATAACCTCTATCCTTCGCTACATCTCCTCGGATAAGGAGTCTGTATCTACAGTGGAGGAAGAACTGGAACACTGTTCCCTTTATTTAAACTGTATGAAAATGCGCTTTAAAGACAAACTGACTTACGAATTTGACATTGATGACGATCTCCTGGAAAGGAAGATCCCCAAACTGTGTATCCAGCTTCTTATTGAAAACTCTGTGAAATTTGTATCAAAAACTGCTCCTCCCTGGCATATCCGTGTTGAAGGCTACATAGACGCCGGACTATGGCTGATCTCTGTAAAGGACAACGGTCCCGGATTTGACCCGGAGGTAGACAAACATCTTCGCTCCCAGATGGATGAAATCCTGAAATACAGCCGACTTCCAAGCCTAGAGCTGGACGGTATGGGAATTCTCAATATTTTTATCCGCTTTTATCTTCTGTTCGGGCGCGCCTTTTTGTTCCAGTTCGGAAATCTGCCTGAAGGAGGAGCATTTGTAATCGTAGGAGGTCGTTTTCATGAAAAAGATTAAACATTACAATATCATGCTGGTGGAGGACGAGGAGCTGCTGCGTCAGTCCCTTGCCAGACACATTGACCAGCTTGGCAACGACTACAAGGTGGTCTGTCAGGCCATGGACGGCCAGGAAGCCCTGGAAGCTATGAAAAAAGAGGATATCCATCTGATCATCACCGACATCCGTATGCCGGTAATGGATGGGCTTTCCCTTGCCCGCAGCGTTCATGAGCAGTACCCCCATATCCTTACTGTGATCCTTTCCGGTTACGCAGACTTCCAGTACGCCCAGGAGGCTCTACGCCAGGGTGTGTTTGACTACCTTCTGAAACCCGTCTCCCGGGAAAATCTGGAAAGTACTCTTGGAAAGGCAAGTCTGGCGCTTCAGAAGCACTATGAACTGGAGGAGGACACTTCCATAACAGGAAAGGACGCCCAGGAAATTGTAGATTATGTGGTTCTCTATATCCGTAATCATTATATGGATGATATTGACTTTTCTGATATTTCCTCCCGCATGGGCTTCAGTTCCGCTTACCTGACAAAGCTGTTCAATAAATATGTAGGGAACACACCTCTGAAATATCTTACGGAAGTACGTATCCACGAAGCCAAACATCTTCTGTTAAACACTTCCCTCCCCATCCGGGAGGTAGGCGAAAAGGTTGGTTACCCGGATCAGTTTCATTTCAGCAAAACTTTCCGCAAGCTCACTGGAATAAATCCTACTGCATACCGCAAAAAGCCTCAAAAGGAGGAATAAGAACAGTACAAAAGACCTGCTATCAGTTTTTACAACTGGTAACAGGTCTTTTTATTATTTTACAGATTATTGATTTTTATTTCCAAGCTTCGTCGCCAACTGCCTCTGCCTGAGTTGCTCTTCTTTCGTCGATCGCGTTGAGAACATCCTCGGATGTCATGTCGCCGATAAACATAGATACCAGATCCTGTGTCAGTTCTGTCCACTGTGGGTTCAGATATTTGATGGTATCCTGGAATACAGTTCCCTGTTTCTCTGCAGACGCAATAAATTCTTTTGTCTCGTCACTATAGGAAGGTGTCTGTCCAACATCAAACGGAAGATTCTCGATCTTGTCGCAGTTGTCGATCATGTACTGTACGCTGTCAGCGGAAGCAATATACTCAAGGTACTGTTTTGCTTCTTCCTGATGCTCGGAACCGGAATATACAAATCTGGAAGGTCCAACCGGGTGTACGTTAAGAACGTCGTTGTCAAGAAGCGGAATCTTAAACATACCGAAATCTTCTGCTGTATACGCTCCTTCAGAAGCTTCAGCGATTGCCGGAATCTGGCCTGGTTTCTCAAGAGCCATTGCGTACTCGCCTGTTCCAAGATACATCAGAAGATCTGTGTACTCGTCAGACAGATAATTGTCTCCGAAGTAGCCCTTCTGAGCCATATCGTTCAGCTGATCAAGAGCTTGTTTCAGTTCAGGAACCTCTGCAAATTTAATTTTGTTGTTGTTCAGGTCATCTACGATATTTGGAACAAGATCTTCATATTTTCCGCCGATCTCAGTAAACCACATGGTCTGATGCCAGCCGTCTGCACATGGCTCATAAATAGGAGTTACGTCATTATCAAGAAGGGTCTGGCATACTTCTTCAAACTCTGCGAATGTAGTGGGAACTTCCAGCTTGTTCTCTTCAAAGATTTTTTTGTTATAAATTACATAATAGTCTGTGGAAACATCAAAGTAAGTCATTCCATAAACCTTGTCCCCTACAGAGGTCTGCTCTTTTGCAAACTCATCATAGGTTTCCACCCATGGCTGATCGGAAAGATCTACTGCGTTTTCTTCTACATTGTACTGGGAAACAATATCAAATGCTCCAGCCTGTCCGCCGAAAATGTCCGGTCCCTCTCCGCTGTTCAGCTTTGTCATCAGCATGTTGTAATACTGGTCAGCCGGAACGATCTGATAATCCACTTTAATTCCTGTCTCTTCTTCAAATTTTTTGCCAAGCTCCATCTCAGCGTCATATACCCAGTCCTGGCTTGCCATTACAGTAATGGTTGTATTACCCTCAGCATGAGCAGTTTCTGCGTATACAGTAACAGAGCTTACTGCCATTGCGCCACAAAGCAGCGCAGCCACTAATTTTTTCTTCATCGTAAAACCCTCCTGTTTTTTGATGATTTTATCATACCAGCACATTTACCAAAAAGACATGGAAATTGCGCAGTTCTTTTTGTCATTTTTTAACTTGGTTTATTTCTATTTTTTACTTTTTCTCATCTCTGGGCGGCTTCCCTACATGTTTTTTGTACAGACGGTAAAAATTAGAAATATTATGGAAGCCGCATTCCATGGCAATCTCTGTCACACTTTTATCTGTATCCCTTAAAAGTTCTCGGGCGCGGCTGATACGGATACGCGTCACATATCCGCTAAAGCTGATGCCTGTTACCTTTCTGAAATAGGACGAGAAGTAATTGGAACTCATATAAGCCGCAGCCGCAACTTCATCCAGGGTGATTTTTCCGCTGTAATGGCTATCTATATAGGAAATTGCCTGTTCCAGCCGCTTCATGGCGTTCTTTTTTTCCTTCAGCATTTCTTCTGATTTACTTTCATCCTGATAGGTACGAATCAGCATTGTAAGAATACGCAGGATATTCGCCTTGATCATCAGAGGATATCCCTCTTTCTGCTGCTTCCACTCTGCATAAATCTCCCTGATTCCTTTGCGTATCTCATGACTTACCGGTTCTTCACTTCCGATCCGGTTCTTAAAATTACTTCCCCGCTCCACAAAAGGCTTCAGATATTCGGAGTCAAAAACACTAAGCTTTTCTGCTACAAATTCTGGTGAAAAAATCATTACCAGAAGTTTCATATCCTCTCCCATCAGCTTCCAGCCGTGGGCCTCTACGTTATTAAAAATAATAATATCTCCAGGTTCCATCAAATAGTCCTGGCCATTGACAAAATAATTCCCCCGGCCTTCCTGTACATAAGTAATTTCAAAATAACTGTGCCAGTGAAAGGTGTCCGGGCGGCTGTTTTCGTGATTCAGTACAACCTCTGATATCTGAAAAGGAAAATCCTTATCCAGCGCAATATTATCTCTGACAAGTTTCATGTTATAATGTCCTTTCTGCCCCTGTTTCATGTCATGGTTCTTGGGACATTATAACAAATCCCCTACGCCGATTCCATCCCCAAACCATATTTTTATTTTTGGGAGATACAGGCACAAAACCGCAGCCCGGGCCGTGGAACCCTTTGCTGCGGTTTTCTCTGTGCTTTAATATTTTTATATAGGAATTTTAAAGTGACCGTTTATTATCTTTCCAGAGCCTCGCAGAAAGTACCTTTTACATCGCTCCAGTTCTTTTCTGCATAATCAAGAAGATATACGGCCTGTTCCATGGACATTTCCGGGAACAGAAGGAAAAGGCTGTGAGAACCATACTTTTTAACAAGACGATCCACATTGCGGATCCAGTCTTCAAATTCTCCTGAGTATACCTTTACCCAGATGGATTTGCCTGCTGCAATGGCTTTGTCATAGATCACATCCCAATCCGGGAGAGTTCCGTCCGGGCCTGCGTCGCCGCTGGTCCACTGAAGAGCGTCGATTCCGTCAATCTCCATCAGAGCATCCATATGTTTGATCGCCTGTGGGCCATCCAGATGGTAGAGGACGTGATCTACATTTTCAGACTGTGTTTTCAGTGACGGCTGGATGTATTTCCGGAAATCCTCCGGAGACATCATGGCAGAGAAGTCGCACTGAAGCTTCACAGTTCTTCCCGGACCCCAGATCTGGAATACGGTATAGGCATTTCCGCCCTCTTCATCCTTGATGGCATTATAAAAACGATCATAATACTGGTAATAAACATCTGTTACTTCCTGAATACGCTGTCCAACCTTTTCCGGTTCGTCCAGAAGATCAAAAAGAGTTTCCTGAGCGCCTCTTAAAGAAGCAAGAACGTCAATATTTTCCATTAAGTCCGGCATATCTACATAGAAATCGTTTCCTGCCAGTTCCCGGCAGTCTTTCACAAGATTGATATGTTTTTTAAACCATTTGTTTTCCGGGTCAAAGTCAAGTTTCGGCACTCCGTCCCATCCGTCCAGACATTTATTAAACCACACCGTATCTTCTTTAAATCCAATCTCAGATCCAAGATATGCTGCCAGAGATCCTGGTCCAAAGTCTACGTTCAGGTTAGGGAAGCTCTCTCCAAGGAACGCATGAGTGTCGCAGAAGAAGCGATAACGGTCCACGATTCTCTGTGGATCCTGATACTTATCCTCCATGTCTTTCCACATCAGTTCTTCCGGCATGTTATAATATTTTCCCTGGCAGATCTGTCCCAGATAACCGCCGTCTACCGGAGTTCCGTCTGAATACTGCTCGATTTCCGGGCGTCTTGCGATCACGCACATCAGAGGACGGCCTGTATTTTTATGCGCCCAGTAATTACGGAATTTTTCTTTTGTTTCTTTCCAATTCAGTTTATATCCTTCTCCCGGTTTCGGAAGACGTACCTTGCTGATATCTACTTTTGATTTATCAAATTCTACTTTTACCTGTGCAGGAGCTTCTTTTTTCTTTTCTTCTGGTTTTGCCTCCGCCTTTGCTGCTTTTTGAGCCTCAAAAGCCGCAAGCTCATCCTCTGAAAGGTCAAACTCTCCTGCTGCAGCTTTTGCACAGAAACCGGAATCTGCATATTTCTTTGCCTGCTCTGCTGCAGAAGCCGCGTCCTCTGTATAAGCGTCCGCACCGATCTCGTCTGCAAATTCCTGGGTAATCGGCGCTCCTCCTACCATGATCTTGATCCTGCTGCGGAAGGGCTGCTCCAAAAGAGCCGCAACCGTATCTCTCAAAGAGGGCATGGTGGTTGTCAGAAGGGCGGACAGGGCAACAATGGTTGCGTCCTTATGTTCGTTTACCGTATCAATAAAAGTCTGGATAGGAACGTCTACTCCAAGGTCAAGAACCTCAAAGCCTGCGCTTTCAAACATCATTCCCACAAGATTCTTTCCGATATCATGAAGGTCTCCTGCAACGGTTCCAAGAATGATCTTTCCTGCGCTTCCCGCCTCTCCTGTTGCCAGATATGGTTTCAGGACCTCAACGCCAGCCTTCATTGCGCGGGCTGCAGCCAGCATCTGCGGAACAAAGATAATTTCTTTTTTAAAGTTTTCTCCAACCACTGCCATGGCTCCGATCATTCCCTCGTTAAGGATCTCCGTAGGATCGCAACCTGCGTCAATAGCATCCTGGACACATTTTCCGATTTCTTTATTTTTTCCGTCCTGGGTAGCTTTAAAGACTGCCTGCATTTTTTCATCCCCAGGGGTTCCGGGAATCTGCGCTGCTTCTTCCTGAACCGGTTTCTCCTGGAATTTTGCAATATAGTTCAGGCAGTATTCGTCTTTTTCCAGAAGAGCGTTAGTAGCGTAGATCATACCGATCATTTTTTTGTTGGTAGGATCCACAATAGCGCTGTCCATACCTGCGTTCATGGCAAGAACCATAAATGCCTGATTAATATTTTTTCTAGCCGGAAGTCCAAAGGAAATATTGGAAAGTCCGCTTGTAATATGGATTTCTGGATATTCTGCCTTAATCTGGCGGCAGCAGTCTGCAAATACAGTGAGAGCTGTTTCGTCTGTGGAAAGTGTTACCACCAACGGATCGATATGTAATCTGGATGGGGCAATGCCATATTCTTTTGCCTTTTCCATAATTCCGTGAAATACTTTCATTCTGCGCTCTACGGAATCCGGGATTCCATCGTTATCACAAAGAAGCGCCACGCATTCCCAGTCTGTATCCGCAATTACTGGAAAAATCGTGTCGATCTTGTCGCCTTCCAGAGACACTGAGTTTACAAGTCCCGGTCTTTTGCAAAATGGAATTGCTGCGACACAGGATCTGGCGCTTGGGCTATCCACGCAGATAGGTGTATCTGTAACCTCCTGTACCAGGTCGATCATCCACTTTAAGGTTTCTACTTCCTCTGCTTCTTCTACAGAAGCACATACGTCCAGAAATGTAGCGCCCGCTTCCGCCTGTTTTCTGGCTCTTTCTCTGATCAGGTCCGCATCCTTCTCAGCAATTGCCTTTGCCACTGACGGAATCGATCCGTTCAGCTTTTCTCCTATGATTATCATGGCATACCCTCCTGTATGTTGTTCTTGCAGTTATTTTACTCCAGGAGGGTGTATGTTTTCTTCTGTTATTTTTTTATTTGTGTGTACTATTTTATGGTTATGTAACAGAACATGGATATATCCCCCGTTGACAAACACCTTCCTCCCATGATACGCTTTTTTTATCCATATTCAGTCATAAAAAAGGAGACTTTAAATGAACGACGCAGTTGTAAAATTAAAAGAACACATGAAACAAATGGATCAGTATCGTACCATCGAAAACCTCCTCTACTGGGATCTGGCTACCATGACCCCGGAAAAAGGCGTGGAATCCAAGGCCTCAGCCATTGGTTATTTTTCCACAGAGGCTTTCCGCCTTTCTACCTCCAAAGAGTACGGAGAGCTTTTGCACAAACTTTCCTCCCCCCAGGAATTTCAGCAGCTTGATGATGCCATGCAGGTAACTGTCCGTAGGGAATTAAGAGATTATGAACGCTTCTGCCGGGTACCGGAAGATTTTTATACGGAATACGTAACTCTGAAAGCCCGCTCTCAAAAGGCCTGGGAAACTGCAAAAAAAGCAAGTGATTTTTCTCTCTACGCTCCTTATCTTGACCGGATCATTTCCATGACCAAAGAATACGTCCGGTATATGGAGCCTGACCAGAAGCCTTATGAGGTACTTCTGGACATGTTTGAGGAAGGAATTGACAGTGAGACTATTGACCGTCTTTTTGGCGAACTTAAGGAAGGGCTCCAGCCCCTTTTGAAAAAAATACGGGAAGCCGGACAGCCAGATCTTTCTGTTCTGAAAGGCTCCTACGATATTTCCGCTCAGAAAGAAGTACAGAAAATGCTTCTCTCTTATATGGGATTTGATTTTGAAAAGGGGACTGTTGCTGAAAGTGAACATCCCTTTACCTCTGAGATCGGCGCCGATGATGTGCGTATCACCAATCATTTCCGTGAAGAAGATCCCCTTGCCGCTATTTACAGCGCCATTCATGAAGGAGGACATGCGATCTTCGGCCAGAATATCAGCCCGGACTATGCCCATACCTCTGTGATGCAGGTAGACATGATGGGACTTCACGAAAGCCAGTCCCGTTTCTACGAAAACATCCTGGGACGGAATCCCGGATTCTGGGCTCCTATTTACCCAAAGCTTGGCGAGCTTCTTCCCCATTTTCAGGAAGTACCTTTTGATACCTTCCTAAAAGCCATCAACTATGTAGAGCCAAGTATGATCCGTATTGATGCAGATGAGGTCACCTATTGTCTTCATATTATTCTGCGTTATGAAATTGAACGGGCCATCTTTAACGACCAGGTGACAACAGATGAGCTTCCAGCACTGTGGAATGATAAAATGGAAGAGCTTCTTGGCATCCGTCCCGCTAATGATGCAGAAGGCGTTCTTCAGGATACGCATTGGTCTGACGGCTCCTTTGGGTATTTCCCTTCCTATCTTCTTGGTTCTATTTATGACGGTATGTTCCTGGAAGCAATCGAACAGGAGCTTGGAAGCATTGACGAGATCCTGAAAAATGGAGATATCATGCAGATCACAAAATGGCTGAACACCAATATCCACCAATATGGAAGCCTTTATACTTCCCGTCAGGTAATCGAACGGCTCTGCCATAAAGAAATCTCTGCAAAACCGCTTCTTGACTACTTTAACAAAAAATATTCCGAAATTTATTCCTGATATACGAAAAACACCTTTTCACTTTTAGCAGGGGCTAAACGCCTCTGTTATCATGTGAAACGGTGTTTTATTTACCTCAAGCTGCTACCGTAAGCTTCCGAACACTCCGTCCATTATTCCATAAGCGCAAATAAATATCTGTACACTTTTTATACTTTCTAAATCTCTTCTCCGCTGTTTCTTTGTCTCCATATACCTTCCACATACCGGAAAATTGAAAATTTTTGCCGTTATTATGAATAAATCCAACTACATCCTCCAATGGATATCCCAAAAATATCCCTATCTCATGTGGAAACTCAGAACTGATCTTCAAGCGTTCCATTAAATGCTCTATAACACTGTCAAAACCCATTTCCATATATCCATAAGCACTCAAAAATTTCATAATCTGAACGTCCTTTAATCTTCTTTCCAATTTAAGTTTTCGACAAACGTAAATCAACGCTTTCTGATTATTTTTACGCAAAACACGCAGACAAATTCCTGATTTTTCCATTTGTACATTCCAATATCTCACACTGTCCATCAGTTCTTTCTCTGTCTCAAAAGAATAAGAAAAAAGATTTGCTATTTTTAAAGATGCAAGCGTGGGCGAACAGTGTGCAATCAATGATTTTTCAAATCCCATATCTTTTAAATCCTCCCCATTTTTTATTCACAACAGTTTTCCAAGATTTCTGTCAGGGCATTTTTACTGCTGGTATGACAGCGAATCACATTTGTCCGACTGCAATCCACCTCATCCAATGCTGTCTTTACCATTTTATGTGACACCGTATTTGTAAACAGTACCAAAACATCCGGAGAGCCAATCTGTTTATGAAGTCCTGCTCTCATTTGTGTAAAAATCTTTGCCTTGCACCGGTACCCCTTACAGACCTCCTTATACTGTGCTACCATTCGGTCATGCCCTCCAATTATGACGATACTCATATCTTCTCCTCCTTTGACAAGTTAACTTCATTTAACTCATGCAGTTAGTATACACTAACTCTATTCTCCTGTCAATAAATTATAAAGAGAAATGATGCCAAAATCTTTTTCCGCTTACAGAGAATGGCCTCCTTTTCTTTCTGACAGTTTCTTATAAGCTTTCTCTCGTTCTCTGCAATTTTTTATGAAATACAAAAATATGGATCGCCAAAAAGAATACCGCCGCAGTAGAAACCACACGATGAATGACCATCTGATCAAATACCATGCCAAGTACTCCACTGACAAAAGAAATCCAGATTATCGCTAACAAAAGCCATTTCTTCCTATTCATCTTTTTTCGATAAATAACTGCATGGAGCATACATAAAATAAAAAATACTACAGAAGCCAATTTATGGACATAAATACCTGTAATGGGCACAATAATTGTAATAATAAAACAAACGAGTAAAATTATATTCAGTTTTTTCTTCATACCTCTCTCCCTTTGGCTGCTGGAATTGTCTTAACTCCAAAAAGAAAATACACCAGATGAAAAACCCACACACAGCCCAAAACAATACAGCCAGCAACGATCCCTTTTGCTCCCATCAATATAAAGCCAATGCTCATCAGCAAAGTGACTACAGCCATAATCCTGCATTTCGTTCTCTTTGTCATCCCCCTGCCTGCCGCAAAATCCGCCAGATTGTTTTTATATAGCTTCGTGTTCTTAAACCAGTTTTCCAGGTTTTTGGAGAACCTGGCAAAGCAAAAAACCCCAAGCATTAAAAATGGAACTGTAGGCAATACAGGAAGCACTGTGCCTGTAGCGCCCAATCCCACACTTACACATCCAAGAATGGAGAAAAGAAATTCCTTCTTTTTATTTTCCGGTGCGTCTGTCATAAGTTCTGCCATAAGCTGGATAGAAGAAATCGGCGTCTTCAACTGATGAGATATATCTGCCAGATATTCGGATAATTTTTCCTTTTCTTCTACTGCAATCTCTCTCTGTTCTCTTTCCAGATTTATTAAAGTGTAAATGTCGTTTTTCAGTATGCTCCATGGGCCTTCTTTATCATCCCTGGGATCAAATTCCTGACCCTCCAAAGTTTTTTGTATTCCTTTAGAAAGCTCTCTGATTTCTTTTTTACTGATCCACACGATAGCCTATCCCCCCTGACTGTTATAATAGGAACAGCATCTCCCAGCTTTTTGCGCAGACGTCTTACATATACGGTCAGCGTATTGTCCTCTACAAAATCCCCGCTGATATCCCAGATACGTTCCAGAAGCAGTTCTCTTGTAAGAAGAGAGGACTGATTTTCTGCTTGAGAAGCCTTACATTGTTTTTTCTTACAGTCTTTGCATAAATTAGACGATAAAATAAAAATGCCCCTGACAGAAATAAACTAAATCTGTCAAGGACAACTCACATACGTAAATAAAAAGTACAGCACTATCCGCAGTACGCCGCGTAATTTGGATATTTTGTAAAATTAGAATTACTGGCAGAAAAAGGAAAATATTGTATAAACGCAGAATTTTCCTGAAATTAATGACATTGCGTATAAACAGCGGCCTAATTCTTCAACACTCTGTAGTTTTCCTTTTTGTCATACCATTTATGGATTCCATCATCCTCATACAAGGTATAACTGCTTTTCTCATATCCGATCAATCGCAGATGCTCTGTATCAAGTTCTTTCACACATTCTGCCGCTTCTGCCACCGGAATGCATTTTCCGTTGCGTATAAAAAGGGGTACTTCGTTCAGAGCCACCTCCACATAATGGACGCCTTTTTCAAGAATTTCTTCTGAAATAGTTCCATCCGGCAGGAATTTGACAAATTTCATCTCTTCTGGCAGATAAACATAACGTCCTCTTGCATTCTGTTCGTAAACCGGCGCAATCATGATCTCATTTCCAAGCATCAGCTGATCTTCTACACGAACTGCTATTTTGTCGTTGGGATAGACAAAGCCCATTGGCCTGAAATACATATCATCATTCAGCGCTGCCTTCATGTATTCACTGTAAAGATAAGGGATAAGCCGATACCTCACACCGATCACATGACGGAAGTCTTCTATGTTTTCAAACTGATAGCACTCCTGTTCTCTTGTTCCGGCAGCCGCATGATTGCGCATTAATGGAGTGAATACACCAAGTGCCAGAAAACGAAGCAGAAGATCTCTGGTGGTGTCTCCTCCAAATCCTCCAAGATCCGCGCCTGCATACAGAAATCCACACATATTCAGAGACGGCAGCATTTTCAGATTAAGAAGAATATGTGACCACCAGGATTTGTTGTCTCCTGTCCAGATCCCACCATAGCGGTGCATTCCAACATAGGAAGATCTGGAGAACATCAGAAAACGCTTCTCGGGATCAATTCGTTCAAACGCCTCTCCTGCTGCCCTTGTCATATTAAACCCAAAAAGGTTATGTACCTTGTCATGACAAATCTTTCTTCCGTCTACATTATGATAAAATCTTCTGTAATCCTCCGGGTCATTTGCAATATCCTTCATTTTTGCCTGCATGGTCCATGCATGGACTCTGCCCTCAGTATCTTCCGCAAATTCTGCCGCAAGCGCTTTTGCCTCCGCCAGGCCTTCCGAAGAATAAAAAATTGCAGGCTCGTTCATATCATTCCAGAAACCTTCGATTCCTTGATCTGTAAGGAAACGATATTTGTCACCAAACCATTTTCTGGCATCTTTGTTTAATACATCGGGAAAATGTGTATCACCGGGCCAGACCGCCGCCACAAAATCACTTCCATCTTCCCTTTTGCAGAAGTAATTGTTTTTGACTCCTTCTTCATAAACTTCATATCCAGGTTCCACCTTCACTCCGGCATCAATAATAGGGATCATACGGATTTCCTGATCCTTCATTTCCTGAACAAAGCCCTGAAAATCCGGAAAATTCTTTTTATTTACTGTGAAATCCTTGAAATCCTGCATATAATCAATATCCATATAGATCATATCAATGGGAATATGATTCTCACGGTATCCCTTTGCAGCTTTGCAGAAGTCTTCTTTTGTCGTGTATCCCCAGCGGCTCTGTCCGAAGCCAAAAGCAAACTTTGGCGGGATATAACTGTGTCCGATCACATGGCGAAACTGTTTCACAATGTCGTATGCATTTTCTCCTTCGATCACATAAATATCCAGATCTGCATTTTCACAGAAAATTTTCATTGTGTCCATTCTGGTATAACCGATATCAAACGTCAGTTTCCCCGGATAATCAAAAAACAGTCCAAATGTTGTTTCTCCACTTATAACAACAAAATTATGCGCCCCGTACAGCGAACGTTTGTCCTCTGTATGCTCAGGATCATCTGTACAATTGCTGATATAACAGTAGCCTCTCTTGTTGATTCCACGGTTGGATTCTCCAAGACCATAAACAATATCCTCTTCGTCCATGATATAGGTAAAAGCAAATCCATTTTCCATACTGATTTTACCGTACGGGAAATCGTCTTCTGCCGTCTGGATTTTTTCCGTCAGCGCCTCCGTCTCAAAAGGTTTACCATACCTGTACTTTCTGATCATCTCACAATATTCCTTTCATCTTTTATATAATACAAATGCTTCATATGGTTTCAGTATTGCCACTCCGTCAAATATGGTTCTTCCCAGATTTGTGATCAGACACTGCGCCCCTGCAAATTCTTCCGGGATCTCCATTTCTGCATCCTGATCACTGAAATTGCACACTGTCAGAAGTTTTTCCTGATCCAGTTTTCTTATATAAGCAAAAATCTTGTCGTCATCACGGCAAAGAGCTTCAAAAGATCCATAAACAATGACCCCTTTTTCTTTACGAAGACGGATCAGTTTCTGATAATAATGAAAAACTGAATCCGGATCGTCCAGCTGCTGCGCCGCATTGATCTCCTTGTAATTAGAATTTATTCTGATCCATGGTTTCCCGCTTGTAAAGCCGCCCTGTGCAGAATCATTCCACTGCATAGGTGTCCTTGCATTGTCACGACTTCTGAGCATCAGGCATTTCATCATATATTCAGGCGTCATAATCCCTGCTTCCGTCAGCTCTGTAAAGCAATTTATGCTCTCAATATCACGATAGTCTTCCAGTTTATCAAAGTACGCATTGGTCATCCCAAGTTCTTCGCCCTGGTATACATACGGAGTTCCCTGCATCATGTGCAGACAGGTTGCCAGCATTTTTGCAGATGTTTCTCTGTAGGCAGGGTTATCATTTCCAAATCTGCTGACACTTCTTGGCTGATCATGATTCCCGAGAAACAGACTGTTCCATGCCTTTCCCTGCAGCTCTTCCTGCCATTTGATCATGGTCTTTTTAAAATCTCTGAAATTAAATTTTGCCGTTGTCCACTTACCATGATCGCCGCAGGCATCCTCTACATGTTCAAACTGAAATACCATATTTAATTCATTCCGGTCTTCTCCGGCATACTTCTGCGCTTCTTCAATGGTAACGCCGGACGTCTCTCCAACTGTCATTATATCATACCTGGATAGCACTTCTTTATTCATTTCCTGCAGGAATTCGTGGATTCTGGGTCCATGCACACAGTATGGATTAAAATCGCCATAAAGTCCGTTCTTGACTTTCCCATCTGGAAATGTCTGATTTTTTGAAATCATACTGATAACATCCATCCGAAAACCGTCAATCCCTTTTTCACACCAGAAATTCATCATATCATAGACTTCCCGACGCACTTTTTCATTTTCCCAGTTAAGATCCGGCTGTTTCTTTGAAAACAGATGCAAATAATACATCTGCGTCTGCTCGTCATACTCCCATGCAGGACCTCCAAATACTCCGCCCCAGTTATTTGGTTCTTTTCCATTGACCGGATCTTTCCAGATATAGTAGTCACGGTAGGGATTATCTCTGGATTTACGGCTTTCTATGAACCAGTTATGTTCGTCAGATGTATGATTGACTACCAGATCCATCAGAACTCTGATATCTCTTTTGTGTGCCTCTGAAAGCATCTTTTCATAATCATCCATAGTTCCGTATTCTTCATATATTCTGCGGTAATCCGAAATATCATATCCATTATCATCCTGAGGCGATTCAAGCATTGGCGAGATCCATAGTACATTTACGCCAAGCTCTTCCAGATAATCAAGCTTTTCTATAATTCCTTTAATGTCTCCAATGCCGTCTCCGTTGCTGTCCTTAAAACTTTTGGGGTAGATCTGATAGACTACGCTTTCTTTCCACCATTTTTTCTCCATGTTAAGCCTCCTGTTGTTTCTATATTCACCGCATCCGGTAAGTATACCGATTGCCATAACGCTAACCATTAACATACTGATAACCTGTTCTTTTGGATAGCTTTACTATAAATCATGTTTCCCTGCAAAATCAATAGGTTTCTCGAGAAACTAACATTCTATCCAAACTTTATTCGATGATTTTATGCATATTGAACAAAAGAAAAACCCTGTCATTCTCTGACAGAGTCTCTCTTAACCAGATACACCGGACTTTTTACGTTCATTTCTTCTAATGTATCTCCCTGTATTAATTTCATAAGTCTTTTTAAAGCAATATGTGCCTTTTGCGAAACATCCTGATGAACAGTGGTCAGTTTTGGACGTACCAGGCTTGCATAAATACTGTCGTCAAATCCCGTAACTGATATTTGTTCGGGAACTCTGATCTTATGATCTGAAAAGAAATTAATTGCCTCTATTGCTGCAAAATCAGAAGAAAACGCAAGCGCGCCTGCCGCCAGAAAGCGCGGAAGCAATTCTTCATATTCATGAAGTCTTTGTATTTTTTTACTGGACACCACCATCAGACGGGACTTACTGCAGAAACACCCATTTTTTTCCATCGCCTGTTTAAACCCTAGCCATCGATAATAGTCGCTGTCCTTGCCTGTTTCTGTAATAAACAGCGCTTTATGATATCCACAGCTGTCCAGATATTCTCCAATCTGATATCCGCCTGAATAATCATCTACACCTACATTCTGAAAATCATAAGCCCCCTGGGGATATGTGTCGATCAGGATCATCTTCTTATTCAGCTTTCGAGACAGCTGCCTGTAACGTTCTTCATCATAACCCAGAACGATCAGCCCCTCCACATTCCATCTGGACGCAATATCAACCACATTCTGAATATCTTCCCCGCCTATGAGCATAACGTAATATCCCTTTTCTTCCGATTCCATCTGAAGGGTTCCTACCAGTTCTCCAACAAAAGGATCCTGTAATGCCTGCATCCCATGTGCACGTTCAAATCCCAGAACAGCGCCAATGATCTTTGATCCGTGTCCTGACAGCATCACTGAGCCCATATGCGGCACATAATTCTGATCTTTCAGTATTGCTGTAATTTTGTCTATCGTTGCCTGAGAAACCCGTTTTGTATTTCCGTTGATAACATTGGATACCGTTGTCCGGCTGACACCTGCCATGTCTGCAATATCCTGAAGACGAATCATCTGTTCACTCTCCTTTTTTTAACTTACTGATATTATAGCGTATATGTACCAGAGTACAATAGCTAAAAATAAAAGCTTTCTATTCGCCTGTCTGTTCTAAAACCATACCCTCAACTGTTTTACTAAAGATCTATTCCATACCGCTATTTCCCCTAATTCACTACAATATAGGTTAGCAAAGGTGGTGTATAGTAATTATACATTTTGGTTCCTATACCAGTTGTTTATATCCAGCTAGCCGTCACAAATAGAAATATCTTTTGAATCATTACAGGGCAGGTTCTGTTTTTGCCGGCTTTTTATAACAGACTAATTGTAAGCTAGCTTTTTTTGTGCTATGATATGTCCATATTATCTCTTCACCTATTCACAGCAGCGCATTACTGTTGCTGAACAGAATCTACGATACAGAAAGGACAAAAACATGAGTGATTACAGACTGGAAACAAAATGCCTCCATGCAGGCTACACTCCCTCCAAAGGAGAACCTTGTGCGCTCCCGATCTATCAGAGCACTACTTTTAAATATGATACTACAGACGAGATGGGACAGCTTTTTGACCTGAAGGCTGAGGGTTACTTTTATACCCGCCTCCAGAATCCCACCAATGATGCGGTAGCTGCCAAAATCGCAGAACTGGAAGGAGGAGTTGCCGCTCTTCTTACCTCCTCCGGCCAGGCAGCCAACTTCTACGCTGTATTTAATATCTGCGAGGCAGGAGATCATGTGGTCGCTGCTTCTACTATCTATGGAGGAACCTTTAACCTTCTTGCTGTCACCTTCAAAAAGCTTGGAATTGACTGCACTTTTGTAGACACTGACTCTTCTCCCGAGGAGATCGCAGCAGCTTTCCGCCCCAATACAAAAGTTCTTTTTGCAGAAACCATTGCCAATCCTGCGCTTGTTGTGCTTGATATTGAAAAGTATGCAAAAGTGGCTCATGAACATGGCGTTCCTCTGATCGTAGACAATACCTTCGCTACTCCTGTCAACTGCCATCCCTTTGAATGGGGCGCTGATATTGTCACTCACTCTACAACCAAATATATGGACGGTCACGGCCTGCAGGTAGGCGGAGCCATTATTGACAGCGGTAATTTTGACTGGGAGGAATACGGTCATAAATATCACGGTCTTACTGAGCCGGATGAATCCTATCACGGAGTTGTTTACACAAAGCAGTTTGGAAAAAAGGCATATATCACTAAGGCAACCTCCCAGCTTATGAGAGATCTTGGTTCTATTCCTTCACCAAATAACTGTTTTCTGCTTAATGTAGGACTGGAAACTCTTCCTCTTCGTATGGAACGCCACTGTTTTAACGCCCAGAAAACAGCAGAATTTCTGGCAGCTCACGAAAAAGTTTCCAAAGTCATCTATCCAGGACTTCCAGGAGACAAGTATCATGCGCTTGCAAAAAAATACCTGCCTAACGGCTCCTGCGGCGTTATTTCCTTCGAGCTGAAAGGGGGACGGGAGGCTGCTGTGCGCTTTATGGACAGCCTGGAAATGGCAAATATCTGTACTCATGTTGCCGCTTCTAAAACAATGGTTCTTCATCCGGCAAGTCATACTCACCGCCAGATGAACGACGAACAGTTAAGAGAAGCCGGAGTTTCTCCGGGAATGATCCGTCTGTCTGTAGGAATCGAGCATATTGACGATATTCTTGAAGACCTTGAAAAGGCCCTGAAAAACGCATAAGGCCGGGACTGATCTTTATAATCGGTATACAAAAACAGAGAACCTCTTTCTGCCGGAATATTTTCCCGGAAAAAGGTTCTCTGTTTTGCTGTTCAAACCCGGTTGTCATTGGATCAGATATACATCCGTATAATAAACTCCCTTGGATTCTCCTTCGTCATGAGTCGCCACATAAATATCAATACAGTTTGTCTTGATTGCTCCTCCGCAGTCCTCTGCCACATAAACCTGACCGTTGATCACAACCTGGCTTCCATAGGGGATCTGGGAAGGATCTACAGCAATGGTATGATTGGTGGTGGCTGTTACGCCAGTTGACGTAATACCGTTGGCCCAGGGACCACAGCAGATGCTGCATGGACAATAATGGGTGATCCTGAATTTCCCAAGAGGCTTTAGGTTGGCGTCGGAAGACGCGGCCACAGGAGATCCTATGAGAACGCCGTTTTCTTCATTCACTGTCACTCCGGCCTCCAAAGCTTCAGCAAAAACCCCTGTTCCACTGCTTTTGTGAAGAGTTCCTGCATCCATTTCCTTATCAATGCCAGCGTCTGCCGTCTTAACAGCCTCAGGCAGATCAAGAACGCTTGTAGGAATATACCCTGTTTTTTCTTCGCCCTTTTCGTCCTGATACAGGATACGGCTCCATACATCATTAACAGTACCTGTCCGCTTCACCTTATCAAACTCCAGTACCTCGCCTACGATTTCTCCGTCCTTCCGTCCGGGGTAATCCAAAATACTGCTGTCTGCTTTTACCTCTGCTTCATCCTCTACAGGCTCAATCTGTATATCGTCGCTTAAATATTGAGTGCGAAGATACCCTATCAGCTTTTTACCCTCTTTTTCTATGGAAATCTTACTCCAGCTATTGTCGCAAACTGCGATCCTTGAAACCTGTTCTCCAAGAATAAGCTCTGCAAGGATTTCTCCTGTTTCCCCAGGAGTGGCATACACAGACGCCGACCTGGCTGTTACATAGAGATCATCGCTGCAGGCGGCCACTTTCACAATATTGCCTTCTCCGTCTTCTGTTTCAAAGGTCTGAACTGTTTTATTTTCTTTCTGCGCCTCTTCCGTCACTGCCTGATAATCCATGACTTCTCCAGAAACAGGTATTGTCCGAAAAAGCAGAAATCCGGCAAGGACTGCAGAACAGAATCTTTTATTTTTCTTAATTGATGACACCTCTTTTCAAGTTGCTTTTGAGTGCGATACTTCTTTTCCATGATAACATAGAAAAACTGGTTTTTCAATTTTCCCGGAAATGACTTAATAAAAGTTTAAGAAATTTTGTTTCTTTTCTATCTTTTCAAATCTATGGATTCCCGATAAAATAGATTTATGAATACGCCAGATAAAACACCAAATATCCAACAACCAAATACTGCTGTTTCCAAAAAAACCACGCCGGAAAACTCAGAACTTATAAAAGCCCAAAGGCTGACTCTTCGCCGGAAGCAGGTAAGGCGTCAGAAGTTTTTGCTTGCATGCGCTCTTTTTCTCCTGACATCAGCTTCTGTAATTCTTTTTTCCAGCCGGAAACGTAATGAGATTCTGACCATTAACGAAGCCTGTGAATCCTACCGCCCGAACGTGGAACAGGCTGCCGCTTCCTATGGCATGTCAGATTATGTAGACCTGATCCTTGCTCTTATGATGCAGGAAAGCTCCGGCCGGGGACCGGACGTTCTTCAGTCTTCCGAGGGAGCTTATAATACAAAATATCCTCAGGTTCCGGGAGGGATTACTGATGTAAATTACTCTATTGCCTGTGGAATACAAGAATTAAAATATTCCATGGAAAAGGCCGGAGTATCTTCTCCTACTGACATGAAAGGGATTCGTCTTGCCCTTCAGGGCTATAATTTTGGCGCTGACGTATATTTTTCCTATCTGGAACAAGAAGGGATCACCTCCTGGTCTGAAGAAACCGCAGAGGATTTTGCCAAGGTTGCCAGTGGAAACACGCCTCGTTCCAAGGATGACCCTTTTTATCACACAGCAGGACCTTGGGATTATGGCGATCAGAGATATCCAGAGCATGTGCTTCGATATTATCATCCATAGCGTACTTTCCGTCTGCCAATAGTTTTATTTTATTAAATTCACAAACTCTGAAACGTTTATCCCGATGGAAGATCATACTCTCACTGAGACTGATTTGTTATCACTCACTATTTTAGAAGATGGCTTCCTCTTCTCCCAGAAATTTTTTGATATTTTTAAAAAAATTTCAAAAAAACATTTGACAACTACAATTCTCTATGGTAATATATATCTTGTCGCTGAGGTAAACACCTCAACAAGAAATGCGATAGTGGCGTAGTTGGTAACGCGCGACCTTGCCAAGGTCGAGACCGCGGGTTCGAGCCCCGTCTATCGCTCTTAAAGGGGCTATCGGTAAATACCGTTTTTTAGCTTCTAACTCTTAAAATAAGAATA
>NZ_CALFLA010000076.1 GCF_937880195.1 uncultured Blautia sp.
AGAGGAAGCGGCATCCGTTTGATATAGCAATTATTTAATATTCGTTATACTAGTAAAGGGGGTAACAAAATGTGACACCCTAACCAGACCAGACCCCCGAACAGAGAAAAGCCCCGGCAGATCAGCCAAGAACTGAAAAGCCGGGAACTCTCCTTCTGTGGATTCATGTTATGTGGTTCCAGATCAGAAACACCTTGATCAGATTCTCCAAATGGGGACGTGGCATGATCTAACCAACACCTTGATTCAGGGGCGTGGTCTTGCTATCGAGATGAGATCCTGTTTTAGGAATCCATGTACTGGGGCGTCGATACTATCTACATCCCTCAAGTACCGTTTTGGTAGTTTGGCTCACAACAAAATTGTTGTTAGTTCAATATTGCTTCGTCCCGAAAGACGAGCCACTCAAATCTGAGCACCCATACCATGACAATATAATATGCTTACCCGGGGAGCCGGGGGACGTGCTGCACCCGTTCCGAGCCTGTCGGAGGTGGTGCCAATGAGTACATATGAGGAATTAAGCCTGATTGTAAGCGTTGCCTTATTAATCGTTGCAATTCTGAATCTTACCCATAAAAAATAGCCCGTCCTGACCCTGAGAAAGTCGACGAGCTATTTTCAATAGTTTTTCATTTCGCCGGGGCGGGGAAGTAGTGGTTCCCTTCCGGCTCTCCTGTTAAGTATATTATATGTCATACAGAAAAATTCGTCAACCTTCGTTTTTAAGCCACCGCCCCCGGCCAGAACGGAGGATATTATGCCATCATATTTTGACGAGAAAACAAAGACCTGGTACTGCAAATTCTATTATGAAAACTGGCAGGGCCAGAGAAAACAAAAAATGAAAAGGGGATTTAAACTTCAGAGAGAAGCCAAAGACTGGGAGCGGAAGTTTTTAGAACAGTTTGCAAGGAATCCTGATATTTCCTTTCAATCCCTGTATAGACGCTATAAGGAATATATCACGCTTCGGATCAGGGAGAGTACCGCCCAGTCCCGGTTCAATATGATTGATAACCATATTGTACCCTACTTCAAGGACCGGATCATATCAGACATCACTCCAACTGACATTATGGAATGGCAGAATGTTATGCTGCAGAAAGGTTTGTCTGACACCTACCTGAATCAGATCAACATTTACCTGAAAGCAATATTTTCTTATGCGGTTGATTATGTGGGGCTGTCAAAGAATCCTTGTGGGAAAAGCATTGGCAGCAGGAAAACCCGGCAGCTTAATTTCTGGACACCAGAAGAATATCATAAGTTTATAGAGCAGTTAAGCTCTTGCAAGGATTCTTACGACAATCTGACCTTTTTCACAATCTTTGAGATTCTATATTATACCGGAATGCGTGTGGGAGAGTTGCTGGCTCTTACGCTGCAGGATATAGACTTTAAAGGAAACAAGATCAGCATCACTAAGGGATATTACCGGATCACAGGAAAAGACCTTATAGACAAACCAAAAACCATTCATGGAGAAAGAGTTATAGACATCCCGGAATTTCTCACCCAAGAAATCAGAGAATACGTTTCCCATCTCTACGAGCCTGATCCGACGGTCAGACTTTTTGAGAAACACGCAAAAACTGTTCGTACTGCATTAAAAAGGCAATCCCAGAAAGCAGGAGTAAAAGAAATCCGGGTCCACGATCTCAGACACTCTCACGCTTCTGTTTTAATCAACCTTGGAGCCAATCCTGTACTGGTAGCGGAACGCCTGGGGCATGAATCGCCAGATGTTACGCTTAAGATTTACGCTCATTTGTTTCCGCATCAGCAAAGTGACATTGTAAGCAAAATCAATAAAGTATAATTTTAGTATCATTTTAGTATCACAGACAGAAAAAGAGAGCCTAAACCCTTATGTTTTACAGGGTCAGGCTCTTTTCTTTCTTTATTTCTTTGTAATAAATCCTTTTGCCTTAAGAGTTTCTGCGCAGAGAACAGCTCCGCCTGCAGCGCCTCTTACTGTATTATGGGAAAGTCCTACGAACTTATAATCGTATACAGTATCCTCACGGAGACGTCCGATGGATACGCCCATTCCATTCTCATAGTTTACATCCTCTGTTACCTGAGGACGGTTGTCCTCCTCCAGGTACTGGATGAAATGTTTCGGTGCGCTTGGAAGTTCAAGCTCCTGAGGAACGCCGCTGAAATTGCGAAGAGCCTCAATAAGCTGTTCTTTTGTAGGTTTCTTGCGGAATTTTACAAATACGGCCGCTGTATGACCGTTAAGAACAGGCACACGGATGCACTGGCAGGTGATCACAGGCTCCTGAGCCGGAACGATCACACCGTCCTCGATCTTACCCCAAAGTCTCAGAGGCTCTTTTTCGCTCTTCTCTTCTTCACCGCCAATATAAGGAATAATGTTGTGCTCCATTTCCGGCCAGTCCTTAAATGTCTTGCCTGCTCCGGAAATAGCCTGATATGTAGTAGCCACTACTTCATAAGGTTCAAATTCCTTCCATGCAGTAAGTACCGGCGCATAGCTCTGGATAGAACAGTTTGGTTTTACTGCAATGAAGCCTCTCTTTGTTCCAAGACGTTTCTTCTGAAACTCAATCACATCAAAATGCTCAGGGTTGATTTCCGGAACTACCATAGGAACGTCCGGTGTCCAGCGGTGAGCGCTGTTATTGGAAACAACAGGAGTCTCGGTCTTAGCGTACTCTTCCTCAATGGCCTTGATCTCATCCTTGGACATATCTACAGCAGAGAATACGAAATCAACAGTTGCCGCAACCTTCTCTACTTCATTTACATTCATTACCACAATCTTTTTTACTGCTTCCGGCATAGGAGTGTCCATTTTCCATCTTCCGCCTACAGCCTCTTCATATGTCTTGCCTGCGCTTCTGGTGCTTGCTGCAAGAGTAACCACTTCAAACCAGGGATGATTTTCCAGAAGAGAAATAAATCTCTGTCCTACCATTCCGGTAGCTCCTAAAATACCGACTCTCAGTTTCTCGCTCATAATAATCCTCTCCTCACTTTATGTCTTTGTGTTACATACATTTGTCGTTCTTGTAAATACTATAACACTTTTTGGAAAAATGCAAGTGCTTTTTTCTTTTCCTGCAAATTATTTTACGGATGAACAGTTTCCAGATATTCTCTGTTTGCCTTGATTACCTTTTTCATAACCTCTGCTCCCGGCGCGCCATAAGTGCAGCGCTTTTCCACACAGGTTTTCATGCTGATAGCCTCATAAATATCCTTTTCAAACACCGGACTGATCTCCTGATAGTCAGAAAGAGGCAGCTCATCCAGAGAAATCCCCCTGTCAATACAGGTCAGCACCAGACGGCCTACAATACCATGAGCATCGCGGAAAGGAACTCCGTGGTTTACAAGATAGTCCGCCGCATCTGTCGCATTGGTAAATCCGTTCTTGGCACTTGCCTCCATTACATCCTTACGAAATTCCATTGTGGAAACCATTCCTGTAAAAAGAGCCAGGCAGCCTTTTACTGTATCAATGGCGTCAAAGGTCAGCTCCTTGTCCTCCTGCATATCTTTGTTATACGCCAGAGGGATTCCCTTCATAGTTGTAAGTATGGACATCAGCGCTCCGTAAACCCGGCCTGTTTTGCCCCTGAGAAGCTCCGCAATATCAGGATTTTTCTTCTGAGGCATAATACTGCTTCCGGTGCTGTAGGCATCGTCGATTTCCACAAAACGGTACTCGTTGGAATTCCAGAGGATGATCTCCTCTGAAAAACGGCTAAGGTGCATCATAATCGTAGAAAGAGCTGAAAGAAGCTCGATCACATAATCCCTATCTGACACAGAGTCCATACTGTTTCTGGTAGGCTCGTCAAAGCCTAGAAGCTGCGCCGTATATTCCCTATCAAGAGGATAGGTGGTTCCTGCCAGGGCTCCTGCTCCAAGAGGACAGGTATTCATTCTCTTTCTGATATCAGCCATCCGTCCCCTGTCTCTTCTGAACATTTCAAAATATGCGCCTACATGGTGAGCCAAAGTTACCGGCTGGGCTTTTTGAAGATGTGTAAATCCCGGCATATAGGTATGGAGATTATCTTCCATGATTTTCAAAAGAGCCGTAAGAAGCTCTTTCAGTTCTTTGTCAATGGCATCAATCTCATCCCTTGTATAAAGCTTCATATCCAGAGCTACCTGATCGTTCCGGCTTCTTCCTGTATGAAGTTTTTTGCCTGGATCTCCAATGCGGGCAATCAAATTGGCCTCCACAAAGCTGTGAATATCCTCGTATTCGGAAGTGATCATAAGACGGCCTTCCTTTACATCGGCAAGAATACCGTCCAGACCATTTAGGATCTGGTCTTTTTCTTCTTCTGTCAAAATCCCCTGTTTTGCCAGCATTTTTACATGGGCTTTGCTTCCCCGAATGTCCTGTTCATAAAATTTCTGGTCAAAGGAAATAGACGCGTTAAAGTTATAAACAAGCTGGTCTGTTTCCTTTGTGAAACGTCCTCCCCATAACTGTGCCATAATTATTTTCCTCGTTTCTGTATAAAATTCGACTAAGTGTTCCAAGTATACCACATTTTTTCTTAAAATCAAAGAGCAAATATACTTTTTATGCACTTTTTCTCGTATATTTATACGTTATATTTTATATTTATTCACTTTTTTGCATTTTCTCTTCTTCTCTGTCTCTTTTGGAAAATACACAGCCGCAGTAATCCTGCCGATAAAGATCATACTCTCTCGACAGTTCAATGGATCGTTTATAACCGTTCTTTTTTTTGAAATCAGAAGGAAGATGGGCCACACTGTAAATCTTTGCCAGCTCTTCTCCAATCTCATTTATTTTTCCGGCATTTTTTAAGGGGCTGATGGAAAGAGTGGTAGTAAAATAATCATAGCCGCCCTCTTTGGCCAGCCTCGCCGCTTCCTCCATGCGGAGGCGATAACATCCAAAACATCTCTCCCCTCCTTCAGGCACATGCTCCAGTCCTTTCGCCATTTGATAAAACACCTGGGGATCATACTCTCCCTCCACAAAATGAACCGGACGGATGAAATTCATTTCTCCTATCATCCTGCGGATTTCCTCTACTCTTTTTTCATACTCTTCTCTTGGAGAAATATTGGGATTATAAAAATATACAGTAATTTCAAAATATTCTGCCAGGTATTCCAATACATAGCTAGAGCATGGCGCGCAACAGCTATGAAGGAACAAACGAGGCGTTTCCTTTTTTTCTTCAAGGCTTTTAATCAAAGCGTCCAGCTCTCTCTGATAATTTCTTTTATTCATGATAACTCCTTTTACATATACAGATCATATCTATTCACAGCCTGTATTTTATCTCTTTTTTTTCTCTGCTTCAAGAGAAAGATCGCGGTCAGAAAAATTAGAACTTATAACTACCTTCGCAGCAGCCAGACACAATTCACTCCATAACACAGAAGTCCCCATAAGCATATCATAAGATATAGCTGTAAAAAAATCATAGGGAGGTACGCTATGAAACCACTTCTGGAAATCAGAGATCTTTCTCTTTCCTATCATACGCCTTCCGGGGAAACTTCCGCCCTTTCACATATATCCTTTGATCTGATGCCGGGAGAATTTCTGGCTGTTGTAGGTCCTTCCGGCTGTGGAAAATCCACTCTTTTAAATGTGATCTGCGGACTGCTGAAACCGGAAAGCGGTTCTGTGCTTATGAACAATACACCTGTTTCCCCGGGAGATCCCAGGATCGGCTACATGCTGCAAAAGGATCACCTGCTGGAATGGCGAAATATTTACAAAAACGTTTTGCTTGGACTTGAAATCCGTCGGGAGCTGACCCCGAAAAAACTTTCTTATATCGAAGAAATGCTTCACACTTACGGTTTGGACAAATTCCGTTCCGCCCGTCCTTCCCAGTTATCAGGGGGAATGCGCCAGAGAGCTGCCCTGATCCGTACTCTTGCCCTGAAACCGGAGCTTCTGCTCCTTGACGAGCCTTTTTCAGCCCTGGATTATCAGACCAGGCTCAATGTCAGCGATGATATCGGAAGAATACTGAAAAAAGAAAAAAAACCTGCTATTCTGGTAACTCATGATATTTCCGAAGCGATCAGCATGGCAGACAGGGTAATCATCCTTACAAAACGTCCGGCATCTGTAGCCAGGATCATCCCCATTGATCTTGAAATAAAAGAAAGGACGCCACTTTCCTCAAGAAACGCCCCGGATTTTAAATCTTATTTTAACCAGATATGGAAGGAGCTGAATAATCATGCCTGACCTTTCTCCTGCCCAGAAAAAATATCTTTATCAGCGGAAACGGGAAAAAAATACGATTCTTCTGTCCAGAATCCTGCTTTTTCTGGCTTTTCTTCTTTTATGGGAGATCTCTGCCCGGCAAGGCTTTATTGATTCCTTTATTTTCAGCAGTCCTTTTGCTATTGCCGAAAACTTTGTCCAGATGTGCCGGGATCAGTCTCTCTTTTCCCATATCGGAGTGACCCTTATGGAAACCCTTGTAAGTTTCTTTTTTGTGGTGATCCTTGGTATTGGAACAGCAGTGCTCTTATGGGCCTGTCCCAGAATTTCCAAGATTCTGGAACCTTATCTTGTTGTTCTTAATAGTCTGCCAAAATCTGCCCTTGCCCCGCTTCTTATCGTATGGCTGGGAGCCAATGTAAAAACTATTATTGTGGCAGGAATGTCAGTGGCTCTTTTTGGTTCTGTTATTAATCTATACACCGGCTTTCAGGAAACAGATCCTGATAAGCGCAAGCTGATCGCAACCCTTGGAGGAACAAAAAGAGATGAACTTTTTAAGATTGTCCTTCCATCTTCTATCCCTCTGATCTTAAGCGTGATAAAGGTAAATATCGGCCTTTGCCTTGTAGGGGTGATTATTGGGGAATTTATTGGAGCACGGCAGGGACTTGGATATCTGATCATCTATTCCAGCCAGACCTTTAAGCTGACTACTGTTCTTATGTCCATTCTTATCCTGTGTTTTATCGCCATGGGACTGTACAGCATCCTGAACCTGATTGAAAAGCAGTATACCAGACACAAATAAAGACAGGGCATTATGACTGTATAATACAACAGAAGGTGGTTAAAGTTTTCGTTCTTTAACCACCTTCTTGATCCATTATTCAAACTCTGTTTTATAATACCGTTTAATGGGATTTCACCTGGTTCCACAGTTCTCCATATGTCTGATCTGCCTCTGTTCCCAGGTACTGGAATGTCTCCAGATTATCATATTTTGAAAGATCCGGGAAGGCAATCTCACTGTTTCGGATGGATTCGTCCTCGATCATCTTTCGTGCTTCTGTATTCGGAGTGGAATAGGTAATATATTCAAAATTCTTAAGAGCGATATCCGGCCTGCAAAGGAAGTTGATAAACTTCTCGCCGTTCTCTTTATTCTCTGCATTTTTGGGAATTACCCAGGAGTCGATCCAGATATTGCTTCCCTCTTCTGGAACCACATATTCCAGGTCTGGATTTTCTTTCTGTGTATAAATGGCCTCTCCTGAATAGATTACGCCGATAGCCGCCTCATTTCCGATCATCTTATCCCTTACCTGGTCGATCACATAGGCCTGCACAAGAGGCTTCTGCTTGATCAGAAGGTCTCTGGCCTTTGTCAGCTCGTCCAAATCTGTAGAATTCAGGGAATATCCCAGATATTTTAATGTTACGCCAAAAGCGTCCCTGACAGAATCCTGCATCAGAATATTATCTTTATATTTTTCATCCCAGAGGATAGACCAGCTTGTTACCGGCTCGTCCACCATGGTTTTATTATAAAGAATTCCCACTGTTCCCCAGCAATATGGCACAGAATATTTATTTTCTGGATCAAACTGCCTGGACTGATCCATATATTCTTTTCCAATATTTTTAATATTTGGAATGTTGTCAAAATTGATCTCTGCCAGAAGATCGTTTTTGATCATTCTCTGAATCATGTAATCGCTTGGACAGATCACATCATAGGCAATGGCTCCAGAGCTGATCTTTGGATAAAGGATCTCATTTGTCTCAAATTCTTCATATACCACGTCAATGCCTGTTTCCTCCTCAAACATGGTGAGAATTTCTGGATCCAGATATTCTCCCCAGTTATATACCACAACTTTTTTGGAGTTCACAAGACTGCTTTCCTGGGCATAATAAAAACCGCCAAAAAGAAAAACCGCGCAGATGGCAACCGGAATCACCCGGCGAAGCAGGATCTTCTTTATTTTGGAAGGGTGCTTCACCCGTTTTTTTCTGGTCTTTGTCTCCTCGTTTTCTTCAGGAGGATAATTGATCAAAATCAAAAGAACAAGGACTGTCACAAACATAATCGTTGACAGAGCATAAATCTCCGGCTTGATACCCTTACGGACTTCTGTATAGATTTTGGTGGAAAGGGTATCAATACCTGGCCCTTTTGTAAAGTGAGTGATAACAAAATCATCCAAAGACATAGTAAATGCCAGCATAAAACCGGAAAGAACCCCCGGCACAATATCCGGGAATACTACCTTGAAAAATGCTTCCAGCGGAGATGCTCCCAGATCCATGGCCGCTTCATACACATGACGGTTTGTCTGTTTCAGCTTAGGCATCACACTAAGGATCACATAGGGAATATTAAAGGTAATATGCGCGATCAGGATCGTTCCAAATCCCATCTTCATTCCCACCGCAATAAAAAGCAACATCAGGGACACACCCATTACGATTTCCGCATTCATCATAGGAATGTTTGTCACTCCCATATAAAAGGTACGCCACCTGTGTTTCATTCCCTGGATAGCAATAGCCGCCGCTGTTCCAATCAGGGTAGCCACTGCCGCAGCAACAAGAGAAATAACCAGAGTTGTATAAAAGGCACTCATGATCTGTTCATTCTGGAACAGTTCCTTATACCACTTCAGGGTAAATCCGCCCCACTTTGCTCTTGTCCTGGATTCATTAAAAGAAAGAACCATTAAAGTGACAATAGGCGCATAAAGTATAATAAAAATCAGAGCCAGATACAGCTTCTGCAAGGATTTTCTGATCAAAATGCCGTACCTCCTTCTCCTTTATCATATTTTGCCACAAGAGCCATACTGGCAATAATAAATACCATAAGTACAAGGGAAAGCCCGCTTCCTACATGCCAGTTACTATTTTGCTTAAAGGACTGCTCGATCACATTTCCGATCAGCAGTATCTTACCGCCGCCCAAAAGGTCTGAAATAACAAAGGTGGTAAGAGCAGGCACAAACACCATAGTAATTCCACTGATCACACCTGGAATGCTTAAAGGAAAAACCACCTTCAAAAAGGTCTGAACAGAATTGGCTCCCAGATCCCTGGCTGCATTGATCACATTGGGGTCGATCTTAATCAGCACATTGTAAATGGGCAGTACCATAAAAGGCAGGAAATTGTATACCATACCCAGAATGATAGCATAGGGCGTATTGATAATCTCCAGCACCGGAAGGTGAAGAAAACTTAAAATACTGTTGATCACCCCGTTCTTTTCCAGAAGCGTCTGCCATGCCATGGTTCGCAGCAGAAAATTCATCCACATGGGAAGAATAAAAATCAGAACGATAAAGCTCGTCTGATTCACCTTTCTCTGGCTTAAGATCATGGCAAGAGGATATGCCAGGATCAGACAGACCAGAGTGCTTAAAAAGGACAAAAGCAGAGATATCCCCAGAGCTTTCAGATTTTCCGGTGTAGTGATCTCAGAAAGATTGGAAAAGGTCAGTCCTCCTCCGTCGCTGGTAAACGCATAATAGACGATTACCAGAAGAGGAATCACTACAAAGGATAAAGACCAGAAAAGATAGGGGCCTGCCAGAAGACGTTTATTCTTCAATGTTTACCGCCTCCTCATCCTCAGATTCCGGCTTTTTCATAATCTGGATGTCAAAAGGATCCACATGAATGCTGACCTGAGTTCCTACCGGGAACATATCTGTACTATGTACCAGCCATTCATAATTATTGGCCATAACTTCCATCTCATAATGAACGCCTTTAAAAATAAGGTGGGTAACAACGCCGTCAATACTTCCCTGTCCCGGTTTCATAAGATCAATATCCTCAGGACGGATCACTACGTCTACCGGCTTATTCTGTCCGAAACCTTCGTCCACACAGGGGAAATTCACACCCAGGATCTTCACAAGACGGTCCTCTACCATAGTTGCAGGAATAATATTGCTCTCCCCGATAAAATCCGCCACAAAAGCATTTTCCGGCTCGTTGTAAATCTTCTCCGGCGTACCGATCTGCTGAATATATCCCTGATTCATTACCACGATAGTATCTGACATGGTAAGCGCTTCCTCCTGGTCGTGAGTAACGTACAGGAAAGTGATTCCCAGCTCATTTTTAAGACGGATCAGTTCGTACTGCATGTCCTGGCGGAGCTTTAAGTCCAAAGCCCCCAGAGGCTCGTCCAGAAGCAATACCTTTGGCTCGTTTACAATGGCCCGGGCAATGGCGATTCTCTGCTGCTGGCCGCCGCTTAAGGAATCCGGCATACGGTTTTCATATCCGTCCAGGTTTACAAGCTTCAGCGCATATTTAATCTTATCATGGATGTACTGCTTGCTTTTATTTTTTATTTTCAGCCCAAATGCAATATTTTCCGCTATTGTCATGTGAGTAAAAAGAGCATACTTCTGAAACACTGTATTCAGCTGTCTTTTATTTGGCGGAAGATCCGTAATGTCCTTTCCGTCAAAAATCACGCGTCCCGCATCCGGCGTTTCAAAACCGCCCAAAATACGAAGGGTTGTTGTTTTCCCGCAGCCGCTTGGCCCCAAAAGCGTCAGAAATTCATTTTCTCTTATATAAAGGCTAAAATCATCCAAAACCGTCTGCAGACCATAAGTTTTAGAAATATGTTGAAAATCAATCAGTTTATTACTCATATCCATTCCTCCCCTCAAAAAAATCCCTCTGCAGATGCACAGGGTTTCTCTTCCTGTATATCACAAAAGC
>NZ_CALFLA010000077.1 GCF_937880195.1 uncultured Blautia sp.
AATGTCCACTTTCTCATGTACAAACATACACTCCTGATTGGTAACGGGTTCGGTTCCCGTCAGCGCCTACTCTTCTGATAAATAATTTCGGGCTGCCCTCGGAAGGCCATTCAACAATTCGTCTCATACAGGCTTCCACCTCCGCCTGCTCTCTGGAATGGTACAAAACTGTCTACTCTTCTTCCTCATCGGTTTTGTTGTATTTCACTTTAACACATCACCTTGTCATTGTCAACCCTGAAAATCACTTTTCTTTATGATATTCCACGTACGCCGTCTGTGTCCAGTTCCTCTCAAAAATTCTATTTTAATTTTTAAAGCTGTGGATAGGCGCCGGTATTCTTCCTCCACGGTCAACAAACGCCTGACAGGAGAACTGATTTACTGGCATGATCGGCGCATAGCCCAAAAGTCCGCCAAATTCTACTGTTTCGCCAACACCTTTGCCGATTACAGGAATTACACGCACTGCTGTTGTTTTCTGGTTGATCATTCCGATAGCAGCCTCATCTGCAATAATACCGGAAATGGTGGAAGCCTTCGTATCTCCCGGAATTGCGATCATATCCAGCCCTACAGAGCAGACACAGGTCATTGCTTCCAGTTTTTCCAAAGAAAGAGCCCCAAGATTTACTGCGTCGATCATTCCCTGATCTTCGCTGACAGGGATAAATGCGCCGCTTAATCCGCCTACTGCTGTAGAAGCCATAACTCCGCCTTTTTTTACCTGGTCGTTAAGAAGAGCAAGCGCCGCTGTGGTTCCCGGAGCGCCCACCCTCTCAAGTCCGATCTCTTCCAGGATCTCTGCCACACTGTCTCCAATAGCCGGAGTTGGAGCAAGAGAAAGGTCTACGATTCCAAATGGTACTCCAAGGCGTTTGGACGCCTCCTGTGCCACAAGCTGGCCTACACGCGTTACCTTAAAGGCTGTTCTTTTGATCATCTCACAAAGGGTCTCAAAATCCTTGCCCCGAACCTTCTGAAGGGCAGTCTTTACAACGCCCGGTCCGCTGACGCCTACATTGATGATACAATCTGCTTCTGTCACGCCATGGAAAGCACCTGCCATAAAGGGATTATCGTCCGGCGCATTGCAAAATACCACCAGCTTGGCGCAGCCAAGAGAATCCTGGTTTTCGCTTGCTTTTGCAGTTTCCAGAACAATCTCTCCCATCAGACGAACTGCATCCATATTGATTCCTGTTTTTGTGGAACCTACGTTTACAGAACTGCAGACACGTTCCGTCTCTGCAAGAGCCTGAGGAATAGAACGGATCAAAAGCTCCTCTGCCGGAGTCATTCCCTTGCTTACCAGCGCAGAATAACCGCCGATAAAGTTTACGCCTACGGTCTTGGCAGCACGGTCAAGAGTTTTTGCAATGGTCACAAAGTCCTCGCTTGTGCGGCAGGCAGCCCCTCCGATCAAAGCGATGGGGGTAACGGAAATACGTTTATTTACAATGGGGATCCCATATTCCATTGCAATCTTATCTCCGGTTTCTACCAGATCCTTGGCGTGGCGGGTGATCTTATTGTAAATGTTCTCGTTTACCTTATCCAGATTGCTGTCAATGCAGTCCAGAAGGCTGATGCCCATGGTGATGGTACGAACGTCCAGATTCTCCTGTTCGATCATCTTGTTTGTCTCATTTACCTCAAATATGTTAATCATAAGTCAGTTTCTCCTTAGGTTTATGTATGGATTCCTCTGGAAACAGCCATAGCAATTTTGACTGCGGATGCTCTCATTAGATTCTGTGCATTTTATTAAAAATATCTTCGTGCTGGTAGTGGATCACAACTCCAATGCTGTCTCCTAATTCTGTTAATCCTGTTGACAGAGCCGCAGCATCCTTTTCTGATGCAGAAGTATCTGCAACCATCATCATATTAAAATATCCCTGTACAATAGTCTGGGTAATATCCAAAATATTAACATTATTTTCTGCCAGGTATGTGCAAACCTTTGCAATGATTCCTACTGTGTCGTTTCCAACGACTGTAATAATTGTTTTTTTCATTATTCTGTCCTCTTTCTATACGGTAACTGCCTCGGAAACAAAATCCCGCTTCGCTACCTGAATTTTAAAGTCCTTTGATTTATAAGGGTTGTCTCCCATAGTCACTTCTGAACAGACCGTTTCATAAGCCAGTTCCTCATAATTGTTTTCACGGCTTAAATGCCCCAAAAAAATAGCCTTCATATTATCGTGAAGAAGCCTGCATAAAAGCCTTCCTGCATTTTCGTTGGAAAGATGGCCTCTGTCGCCGAGAATCCTCTGCTTCAGATAATAGGGGTATTTGCCCACCTGGAGCATCCTGATATCATGGTTGGCCTCCAGAAGGAGAGCATCCAGATTCTGGAGGTTTTCAATGATATAATCATTGTACTTTCCAAGATCTGTTGCGATTCCTACGGAATGATCCTTGCATTCCATCCGGTAGCCTACAGGCTGCGCCGCATCATGAGGAATGGTAAAGGGACGGATGTTCATATCCCCAATGGTAAAAGGTTCATCCTCCCGTATCTTCCGGAATATTCCTTCCGGGATTTTTCCCAGAGAGCCGGACCGCTGCATGGCGTCCACAGTCCCTCCTGTGGCATAAATTGGGATTCCATACCTCCTGGAGATCACTCCAAGACCTCTGATATGATCAGAATGTTCATGAGTGATCAAAATCCCGTCAATATCGCGGCCAGTAAGATCAAGGCTGTTCAATCCCTGCTCCATCTTTTTGCCGCT
Source organism: uncultured Blautia sp. (assembly GCF_937880195.1). Taxonomy (GTDB): domain Bacteria; phylum Bacillota; class Clostridia; order Lachnospirales; family Lachnospiraceae; genus Blautia_A. Next base: position 2,745 of record NZ_CALFLA010000077.1, read on the forward strand.
GATCCCAATATCCACCAGCACATGGGTTTTTTCTGAGCCTACATAAATGCAGTTTCCGCTGCTTCCGCTGGCTATGCTGCAAAATCTCATAATTTCTCTATCCCTTCTTCGATCTGCCGGTATGTTTCCTCAGGGGATCCGCTGTTTTCTATGACATAATCTGCATGATCCATAAAAAACTTCTCCGTGGCCTGACTGGCAATAATGCCCTCCGCTTTCTCACGGCTATATCCTCTGCTTCTGATCAGGCGCTCAATGCGAACTTCCTTTTCTGTGTGTACATACCAGACCTTATGACAAAACGCATCATAATGATCCTCCAGAAGAAGGGCTGCTTCTACAACAAAAAGACGGCACCCCCTGTTCTGTTCCTCTTTGATTCTATCCAGAATAAAAGTTTTAACCGCAGGATGGATGATACTGTTCAGTTTCTGACGCATTTCCTCATTACAGAATACTACATCGGAAACCCTCTTCCGGTCAATGGTTTTATCACTTTTTATGACATTTTTTCCAAATAAATGGACTACCTGATCATAGCATCGTTCTCCCGGTTCCATAACCAGATGTCCCACCTGGTCTGCCTGTATGACGCAGGCGGACAAATGCTTTTCCAGGTAATTCAGCACTGTGCTTTTTCCTGCTCCCACGCCTCCGGTAAGACCAATAATTTTCATTTCATTGCTTTGATTCATTACTTCGCCTCATACCAGTTATCGCCCTGGTTCATATCTACTTCCAGCTCAACCGCAAGACTGGCAGCCCCTTTCATTTCTTCTTCCAGTATCCGGGACACAGCTTCCAGCTCTTCTTTTTTTGTTTCGATCAGAAGCTCGTCATGTACCTGCAGTACCAGTCGGGACTTAAGCCCCTCCTGTTTCATTCTTCTGTAAACACGGTTCATGGCAATCTTGATAATATCTGCCGCCGTACCCTGAATAGGAGAATTCATGGCAACCCGCTCTCCAAAGGACCGCTGCATAAAATTACTGGATTTCAGCTCAGGTACAGGACGCCTTCTTCCAAACATAGTAGAAACATATCCTTTTTCCTTCCCTTCCTCAACCATACTGTCAAGAAATCCTTTGATCTTCGGATAAGTCTCAAAATAATTTTCTATATATTGACCAGCTTCCTTTCTGGTAATGCTTAAATCCTGGCTTAAGCCAAAGGAACTGATCCCGTATACGATTCCAAAATTCACTGCCTTGGCATTACGTCTTTGAATATCTGTCACCTGGTCAAAAGGAACATGGAATACCTGGGAAGCTGTCAGTCTGTGAATATCCTGTGCTTCTTTATAGGCCTGGATCAGCATTTCATCCCCGGACATATGTGCCAGTACACGAAGTTCTATCTGAGAATAGTCCGCGTCCAGAAATACATATCCCTCTTCTGGAACAAAAACTTTACGAATCAGTCTTCCAAGCTCCATACGTACGGGAATATTCTGAAGGTTTGGTTCTGTGCTGCTGATACGTCCTGTAGCCGTAATAGTCTGGTGGAAGGTGGAATGGATTCTTCCATCTTTTTCAATCACTGCACCAAGACCGTCGGCATAAGTGGATTTCAGCTTGGTAAGCTGTCGGTATTCAAGAATTGAATTAACAATGGGCTGCTTGGGAGCAAGTTTTTCCAGAATATCCGCTGCTGTAGAATAACCTGTTTTTGTTTTTTTGCCGCCGGGAATCCCCAGCTTTTCAAAAAGGATCACCCCTAGCTGCTTGGGAGAATTAATATTAAATTCCTCTCCTGCCTGCTCATATATTTCCTTTTCCAGTTCTCTGATACGGACGCTTAAGTTTTCGCCATAGGCTTTCAGCTCTTCTCCTTTTACCTGGATTCCCCACTGTTCCATAGAATTGAGGGTAAACACAAGAGGAAGCTCGATTTCCTGGTACACCTTCCACATATGGGTTTCGTGAAGAGCTTTTTCTATTGGCTTCTGTCCTTCCAGGGCAGTATACGCCTCATAGCAGGCGCAGCTTGTAAGAGCTTCGGATTCTTCCTCCCACGCTTTAGCATAAGAAGTCCTGCCAAGAAGTTCTTCTCTTGAAGGAATGCTTGCCCCGCAAAACTCTCTTGCAATATCCTCATACGTATACGAAGATTTTAGAGGATTTAAAAGATAGGCTCCGATTCCCAGGTCAAAAATTTCCCTGTCATCCGAAAGATCTACATGTTTCAAAAGAGCCTTAATATCCATAGCTCCGATCAAAGTTTCCTGGTTCAGATTCTGGATCATAGCGCAAAGATATTCTCCGGTTACAAGTCCTCTGACCGGAACATAATAAACGTCGTTTTTTTCCAGGGCAAGTCCCATTCCATATACCCTGTCTTTGTCAGAAAGAAGAGCAAGTCCAACCCTTTCTTTCTTGGAAGCTTTTGCAAAAAGAGCCTCCGCCCCTGACAGATCCTGACAGGTAAAAAATTCCTTTTCCATGGAGCTTTCCGGCACTGCTTCTGCAGTAAATCTTCCCAGAAGATTTTTAAATTCCAGTTTTCTGCAAAGTTCATATGCCTCCGGGGTATAAAGATTCAGAAGACGGGCCTCCTCATAGGAATATTCCAGAGGACTGTCTGTGTTAATGGTTGCCAGGGTCTTACTTAAAATTGCCAGATCGTAATGCTCTCTTAAGGATTCTTTTGCCTTGTTTGGTTTAATCTCCTCAAGATGGTCATGAGCGTTTTCTATAGAACCAAACTCTGCAATGATTTTTGTAGCTGTCTTTTCACCAACTCCTGGGATTCCCGGTATATTGTCAGAAGAATCTCCCATCAGAGCTTTCAGCTCAATGATCTGGGGAGGCGTCACCTGATATTTTTCTTTTACCTGATCTGCATGAAAATCTTCAATAGTTGTTTTGCCCCTGGACGTCTTTGGAAGACGAATCATTACCTTTTCGGTAGCAAGCTGAAGAAGATCCCTGTCTCCAGAGAGAATGGTAACGTCCATTCCCTTTTTTTCACTGCGCGCAGCTAGTGTACCCAGAAGATCGTCCGCCTCATACCCAGGCAGAGACACAGTCTTTATTTCCATGGCAGTAAGCATTTCACGAATCAGAGGAACCTGTTCTACAAGCTCTGAAGGCATTCCCTTTCTTGTTCCCTTATATGCGTCATAAATCTTATGACGGAAGGTTGGTTCATGAAGGTCAAAAGCCACAGTAAGATAATCCGGCTTTTCCTCCTCCAGGATTCGGAACATAATGTTCAAAAATCCATAAACAGCTCCTGTATGTCTTCCCTCTGAGTTCGTCAGGTCTGGGAGTCCATAAAAAGCTCTATTTAAAATACTGTGTCCGTCAATCAGTAATATTTTTTCACTCAAAACCCTTTCCTCCTAAGATTCTCTCGTCCTTACCAGTATTTTCTGATCTCAAATATAACAAAAATAAGAAACAGAATCAAGATGCCGGAAAACAGGATGGTCAATGCGCCGCCTGCCAGATGCATGACTCTTTTTTTATGGATCTCTCTTCTGGATCTGCGAATATCCTGCTTCAAAAGATTCTGAAAATCCAACACACATCCATCCTCCTGTTCATCAAGCTGCTGCGTAACCTTATTTACAATAAAATAAGTTTCCAGTTCATCATAGCAGGAGGTACAATGCTCAATATGATCCAGAAATTCCTCCATCTCGTCTGTTTTTAGTGTATGGTTAATATATCCGGCCACCATGCTTTCTGCCGTACGGCAGTCCAGTTCCATGAGTTGTCCTTTTCTGTGCAATTCTACTCCTCCTGTCCCCGGCTCTTCTCATCAAAAATCTGACAGACAGATTCTGCGCTGATTTTCTGAAACCGGATTTCTTTCCTATCATAACACAAAAAGAGGCGGCTCTCAACGGTTCATTAGTTGAAAGCGCCTCTCTCTTTTTATTGTTTCCACAGGGATCAGTCTTCCCCTGTTTCGGTTTCCTGTTCTTTTGCCGGTTCTTCCTTTTGATCTGGAAGAGCCACAGGTGTTTCTACAGATTCATGGCTATCCTCCACAGCAGGAACAGGCGCTTCAAGGATCTGCATAAACTCCTCTCCGGTAATGGTCTCATGCTCATAAAGATACTGCGCCAACTCATGAAGCTTACCGATATTATCCTGAAGAATCTTCAACGCCTTCTCATGCTGCTTTCTTACAAGCTCCACCACCTTCTTATCCAAAAGGGTCTGTGTCTCAAAGGAGCATGCCAGACTGGAATCGCCTCCTAAATACTGGTTGCTGATATTTTCCATGGCAACCATGTCAAATTCATCGCTCATACCATAACGGGAAATCATTCCCCTGGCAATTCTGGTAGCCTGTTCAATATCATTGGATGCCCCTGTAGTAATAGAATGGAAAACAAGCTCTTCTGCCGCACGTCCTCCGGTAAAGGTGGCAATTTTATTTTCCAGTTCCTCCTTGGACATAAGGAAATGTTCTTTTTCATCTACCTGCATCGTATAGCCCAGGGCTCCTGAAGTACGAGGAATAATCGTAATTTTATGAACCGGAGCAGATTCTGTCTGCTTGGCAGCCACAAGAGCATGACCGATCTCATGGTAAGAAACGATCAGTTTTTCTTTATTGGAAAGCACACGGTTCTTTTTCTGATAGCCTGCAATTACCACCTCAATACTCTCCTCAAAATCTGCCTGAGTAGCAAACTTACGTCCGTCTCTGACTGCCCGGAGAGCCGCTTCGTTTACAATATTGGCAAGCTCCGCGCCGGAAGCTCCTGCCGCTGCTTTGGCAATATCGTCAAAACGGACAGAATCCGCAATCTTAATCTTCTTAGCATGTACCTTAAGGATCTCCTCACGACCTAAAAGATCAGGAAGTTCAACAGGGATTCTTCTGTCAAAACGTCCCGGACGGAGAAGGGCCGGATCAAGAGAATCTGGACGGTTGGTCGCTGCAAGAATCACAACGCCCTTGGATCCGTCAAATCCGTCCATTTCTGTAAGGAGCTGGTTTAAAGTCTGCTCGCGCTCGTCGTTCCCTCCGGAAAAACCTGCGCCGTCACGCTTCTTACCAATGGTATCAATCTCGTCAATAAAAACAATGCAAGGAGCCTTTTCATTGGCCTGCTTAAAGAGATCTCGTACCTTGGCAGCGCCCATACCTACAAACATTTCTACAAATTCAGATCCTGAAATAGAGAAAAAGGGAACTTCCGCCTCTCCGGCAACTGCTTTGGCAAGAAGTGTCTTACCTGTTCCAGGAGGGCCTACAAGAAGAGCTCCCTTTGGCATGGAGGCTCCGATTTCTGTATATTTCTGCGGATTATGAAGATAATCTACAATCTCTGTGAGAAGCTCCTTGGCCTCGTCCTCTCCCGCTACATCAGAAAACTTAATTCCTGTAGAGGATTTTACATAAACCTTGGCATTGCTCTTTCCAAAGGACATTGCGCCCCCCGGTCCGCCGTTTCCCATAGATGACATCATTTTTCTGCTGAGCCACCGTCCCAGGAAAATAAAAATTCCAATAGGAATGATATAACTAAGGATCAGCGTCAGAAAAATAGACGGACTTTCCGGAAGCACCTCGTCCATTACTACGTTTGCTTCCAGGAGACGGTTCACAAGATCAGGGTCCTCCATCTGTACTGTCTTGCATGTCAGCTTATTGCCTGTCTTGGGTGAAACCACCTCGTAGTAAATATAGCCTTCTTCAATGGTTGCCTTTGTTACATTACCCTTTTCCACGCTTCTGATAAAGGTGGAATAATCTGTCTTTTCCACGCTCCGTTCCTGAATAGCAGGAACAACAAGCATGTTCAGAAAAATTATGATTACGCCTACAATAATATAGTATACGTACAATGGACGTTTCGTAGGTGTTTTGTCAGGTTTTTTGTCACCTAAATTCATAAGTTATATATCCTCCATCCCTGTTACCGCATATAAAAGTTATTTCAACCACTTTTTATATGTGTAAAAATATTTATGTGATGTAACATACCACCTTTTCCTCTGAAATTCAATGGTCTCTCTGTGAAATATTATAAATTTTTCATAAAATAAACCAAAGAAACACAATTTCTTCTTGCAGGAAACAAAAATCTGTGGTATTATACTTTTTGTTCTTAAGCCGCTGTGGCGGAATTGGCAGACGCACTTGACTCAAAATCAAGCGGGTAACACC
>NZ_CALFLA010000078.1 GCF_937880195.1 uncultured Blautia sp.
AATATAAAAGAAAAACTTCCACTTAAGAAAAAATGGAAGTTTTTCAGTGCCCTTGTATTTACCGGGTTTTTCACTTTTATTACAACGTTTGAATTTTTGCCAAAACAGCATGATATGCAACATCGCATCTATTACATCACAGTTAATAGAACGGTAAAAATTTTCTTTATGGGTTTTTGATATTGCATACAAATAAAAGTCTGATATAATAAAAAATAAGATAAATAACCATTTTTTTCGATAAGTTAAATTCAGGAAGAACATGTATATTGGCTAGGATTTAAGTTTTTACAAATATCTAAACAATAATAAATATGAGGTGCTACAATTATGAATAAAACGCGGAAACGAACGAAGATATTTATATTTGTATTGACATGTGTGGTGATGACTTCTATGATATTTTCTGTTCCGTTGGATGTAAATGCAAAGAGTGCAAAAATATCCTTATCAGGAAGTAATTTTATAACAAGAGGTAAGAATGCCCAGTTTTCTGTATGGTATGGCAAGAAAAAAGTGTCTGCTAAATCCTGTAAGTGGTATTCTACAAAAAAAAGAGTTGCAATTGTTGGTAAAAACGGGCGTGTATATGCGAAGAAAGCTGGAACAACTTATATCTACGTGAAATATAGAGGAAAGACATCTGCCAAAAAGAAGGTTATTGTAAAGAATCCGGCAATACGTCTATCCCTATCAGGAAGCAATACTATAACAAGAGGTAAGAATGCTCAGTTTTCTGTATGGTATGGTAAGAAAAAAGTGCCTGCTAAATCCTGTAAGTGGTATTCTACAAAAAAAGGTGTTGCAACTGTTGGTAAAAACGGACGTGTATATGCAAAGAAAACTGGAACAACTTATATCTACGTAAAGTATAGAGGAAAGACATCTGCTAAGAAGAAAATCATTGTAAAAAATCCATCAATCTGTACCCAAGAATCAAATCATAAGTGGGTAAGACAACCGGGACAGACACATGTATATACAACAATCGTCAAACCTGCGGAACACTACTATATATGTAATTCCTGTGGATTGCTTATGAAAAATGAAGAGGAAGTGATGCTACATTTTCAGGGCTATAGTCTATACAAATATGGACCAGAAATTTTTAGACATGATACTGACACGGTTACTCCATATAAATGCTCTAACTGTGGAAAAACAAAGACTGTAAAAAAGACAGAGCGGGGCAAAGAACAGTTAGCAGTTTTTAGTATAGAAAGTTGGGCAGGAAAGAAATTTAATCCGGAAGCCTGTGCTTTTGCAAACTGTCCAAGATGTCATACTGAGTTAAGTCCATTGGGATGGGAGAACTATAAAGAAGTATGTCCATTATGTCAATATAAGTATACGGATTGGAACAAGCATATTAAGCACGCGTGGGATCAGGGATTCGTGTATCGGAATTGGGATAAAAACGGAAGGGAAATGATATATAATCCTATTAAGAAAAAATGGGAATATATAATTGGACAATAGCACAGAAACTATCTTCCTTTATAGTATCCAAACCAGAAAAAACATCTGTAATCCTAAGTGATTACAAGTGTTTTTTCTGGCTCTATGGTTTGTACTATGTAAGATTCTAGTACAGAAACATTCAAAGTTCGAATAAGGTATTCTTTTCTAAAACGGGTATAAAAATACCATCTGCCATTTTCTGACGGATGGTATAAATAATCTATATTTGCTAAACCAAAGAATTATTGGCGGGTGTGCCCTTTCCCGCATTTCTTTTGACCCAGTAGGTGCGTAGCAGCACAATCTCTACTTCAATAATCCTTTGGGTAAAGCCACTATTACTATATGAATATTATACAATAGCTATTCCCTTTTGTAAAGTATCCCATTTTTTTCTATTAATTTTTGAAGGTTTTTTTCGCGGATTCTATAAAATGTCATGACGGAATTTTTTAATTTGCTGCTATCTGTTTCAAGAACCACTCGTACCACCACATTCAAGTTTGTTTCTGGTAATTTTTTTACCATAAACACAGTGCCTTGATGCTTTATATCCTTTATGATTAAATCGATTCCACTGTATCATGTTTATAGATATAAACACGTACTTCTCCTTATAATATATATTAGACATTTGCTAAAAGCTGATGTACAAAATCAATACATCAGCTTTTCTCTCTTTTTCTTCATAGACAGGAGCACTAAATAAAAGTGTCCGCTTACCGAATGCCTTTTTCCAACTCCAAAAGGGCACGTTTCTTTTCTATTCCGCCTGCATATCCTGTAAGGCTTCCGTCACTTCCGATCACACGATGGCAGGGAATGATCAGAGAAATAGGATTTTTCCCAACGGCACCACCTACCGCCTGGGCTGACATTCTTTTTATCTTCCTCGCTTTTGCAATCTGGGCTGCAATTTCACCGTACGTCATTGTTTCTCCATATGGAATTGTCAAAAGTATCTCCCAGACTGATTTTTGAAATGGCGTCCCTGTTAGATAAAGAGGCGGTATAAAATCCGGTTCTTTCCCGGAAAAATAAGTTTCCAGCCATTTTCTTGTTTTTCGAAACACTTCAAGCTCTCCCAGTTCACAGCTTCCTGAAATTCCAGAGGCAAAATATTTCTGTCCTTCCATCCACAAGCCTGACAACCCAGCTTCATTACCTGCAAAAGTAATTTTTCCCAAAGGAGAATCACACGTTCCTGTATAAATCATTTTAGTTTTCTCCATATTATAAAATCTCGAAGCCGTAACTTCCAGCTTCGAGATTCTCTTTTATAAGAAATTTGCAAAAATCGATGCGCCTATGACTGTGCACAGGCCGCAGACAACAATGGCCAGACTGCTCATAGCGCCTTCTATTTCTCCCATTTCCATTGCTTTGGCTGTTCCTACAGCATGAGCTGCAGTTCCGATGGCAAGTCCCCTGGAAACCCCATGGCGGATGCGGAAAAGTTTACAAACTGATTCTGCCACAATGTTTCCAATAACGCCTGTGATAATAATAGTTGCAACGGAAATCGTAACGTATCCTCCCAACTCCTCAGATACTCCCATACCAATAGCTGTTGTAATAGACTTTGGAAGAAGGGTAACGTACTCCTTATGAGTAAGTCCAAAAGCCATTGCCATTGCCCAAATGCTTCCAAGACTTGCGATCACGCCTGACAAAATTCCTACTATGATCGCAACTGCATTTTTTTTCAGAACATCAAGCTGGATATATAAAGGAATGGCCAGACATACAGTTGCAGGTGTCAAAAGATAGCTTAAATATCTGGCGCTGGCATTATAGCTGTCATAATCTACTCGAAAGACAACCAGCACACCAATCACCAGCAAAATAGATATTAAAAGCGGATTTAAAATTGCCTTCTTCCATTTTCGCTGAGCTGCCAGCCCGATTTCATAGGCCAGAAGACTGATAACAAATCCCAGAGTTGCTGAATTAAGCACTATATTTTCCATCTTTTTCAGTTCCTTTCTCATTCTCCTGTTTTTTTGTATTTCTGCGATCCATCATAAAATCTGTTACCTTTCCTGTTACTAAAATCACGATAAACGTAGAAGATATTGTGATCGCAAGAAGAGGAATAAGAAATCCCTGAAGCTCTCCCCAAGATGCCATCAATCCCACTCCTGCCGGAATAAACATCAGCGGCATGATCTCAATCAGAAATTCTCCCGTTTCCTTTACATGATCTACTTTTACCACTTTTGCAAGAAGCAAAACAAACATCAGTAAAAGTCCATAAATACTTCCCGGAATCGGCAGAGGGAGAAAATATTTCATCAGCTCCCCTGCGCAGGTAACGCCTAGAATGATCCCGAATTGTCTCATATACTTCATAATTGCCTCCTTATTGTGCATTTTTTCTTTTGTTTAATTAGGATTTTTTCATTATAACACAATTCTTTATCTCTATACAATGTGAAAGCGTCTGTATTGCATACTAATTTTTACAGGAAATTTGTGTATTTATACCAACTTTTCCATATTTGACAGTGGTTTCTTTCGTAATTATATGGTAAAATAAAAAATATGTATTTTTATGGAGGAAAATGAATATGAAAAAAGGAAACTGGAAGGCTCTCCTTCCAATTGCAGTGTTTCTGGTCATGTATCTGGGACTTGGAATTCTCTTCGAGTACGTTCTGAAAATTCCCATGGGATTTTATAATATTCCCATTGTTGTTTCATTTCTGACCGCGCTTCTGGTTGCATGCATCCAGAATCCCAAACTGAGCTTTGATGAAAAGCTCTCCGTTATGGCTCATGGCGTAGGCGATAAAAATATCATTACCATGATCCTGATCTTCATGACAGCAGGAATCTTTGTGGGCGTTGTTGGAAGAGAAAGCGCTGAAAGCGTCGCTTACTTCCTTCTGTCTATTATCCCGGCGCGTTTTGCTGTTATGGTCCTTTTCGTTGTAAGCTGTTTTGTATCTCTGGCTATGGGAACTTCTGTAGGAACCATAACCCTGATCACCCCCATTGCCATTGCCGTATCTGCCGGATCCGGCTTTTCCGCACCGCTTTGTATTGGAGCAGTTATGGGCGGCGCAATGTTTGGAGATAACCTTTCTTTTATTTCCGATACTACAATTGCAGCCTGCAACGGACAGGGATGTGCCATGAAGGATAAATTCCGGGCAAACTTCAAGATTGCTCTTCCTGCAGCGCTTGTTACTCTTCTGATCATTTTTATCCGTACTTCCGGGGGAGCAGAGAATGCAGCGATCATGCAGGATTACAATCTGATCCGCATTATACCCTATATTCTTGTTCTGATCGGCGGAATCATTGGTATTAATGTATTTGTGGTTCTTCTCATTGGTATCTTTTCCGGTTCTGTTATTGTTCTTGCAACCGGAGCCACACCGGCCACAGACCTTCTTGCAAATATGGGAACAGGCGCTGCAGGCATGTATGAAACAACTATGGTTGCCATTCTTGTATCTGCCATTTGCGCTCTGATCCAGAAATATGATGGTTTTACCGCGCTTTTAAACTTTATCCGACGTATCTTCAAAACACAAAAAGGCGGAAAACTGGGTATGGGACTTCTTGTTGGAGCCATGGATATTGCTACTGCAAACAACACAGTTGCCATTGTTATGGCTAACCCTATTGCAAAAGAAATGGCTGAGGAATATGACGTAACGCCTCAGACAACTGCATCCATTCTGGACACCTTTTCCTGTGTTTTCCAGGGCGTGATCCCCTATGGTGCGCAGATGCTGATCGCCATTTCCACTGCCGCAGAGCTTGGACTTGATATTTCTGCTTTTGATATTATGCCAAACTTATATTATCCATACATCCTTCTTGTAAGCGTTTTGCTCTTTATGTTTTTTGGGATTAACAAAAAGAAAAATAAATAATCGTCATTTACAGTAAGCAAATACAAAAACGGAGAAATCTATTATTTAGACTTCTCCGTTTTTCTATATTTGCTTATCCTTCCATATCTATCGCGCACTGTTTCAGCTTTTCCCGAATCGGCAGATGATAAGGACATCTCTTTTCACATTCTCCGCATCCCACGCAGGCTGACGCTTTCACTGCAAGAGCATTATAGCGGTCCTTTGCCCAGTCTGCAAGCTGATATCTCTGAAGATATCCTGCAAAAAGAAATACACTTGGAATATTGATTCCTACTGTACAGGGCGCGCAGTAATTACAGCGGCGGCAAAAATCTGTACCAAGCTGTTTTTTGATTTCTTCTATTTTTTGAAGTTCTTCCTCTGTCAATGAACTTACGTCTGAACAAGCCTTAAGATTCTGATCCAGCTCCTGAATTTCTGCCATTCCCGGAATTACAACTGTAACGTCCTTATTAAAGCAGATATAACGGAGCGCAAGGCTGGCATCCTCAATGGCTCCTCCTGCCAGAGGTTTCATATTGATAAATCCAATATTCTTTTCTGCACATCGTTTTATAAGCTCTTCTCCCTGATTTTCCACAATATTATAGGGGAACATAACCGTTTCTACCCAGTCAAGTTCCAGAGCCCGCTCAAATACTGCTGTGGAATGAGCAGTAACTCCTATATGGCCAATCTTGCCTGCTTCCCTTGCTTCCTTCAGAGCTTCCAGCGCACCGCCCTCTCCTATAACCTGTTCAAGCTGTTCCAGCGTTGGATTATGCACCTGGTAAATGTCAATATAATCTGTGCGGAGATTATGAAGGCTTGTTTCAATATCAGCAGCCATTGCTTCTCTGGTTCTTGCCATAGACTTGGTTGCCACAACAAATCTGTCACGGATTCCCTCCATAGCATACCCCAAATATTCCTCACTGACAGTATAGCCTCTGGCCGTATCAATATAATTTACGCCTCTGTCTACCATTTCATGAAGAAGCTTCCTGGTTCCTTCCTGATCGATCCTCTGGATCGGGATTCCGCCAAATCCCATTCTGGAAACCTTTAATCCTGTTTTTCCCAATACTCTATATTCCATTTTGATCTCCTCCCTATAGTTTTCTGTATATTAACAAGAGGCTGGTGCGGAACTCCGCCTCAGCCTCAGCACATATCTCTTATTCAGATTAAACTCTGGACAGATATTCACCTGTTCTTGTATCAATCTTTAATTTGTCTCCCTGGTTTACAAACAGAGGAACCTGAACCTGCGCGCCTGTCTCAACAATTGCCGGCTTAGTTGCACCCTGTGCAGTATTTCCAGCAAATCCAGGCTCTGTCTCAGTTACTTCAAGCTCTACAAAAAGAGGCGGCTCGATAGCAAATACATTTCCATTATGGGAACAGATCTTAACAACCTCGTTCTCCTTTACAAACTTCAGAGAATCTCCAACCTGATCAGCTGTGAGAGCGATCTGATCATAAGTCTCTACGTTCATGAAGTTGTAAAGCTCACCGTCATTGTACAGATAGCTCATATCCACACGCTCGATACGTGCCTGCGGGAATTTCTCTGTAGGACGGAAAGATTTTTCCAGTACAGCTCCTGTAATTACGTTTTTATATTTTGTTCTGACAAATGCAGCGCCCTTTCCAGGTTTTACATGCTGAAATTCAACGATCTGACATACATTTCCTTCAATTTCAAGTGTGATACCGTTTTTGAAATCACCTGCTGAAATCATAAATTATTTCCTCCTTCTAGTAATCTTCACTACTCAACATTCTATAATACCGTGACACTTTTTTCAACTGTTTTTTTCGTATGCAGCTAATTTTTCCTCAATTTCCCGGATCAGATCCTCAAAAGGCTTCACTCCGGTAATCACTTCAAGGTCTGCAAACTTCTGATAAACAGGGTCTCTCTGTTTTAAAAGTTTTTTAATTTTTTCATCACGGTCATCTCCGTCCAGAGCCGGATCTTTGCTGGATCCTTCCAGCCTCTTTTTCAGTGTTTCAAAAGATCCCTTCAGATAAATTACTGTGCCTAAATCCTTCAGATATTTCTGATTCTGCTCCTGAAGAGGCAGGCCTGATCCCAATGAGATCACCTTCCTCTCTTTATCATTGATCAGTTCTTTCACTGCCATTGTTTCCAACGCGCGGAAAAACGGCTCGCCAAATTTCTGAAAAATTTCTCTTACAGACAGATTCATTTTTTTCACAATTAATTTTTCAAGATCTACAAAAGGAAGCCCCAGATCCCTGGACAACTGCTTTCCTACTCTTGTTTTCCCCGAACCCATAAACCCGATGACGATCACATGGTTCATAAAGTCCCCTCCTCTTTTTTGTAAAAATAAAGTACGATTCTTTCCAAATAACGTTTCAATACGATCTGGATCTCTTCTTTGGGATGAATCGGCTTTACCAAGATATTACGGATTCCGGCTCTTTTTGCACCATAAACATCCGTAAAAAGCTGATCTCCAATAAATATTGTGTTAGAACAGTCTGTTCCCAGAAGCTCCATGGCTTTTTTGTAATTTCCTGTTGCGGGCTTATGGGCATTTTCAATAAAACGCTCGCCTATTTTTTCATTAAAGGAAGCCACTCGCTCAATCTGGTTGTTTGATATAAAACAGCTCTTAAAGCCTATGGCACGAAGGCGTGTGAACAGTTCTATGGCACGATCGTCCGCCGGCGCCCCATGAGGCACCAGCGTATTATCAATGTCAAACAGAAGTCCTCTATAGCCCTCCTGATACAATTTTTCATAGTCTACTGCATATGCAGATTCCAGATACTCATCTGGAAAAAAACATCGAAACATTCTTCTCTCCTGCTCTCTTTCAGCGCTGGTCAAGAGGAACATATTCTGCCGCATCAAGCACATTCTTGTATGCAGGACGGATGATCTTGTCTGTATTGATCAGCTCTTCCATACGGTGAGCGCTCCATCCTACAATACGTGCCACTGCAAACATAGGAGTATAAAGTTCCAGCGGAAGATCCAGCATACTGTATACAAATCCACTGTAAAAATCCACGTTGGCGCTAACGCCTTTGTAGATTTTTCTCTCCTCTGCAATTACCTCAGGCGCCATTTTTTCTACCATGGAATAAAGGTTGTAATCCTTCATACGTCCCTTTTCCTTGGCAAGACTTTCTACAAAACTCTTAAGAACCTCTGCTCTTGGATCTGATACGGAATAGATCGCATGTCCCATACCATAGATCAATCCTCTCCTGTCAAAAGCTTCTTTATGGAGGAGACGTTTCAGATAAGAACGAACCTCATCTTCATCCTCCCAGTCATGAACTTCTTTTTTCATGTCCTCAAACATGCGGATCACCTTAATATTAGCTCCGCCGTGTTTCGGTCCTTTCAGGGAGCCGAGAGCAGCAGCTATTGCAGAATATGTATCGGTTCCTGAAGAGGAAACTACATGAGTAGTAAAAGTAGAGTTATTACCACCGCCATGCTCCATATGGAGGATCAGGGCAAGATCCAGGATCTTCGCCTCCAGATCTGTATGTTTTTTGTCTGGTCTTAAGATACGCAGAATATTCTCTGCTGTGGAAAGTTCTTTTTTGGGATTATGGATATAAAAACTCTTGCCTCTGATATAGTGATTATAGGCCTGGTATCCATATACAGACAGAAGCGGAAATACGCTGATCAGATTTAAACACTGGCGAAGAACATTCGGCAGGGAAATATCGTCTGGATTATTATCATAGGAATAAAGCGTCAGCACACTTCTAGAAAGTGCGTTCATAATATCTCTTCCCGGAGCCTTCATCACAACGTCTCGTACAAAATTCCGGGGAAGCGTTCTCTGGTTTGAAAGAAGCACCTTAAATTCTTCCAGTTCTTTTTTGTTGGGCAGAACGCCAAACAAAAGAAGATAGGTAGTCTCCTCAAAGCCGAAGCGGTTATCCTTTACAAATCCAGCTGTCAGATCCTTGATATTATATCCTCTGTAATACAGACTTCCTGCGCAGGGAACTTCTTTTCCGTCCACTACCTTCACTGCCTGAACGTTTGATACCTGAGTCAGTCCTGCAAGAACGCCCTTTCCGTTGATATCACGAAGTCCGCGCTTTACGTCATATTTCCCATAGAGAGACAGATCTATGCTTGTATGGTCCTTGCAAAGCTCTGTCAGATTCTCGATTTCCGGTGTTACTTTCGTGTTAAATCCTGTCATACATGATTTCTCCTTTCGTTATCCACTTCTGTCTTTATATCCGGTCAAGGTCCCTCCTCATCCCTTTCTCTTAGCTGTTTTCACATATTTTCTGTTCCAACATTAGTAACAGTATATCATTTTTTTTTATTCTGGTCTATATCTTAAAACAGATTCTCTTGCAGCCGGGAATGAATTTACAAAATTTTATAAAATTATTCAGAATAAAGTCGCTGATACCATCTGAAAATTTTATTTCGGAAAAATAATTTTTTTTTCACATCCATCTTGTATACACTACCACTTTAGTGTATAATAGCACCATTGCTGAAACAACTCAGCAGTTCATAATCGGATAATATGGATGAGGAGGAATTATTATGTCTTACACAGAAGAAGTATACGAGAGAGTCGTAGCTCAAAATCCAGGCGAGCCGGAATTTCATCAGGCAGTAAAAGAAGTTCTTGATTCCCTGAAGGTAGTCATTGACAAAAATGAAGAAGAATATCGCAGACTTTCTATTCTGGAACGCCTTGTAGAGCCGGAAAGAATCATCTCCTTCCGCGTTCCCTGGGTTGATGATAAGGGAAAGGTTCAGGTAAATAAAGGATACCGCGTTCAGTTTAACAGCGCTATCGGACCTTACAAAGGCGGACTTCGTTTCCATCCTTCTGTAAACCAGAGCATTCTTAAATTCCTGGGCTTTGAACAGATCTTCAAAAACTCCCTGACCGGACTTCCTATCGGCGGCGGTAAAGGCGGATCCAATTTTGATCCTAAGGGTAAATCAGACAGAGAAGTTATGGCTTTCTGCCAGAGCTTTATGACAGAGCTTTGCAAATATATCGGAGCAGACACTGACGTACCTGCCGGAGATATCGGCGTAGGCGCCCGTGAGATCGGCTATCTGTTCGGACAGTATAAACGCATCCGCGATCTTTACGAGGGTGTTTTAACAGGAAAAGGCCTTACTTACGGCGGTTCCCTCATCCGTACACAGGCTACCGGCTATGGTGTGGTATATATCCTGAATGAACTTCTTACTGCACACAATGACCAGCTTGCCGGCAAAACAGTAATCGTTACCGGTTCCGGAAACGTGGCTATCTATGCTGTAGAAAAAGCAACCCAGCTTGGCGCAAAGGTTGTTGCCATGTGCGATTCCAACGGCTACATCTACGATCCAGACGGAATCAAGCTCGATATTGTAAAGGATATCAAGGAAGTAAAACGAGGACGTATCAAAGAATACGCAGACCGTGTAGAAGGCGCAACATTTACAGAAGGCGTGGGCATCTGGAATATCAAATGCGACATCTACCTTCCCTGCGCTACTCAGAACGAGCTTGCTCTTGACGCAGTTAAAACCCTTGTTGCAAACGGCTGCAAATATATTGTAGAAGGTGCAAACATGCCTACTACTATGGATGCAACTGAGTATGCTATGGAAAACGGAATCCTCTTCCTTCCAGGCAAGGCGGCAAACGCAGGCGGCGTTGCAACGTCTGCCCTTGAAATGAGCCAGAACTCCATGAGACTTTCCTGGTCCGCTGAGGAAGTAGATCAGAAACTTCAGGGCATTATGAAAGATATCTACAAAAAGATCGATGACGCTGCAGTCCGCTACGACATGAAGGATAACTTTGTTGCCGGAGCAAATATTGCAGGCTTTGAAAAAGTTGTAGAAGCTATGAAGGCACAGGGCATTGTATAAATCTTCTGTCCTGAAACCATAAACTGACAATTAACGGCTGTTGTGAATTTTTCTTTCACAGCAGCCGTTTTTATAACAAATCTTAGGGACGGAGAAAATTCTTCATACTTTTCAGAGCATTTTTTTCCAAACGGCTGACCTGGGCCTGCGAAATCCCCACCTCCTGAGCCACCTCCATCTGTGTTTTTCCTTCGTAAAAACGCATTTCAATAATATTCCGTTCTCTTTCCGAAAGACGCTGCATTGCTTCTCTGAGACTCAGATTTTCGATCCACCGCTCCTCCCGGTTCTTTTTATCACTGATCTGATCCATAACGTATAACGTGTCTCCGCCTTCTGTATAAACCGGTTCAAACAGACTTACCGGATTCTGGATCGCGTCCATAGCGTATACGATCAGTTCTTTTTCAATTCCGGTTTCTTCGGCAATTTCTGTGATCGTCGGCTCTCTCAGATTCTTTTTTGTATAATTCTCTCTGGCATAAATAGCCTTGTAAGCAATATCTCTTAAGGATCTGCTGACCCGTATGCTGTTATTGTCCCTCAGATACCTTCTGATCTCTCCAATGATCATGGGAACTGCATAGGTAGAAAATTTCACTTGCAGCGTAGTATCAAAATTATCTATGGCCTTCATAAGGCCGATGCATCCAATCTGAAAAAGATCGTCCACATTTTCATTGCTGTTCTGAAAGCGCCTGATAACACTTAATACAAGCCTCAGGTTTCCCTTAATATATCTTTCTCTTGCTTCTTTGTCCCCTTTTTTGATCCTCAGAAACAGTTCCTCCTTTTCCTCCGGCTTCAATACCGGAAGCTCCGCAGTATTGACTCCGCAGATTTCCACTTTATTAAGCGCCATCGAAACATCCTCCTTCTCTCTTTTGCTCACCATAAATCATTCTCAGAGAAAAGGATAAATATACTTTTTTCAGAAAAATATAAAAAATATAAGCCCTTGACATTCAGCCCGGACGCTCTTTATGAAAGCACTTTTCCTCCTGAATTTCTACAAGAATAATGTCATCACCAATCTGACAGATACATTTCCAGGGGATTACATATTCGCTCTCACGGCCAAAAAAACCGCAGAATTTTCCTGGTCCCGGAACAATAAGAGCTGTGAGCCGTCCTGTTGCACAGTCAAATTCCACATCAACAGGACAGCCCAGGCAGCGGCAGGTACAGGTATTGATAATCTCCTTTTGCTTCAGCTCACATAAACGCATGACGACACCTGTTTTTTCTCAAATATATGCAAAATCAAAAAAGAATATACTCCTGCATTTGTTGACATAAAAAGTAAAATTATAGTATAATGTGGCCATGTAGGAGAAAGGGGAGCATACTATGAAATGTCCATTTTGCGGAGGCGATAATACCAGAGTCGTGGATTCACGACCTGTAGAAGATACAAATTCCATCAGAAGGAGACGCATGTGCGAATCCTGCGGCCAGCGTTTTACTACCTACGAAAAGGTCGAGACGATTCCTCTGACCGTAATCAAAAAAGATCAGAACCGTGAACAGTATAATAGAAGCAAGATCCAGGACGGAATCCTCCGCGCCTGCTATAAGCGCCCCATCCCGGTTACTGAGATTGAAGAACTGATAGATTCCATTGAGGGAGATATTTTTGACCAGGCTGACAAGGAAATTTCCAGCAGCCGTATCGGGGAGATCGTAATGGAACATCTCCAGTCTCTGGACGCAGTAGCCTATGTCCGCTTTGCTTCCGTATACAGAGAATTTAAAGATGTCAGTACCTTTATGGAAGAATTAAAGAAATTTATGGAACCGTAATTCCCGTAAAAAAAGGCCCTTAATCCAGGGCCTTTTCTAATTTTTCTATAATTATTTTCAGAGCTTTGATCCGGGCGTATTTTTTGTCTACAGATTCCAGAATATGCCAGGGAGCAAAGACTGTACTTGTCTTTTTCAGCATTTCATTAACAGCGTCTTCATAAAGATCCCACTTTTCGCGATTGCGCCAATCTTCTTCTGTGATCTTCCACTGTTTTTCTGGATTGTTCTGGCGTTCTGTAAACCGGGCAAGCTGGGTATCCTTGTCTATCTGTACCCAGAATTTAATGATCACAGCTCCCCAGTCAGAAAGCTCTTTTTCGAACTCATTGATCTCATTATAAGCTCGTTTCCAGTCATTTTCTGTACAAAAACCTTCCAGACGTTCCACCATAACCCGTCCATACCAGGTACGGTCGAAAATTGCAATATGCCCGTCTTTTGGAAGTCTTGTCCAGAATCGCCACAGATAATGACGGGATTTCTCATGAGGCTCCGGGCTTGCAATGGGATGCACTTCATAGCCTCTGGGATCCAGCGCTCCTGTGATCCTTTTTATATTTCCTCCTTTTCCTGCTGCGTCCCAGCCTTCATAGGTAATGATCACAGGAACCCGTTTCCTGTAAAGCCGGTTATGAAGCTCTCCAAGGCGCTTCTGAAGTTTTTTCAGTTCACTTCGATACTCTTCCTCGTCGATCTCTTTTCCATTAAGCTCCACATCTGAGAGCTTCGGCATTTTCACAAGAGGGAATACATTCTGTAGAATAGGAACAGAGTGCATCCGGTTCTGCATGGCAACCTCAATGCTGCTGATCAGAATATCCATCACCTGCTGCTCTGCCCATTTGCGGTTTTTGGCATCTATGATATACCATGGGGCAGAAGGCAAATTCGTATCCTTCATATATCTGTCAAAAACTTTTATACATTTTCCATAATGCTCATTCTGCCAACGGTCAAATTTTGTTACTCTCCAGCTTGTATCTTCTTTCTGAAGAAGCTTTGTGATCCGATGATCCTGCTCTTCTTTTTCAATGTGCATAAAAAATTTCAGCACAAGATAGCCATTGTCCGTAAGCTGTCGTTCAAACCTTCTGATACTTTCAATCCTTTTTTCATAATCAGCTCCAGAAAGTTCCTTTCTCAGAACCTGACCTGAGGTTTCCTCCATCCATCCTGAATCAAGGAAAGTAAATTTCCCTTCTTCTGGTATTTGCTTCATGTAACGATACAAAAAAGGTTTTCGCAGCTCTTCCTCCGACGGCGCAGACATGGCTGCTACTTTAAAGAATCTGGGATCAATATTTTTGATCACCTTTGCAATGGTACTTCCTTTTCCTGCTGCCGCCCATCCTTCAAACAACACCAGAACAGGAATCTTGTGTTCCTTGATCTTCATCTGGAGTTCATAGAGCCTTGCCCTATCTCTTTCCAACTGAGTTTCCAGTTCCTCTTTTTCCGGGATTTCTCCAGGTACCCATTCTTTCAGCATATGATCACCTCATTTCTCCAATTAAAATCTGTCTTTTTATAGAAAACATAGATTTTAACTGTTTTATTTATTAGTATACCACTGTTTTCAGGTGATTACTATTCCATATACTGTATATTTATTTTTTTACATCAGATGATGTTTCTGAAATGCTTTCCAAATTCCATCCTCTGTTACTGGAGGGCAGATCTCATCCGCTAGCTCTTTAACTGCCTGGCTGCCGTTTCCCATACAAATACTAAGACCTGCTGTTTCCATCATCTCTTTATCGTTCATACTGTCCCCAAATCCCACGGAATCACTGACCGGGATATTCAGATAACGGCAGACACGTTCCACTCCTGTTCCCTTATTAAATTTACGGTTGATAAGCTCACAGTTAACAAGTCCCTGAGACTCATCCTGAATGCAAAAAAGAAAATCATTTTCCAGCTCCTCTTTTGCCCGATCAAGATTTTTCATGGACGGACTGAGCAGGCTGAATTTATATGCGGGCTGATCCTGATATCTTTCCATGGGAAAAATACGGAGATTTTTTTCCACCTGTTCTCTCCAACGGAGAAATTCGCTGCTGCGGCTTTCTCCGTACTGCTCCTGTACAAGTTTTCGGAAACCTTCATCTGCATATGCCCCATCCATACATTCTATAGTACGGATAATATTGTTTTCTTTCATAACTTCCATAACCCTGTTTTTTTGTTCTTCTGTCATAGGACAGTCAAAGATCACCTGCTCTCCACAGGCAATATAGCCGCCTGCGCTTGCTACAACGCCGTCAAATCCATATTTTAAAAGAGGGGACAGCATGGCATAATTTCTTCCACTGCAAAGAAACACGTAATTTCCTGCTTCACGAGCCTTTTTTACCGCCTCCAGGGCAGAAGCCGGAGGTTCGTTGTGGCCCGGCTCAGTAAGAGTTCCATCTATATCAAGAAATATCACTTTTTTACCCATTTTCTTTTTCCTCCCAAAAATCAGCCTCATATGGAATCGTTCTCATACTACATTATATTTTAGATCAATGGGATTGTAAATTGACGTTTTTCATAAAAAAACACACCTCTTTTTACTGTATGGTGTAAAGAAGTGTGTTTTTTTATGGCATTTAGGCTTCTTTTTTTTCGAGAAGTTTTTTGGTAAGCTTCTTGACTTTTTTCTTACATTTTCCGCAGGCCTTTCCTGCTTTTGTGGCTGCTTTCACCTCTTTAAAGGAACCTGCCCCGTTTTCTACAGCTTTTGCCACATCGCCCTTGGTTATCTTATAACAGGGACAGATCACCTTATGGGGATTCATATTAAAGCACCAGGGACGGGGCAGAATATACACGAGTCCCTAACTCATTATCCAGCATATAAAGGCTTTTGGGATCATCTCCAAAAAGCTGGTATTTTTTCAGATTATTGTCAGCGTTTGCCTCTTCCTCTCCCTGTTCCTTTACAAACCAGTCAAGGAACTGCATGGTACGAAAATCTTTTTTGGAATATGCCGCATCATAAATATTATGTATCAGACTTGTCACATACTGCTCATGCTTCAAAGTCTCTTCCAGAACAGCCTTCGCGCTGGAAATATCTGCCTTTGGCCTATCAATGGCGTCAAGCACAACCTTTTCCCCATTATTCTGCAGATACTGGATAAAGAGCATCGCATGATCCCGCTCCTCCTGAGCCTGGATCTTAAACCAGTTTCCAAATCCCTCAAGTCCCTGGTCATAATAAAAATTAGAAAATTCCAGATACAGATACGCAGAATAAAACTCTTTATTTACCTGCTGGTTCAGTAAATCTACAACATTTTTATCCAACATGGATTCTCCTCCTTTTGCTGATCTTTATATTTTTATTATAAAAGATTTTTGGGGTATGTCAATAACAGAAGGGTTTCCGTTACTGTAAATGAAGCAAAGGAGTAACTGTTCACACGTAACTATTCCGCGAGGTGTTTTGGCACGAATGTGACAAAATCCCGAGACATACAGGCCAAAATTCCATTGCCGGAGGCAATCTGGAATGAATTTTGGCTCGTTGCTGTGAACGCAGCGAACAGTAACGCAAAGAATAACAAGGCCTCTACTCTCTGGGAATTGTTACCTCTCCGGCAATGTTCACAGAAAAATACTCCCGGATCTCTCTTAGATCATCCGTCTGTCCAAGCACCCACATAAGCTTTGTAATCGCAGCCTCCGCCGTCATATCATATGCCTGAAGTACCCCGCATTCCAAAGCCTTGCGGCCTGTCTCATAAACAGAAAGACTGCTTCCCTCATATCGGCACTGGCTTCCTGCCAGGACAACCATTCCAGCCTCCATAGCCCGCTTTGCAGCTCCTATAAAGTCATTTTTCAAAAACGGCATTCCTCCAAGCCCAAACCCTTCCACGTATACGCCTCTGCATCCTTTTTCTCTTAGATAATCCAAAATGGAAGGGTCCATTCCCGGATAAAGTTTAAGAAGAAACACTTTATCTGAATACGCAGTCTGAGGTCTGAATATCCCCTTTTTTTGAATCAGATTTTCTTTGCGGATATGAAGCCCCAAAGAACTGATTTCTCCTACATAGGGATAGTTAATACTTTCAAACGCATCAAAACTCATGGTTCTTACTTTTGATGCCCTGCATCCCAGAATCACCTTACGGTTAAAAGCAACAAAAACTCCCGGGCAGCCGCTGGCTGCCATATGAATGCCGCAGCGGCAGTTTTCCATGGCGTCCGCCACCGGATCTGCAATAGAAAGCTGGCTTCCGGTAACTACCACAGGGATAGAAATATTCTGAAGCATAAAAGAAAGCATGGACGCAGTATAAGCAAGAGTATCTGTTCCATGTATTACCGCTATCCCCTGATATTCACCGCTTCTTTTTGCAATCCGCTCAGCCAGGCCCGCCCAGTCTTCCGGAAAAATATTAGCGCTGTCCACTGAGCAGAAATCCTCTGTTTCCAATTCCAGGTTCCTGGAAACCATTCGGAGCTCGTCCAGCATATCCCTGCTTTTCATTCCTGGTACAAGGCCGTTTTCTCCGCTTATTGAGGAAAGGGTTCCTCCTGTATTGATAATCAGAATTCTTTTTTTCATCTGCAAAAATTCCGTCCTTTCATTCCAACCATTGAAACTATAATATCATATTTTTCTTTCGATTTCATTTAGTTTCCCATATTTTGTGTTACTGCTTACTCCCTATGAACAGTAACGTTTGTCATTCCTTCCCTCCTATGGTATACTGGCATCAATGGAATTATCCAATAATCATCCCAATCGGAGGTATAAAATGGCAAAGAAAAATCTGATCGTCGGACAATCCGGCGGCCCTACAGCAGTGATCAACAGCAGTCTTTACGGAGTTGTGGCAGAAGGAATGGCCCATGACCAGGAAATCGGAGAGGTTTATGGAATGGTAAACGGTATTGAAGGCTTTCTGAACGGCAGCGTTCTTAATTTCCGGGAAGCTCTTCCTGGAGAAAAGCTGGAATATTTAAAGCACACCCCCGGAGCATATCTTGGCTCCTGCCGCTACAAACTGCCGGAGTCCCTGGAAGATCCGGTTTACCCTCTTCTTTTCCGCAAGTTTGAGGAACTGAATATCGGATGGTTTTTCTATATCGGCGGAAACGACTCCATGGATACGGTCAGCAAACTTTCCCGGTATGCGGCGCAGACAGGAAGCTCCATCCGCGTCATCGGAGAGCCGAAGACTATTGACAATGACCTTGTTCTCACAGACCATACCCCCGGCTATGGAAGCGCCGCAAAATATGTTGCCTCTACTGTACGCGAAATTGCCCTTGACGCCAGCGTCTATGAAAAGAAGTCTGTGACAATCGTAGAGATCATGGGACGTCACGCCGGATGGCTTACTGCAGCCGGCGCCCTTGCCCGTAAATACAAAGGAGACAATCCTCTGTTTATCTATCTTCCCGAAAGCGATTTTGACACGGAGCAGTTTCTTAGTGACGTAAACAGTGCTTTTGAAAAGAACTGTAATGTGATCGTGTGTGTATCCGAAGGAATCCATGACGCAGAGGGAACCTTTATCTGCGAATACGACAGTTCTGTAGGCACAGACACCTTTGGCCACAAAATGCTGGCCGGCTGCGGCAAATACCTGGAAAACCTTGTAAGAAACCGTCTCGGTGTAAAGGCCCGTTCCGTAGAACTAAACGTAAGCCAGCGCTGCTGTGCCTCTCTGATCTCTCAATGCGACCAGCAGGAAGCTGTTGCTGCCGGACGTTTTGGCGTCCGCGCCGCCCTGAACGGAGAAACAGGCAAAATGGTTTCTTTTATCCGTAAAGAGAATGCAGACGGCTCCTATAAAATGGAATGCGGCTTAGAAGACGTTAACCTAATCTGTAATGAGGAAAAAGGCGTTCCAAAAGAATGGATCACAAGCCATGGCTCTGATGTGTCAGAAGAATTCTTAAAATATGTAACGCCGCTGGTACAGGGCAAAATAGAAATCCCTCTTGGCGAGGACGGACTTCCTGTATTTGTGTACCGCAAATAGGCAGACCAAAACAGCCAAGCCCCCTTCCCCTGAATCTCCCAATTTACCCAAAAAGAGCAGGCCTCATATAAGGTCTGCTCTTTTTTCATATAAGTCTTATTAAATTATTCCACTTTTCCTTCGTCTTTTTCTGAATCAGCTTCTTCGGAAACAGCTTCATCAGCCTCTCGTTCTGCCAGAGTTTCTGTCAGCTTCGCCCGCTCCGCAATGGTCATCCGTCTTGGGGGCTCAGGCTCCTCCGGCTGTGGATCCAACTCCATTTCCTTTGCTTCCTGAGCCTTTTTTGCCTGTTTCCTGAGCCACTGATTTTTGCAGCTTTTATAAAGGATCACACCGCCGATTACCAGAAAAGCGACTCCTGCAGCCAAAAATCCCACACTTGCGCCTTCCACTCCTGTAAGAACATCCTTGCAGAGCTGGTATCCTGTGTATACAAGGTACACCCCTGCCAGAAGCATCAGACCAAAATTGCCTGCCGGACGCGGCTTTTGTTCAGAATCTGTGTTCTGATTTTTTGTGTCAGTTTCTGCCTCTTCTGTATGTTCTGTTTTTTCTTCACCGGAGATTTGTTCTGTCTGCTCCTCCAGCTCTGTTTTTTTGTTTTCTTCCATGTGTTTCTGCTCCTTTCGCACTGCTGTCAATATATTTTCTGCCAGAATTATATGTTTCTTCTGCTTTCCTACCCTGACAGCCTGCCTCTTTATGCCTCTTCTGCCGCTGCTTCTGACTCTGCTTCTTTCTCCGGCTCTTTTGCCGCCTCTTCTTTTGCAAGACGTCCGTAAATCCGGTTAAGTTCCCCCATGGTATAAACTGTCACATCTGCAATCTGTCCCTTTTTCAGTCTCCATTTCCAGTTCAGCCCCAAGGTAGAGGGAGCGTTCATCCTTGCCTCATTGCCCAGGCAGAGATAATCCTGGATGGGAATAACAGCCAGATCAGCCACACTGGAGAGAGCGGTACGAATCAGTCCCCATACGCAGTCGTTGACTGGCTTGTCGTAACAGTTGATGTAGGCGCGGACAAATTCATTGTCATGTCCCTGAAGCCCTTCCAACCATCCTTTTGTTGTCTCATTATCATGAGTTCCTGTATAAACCACACAGTTTTTTTCGTATTTATGAGGAAGATAGCTGCTGTCCTCACTTTCGTCAAAAGCAAACTGCAGAACCTTCATTCCCGGAAATCCAGTATCTTTTACCAGCTTTACAACACTGTCTGTCAAAAAGCCCAGATCTTCGGCAATTACCTGAAGGTTGGGAACATTCTTTTTCAGCACTTCAAAAAGCTCCAGCCCAGGACCTTCTTCCCAGTGTCCATTTTCTGCTGTCTCATCTCCATAGGGAATAGAATAATATTCATCAAATCCCCTGAAATGATCGATCCTTGCCACATCATAGCGCTCCATACAGTAAGTCATTCGCTGAATCCACCATGCATAGCCTGTTTCCTTGTGCCTTTTCCAGTCATAAAGAGGGTTGCCCCAAAGCTGTCCTGTTGCAGAAAACGCATCTGGAGGACATCCTGCCACTGCCACAGGGCTATAGTCCTCTCCAATCTGGAACATTTCCGGATGTGCCCATACGTCTGCGCTGTCAAGCGCTACATAGATCGGAACGTCACCTATGATCTGAATGCCCTTTTTGTTGGCATATTTTTTCAGTTTTCTCCACTGCTTCTCAAAAAGGTACTGCAAAAAGCAGTAAAACCCTACTTCCTCTTCAAGCTCCTTCTCCGTCTTCCTTACATATCCTGAATTTCTGTCCTGAAGCTCCTTTGGCCAGTCCAGCCAGCTCTTGCCCTCCTGGTTGTTTTTGATCGCCATATAAAGGGCATAATCCTTCAGCCAGATCTGATACTCTCTTACAAAAGCCTGATACTGCTGATCCTTCTGAAGATCTGCGCGTTCATAGGCTTTGTGAAGAAGAGGGAAACGATAATTATAGATCTTCTCATAATCTACATAAACAGGATCCTCTCCCCAGTTGCAGGAATCACACTCTTCTTTTGTGAGAAGACCTTCCTTGATCAGCTCTTCCAGATCAATAAAGTAAGGATTTCCTGCATAAGTGGAACAGGACTGATAGGGAGAATCTCCATATCCGGTAGGACCCAGAGGAAGAATCTGCCAGTACCTCTGTCCTGCCTTTTCCAGAAAATCCACAAAATCATAGGCTTCTTTAGAAAAACAGCCGATCCCATATTCAGAAGGAATGCTGGAAATTCCCATTAATACGCCGCTTGCTCTCATATATTTTCTCCTTCGTTTTGTAAATTCGTACAATAGTCTAATTATATCAATCCTTCTCCAGACGGTCAAGGAGAATCCCCTTCCCCAAAAGAAAAGCCGGGGACTGCTCCCCGGCTTCTACCAGCTCTGTTCCTTCTTCCATTTGATTGCTTTCCTGTCCGCATCCTGCTGTGCAGAATACAAGAGCAAGCAGAAGAAAAACTCCGCATATTTTTTTCAATGTGTCCTCCTCCATAACTGTACTTTTCTCAAAGCAGATTTTATGAAATAGTATGGACAGAACCATTTTTTCTATACCTTAAAGTCCTTTTTTGCGCAGATACAGCGAAATGTCACGATATACCTTTTCCTTATCTTTTTCGTTCAGGATCTCATGACGCATTCCCGGATAAAGTTTTCCCTTTACATCACGATATCCCGCGCGTCTCATGCTCTGCACTGCAGATGCAAACTGACGCACGTTTCCAAGACAGGGATCTTCTGCTCCACTGATAAAAAGCACTGGAAGATCTGGTCTGGTACAGTTCCAGTTCTTTTCATCATAGGCTTTCTTCATCAGATCAAACAGCGCCAGATAAGCGTCGTCGGTAAAGGTAAATCCGCAAAGCTCTGACTGGGTATATTCTTTGTAAACCTCCGGATCTGAACAGACCCAGGCGTTTTTATTTTTTTCTTCACGGAATTTGACTGCGTATGTTCCAAAGGAAAGAAACTCCAGAAGACGGCTTCTGTGACGCATTCCCAAAATCCTTCCCTCCACATTGGCAATGGCTTTTCCAAGTATCCTGGCCTTGCGGTTACTTGGAGATCCGCACACGATCAGCATATCCATACAGTCGTCATGCTCTGCTGCAAAAGCCCGGACAGCCAGAGAGCCCATACTATGTCCAAAAAGGATCAGCGGAATATCAGGAAACTGCTGCCTCAATTCTTTATTAACTGTTCCAATATCCTGCAGCATGGCTTTTGCGCCGCCTCCGTACATATAGCCAAGATCATCTCCGCAGCGGACGCTCTGTCCATGGCCTCTGTGATCATGGATCACCGTTACATATCCCAAAGCAGCCATATACTCCATAAAAGGCTCGTAACGCTCCTTATGCTCGCTCATACCGTGTACAATCTGGATCACGCCCTTATAGGGCTGCTCTTCTGGACATATACTCAATGAAGAAATCCTCAGCCCGTCTGCTTCTGATTGAAAAAAACGTCTATATCTTTTCAGCATGTCTATATCCTCCTGATTTTTATATCTGTTTTTAAAGTATGTTCCACCTATTGTAAACTTACAGGATCTTCCATCTGTAATCATTACTGTCCGCAAATAAGTAAGCAAAACACCTCCCCCTCCAAGCGCCTTTAGCGACAGCATTTTATCAGCTTGCCAAATCAGACGGGGCTCTGCTATAATAAAAGGGTATCATATGGGGATGATAAAGTAAATAAGGAGGACTTATGAATACAGAAAATAAGGAGAATCTCAAAGAAGAAACTCTTGCTTCTGAGACAGAAAACAGAGACGTGTATACGGATGAGCCGGAATATGCTGCCCCTGTCAAAAAGAAAAAAAGAAAGAAAAAAGGACTGATCATTTTTCTGGTGATCCTGGTTCTTGCAGCTGCAGGAGCTGCGGGCTACTATTTCTGGGAACGCCAGCAGCCTATTGAAACAGTCAAAACCTTCCTGACAGATGTTCAAAAGATGAACTTTGATGGAATGAAAGCGCAGCTTCAAAGCAATGACCTGTCTGCTCTGGACAATGCAGATATCACAAATGAAGCATACAAAACCTTTTTCCAGAATGTCAACCAGAAAATGACCTTCTCCATCAAAAAAACAGAATTTAATATCATTAATGAAACTGCAAGCATTACAACAAAGATCAAGTACATTGACGGATCCGATATTTACAAAGAAACCATCACGGAATTTCTGAAGCAGATCGTCGCTACCGCCTTTTCCGGTCAGCAGCTTACAGAAGAAGAAACCCAGCAAAAGCTGGCGGCTCTTCTGGAAGAAAAATCAGCTGCTATCTCCAATACCTTTGCAGAAACAGAGATCACCTATCCTCTGATAAAAGCTGGCGGCAAGTGGAAGATCGTAGCCCTTGATGGCGAAACTGTAAAAATGATGTCGGCAAACTTTACCAACGTTCAGGATGAGATCAACCAGTCTCTGGAGGAAATGGAAAACGCAGACGCCAATGAAACACCTGCAGCGCCGGAGGCTTCTGCTGACGGAACCATTGATATGAGCAACGAAAAGTTTACGATACACTATAAGCAGCACCGCATCGCAAAGGATTTTTCCGGGGCTCCCTGTCTTCTTGTATATTATGATTACAGCAATAATGGAACAGCGGCGTCCAGCGCCATGGTAGACGTTAATCTCCAGGCATATCAGAATGGCCAGGTACTTGCCGCCGCCATTCCAGAATCAAACGATGCGGCCATTGACCAGTTTATGACCGAGGTTCAGCCAGGTCAGGCAGTAAGCGTATGTCAGGCATTTTCTCTTATTGACGAATCAGACGTTACCCTTCAGGCCGGAGAAGCCTTTAGCTTCGGCGGCGGAAACGTAACGTCCCAGATACTGAAGATCAAATAATTTTAAAAAATATTCGCGGCAAAACAAATGCTGCGAATATTTTTTTGTCCTTTTGTTATAATAAAGGTACGAAAGGATGGTGACTTATGGATCATAAATTTCTTCAATACTTTTCATTGACTATTGTGGTGATCGGCGCTATCAACTGGGGGCTGATCGGATTTTTTAATCTGAACCTGGTTTCCCTGCTGTTTGGAAGCATGAGCTGGCTGTCCAGGATCATTTACGGACTGGTAGGAATCTGCGGACTTTATCTTTTTTCTTTTTACAGTCTGGTAGATCACGAAAAACAGGAGGCTTAATATCAGATGAAAACAGCTGAACAAAACAGCAGCAGATCTTCCTGGGAAAATACAGAAATTGCAGAGCTTTCTGACTCCTGTATGAATAAGCTCAGGGAATTTGAAAGAGAACTGAATAAACAAGGATACTGGAATATCGCTCTTGTTGCTTTCCAGATTAAGAATTAAAATCATCTATTCGATTAAACAAGAAAAAAAGAGTCAGGACTCTTCCTGACTCTTAAGAGCGATAGACGGGGCTCGAACCCGCGGTCTCGACCTTGGCAAGGTCGCGCGTTACCAACTACGCCACTATCGCATAAGAGCGGGTGATGGGAATCGAACCCACGTATCCAGCTTGGAAGGCTGGTGTTCTACCATTGAACTACACCCGCGTGTACCGCTGTGAGCTTTGTTGTTTTGCTCTGTGCTCAACCGACTTCGTTAGTATATAATATAAATCATCATATGTCAATACTTTTTTTAAAAAAATTTATTTTTTATTTTTTTAAGAAAAATGTAAAAGTAAATACTCGAACCAGATACTGTAACATAACAGCCGTATCCGCTAAAAAAAGAATAAGCCAGCCCTGACAGCTGACTTACCCCAAACTATTTAATTTTACCCTATTTTAATCAACTTTCCCAGTCCCACACATCTGTCTTGGCAACGGTATTTTTCGGCTTCTTGATCACAAGCTCCGGGCTCTTAGCGCTGACCTTGGTATTTGCCGGAATAGAGGATGTAATAAAGGTATTTCCGCCAATGATGGTGTTTTCCCCTATGATCGTCTCTCCTCCCAAAACAGTAGAATTCGAATAGATCGTTACATTATCCCTGATTGTCGGATGACGCTTGACGTCCGCCAGCTGCTGTCCCTGACGGGTAGAAAGGGCTCCTAAGGTCACGCCCTGATAAAGTTTTACATTATTGCCAATCTCTGTTGTCTCGCCAATTACAACCCCTGTGCCATGGTCAATAAAAAAGTAATCCCCAATTTCTGCTCCCGGATTAATATCAATTCCGGTTTTTCCATGAGCATACTCCGTCATGATCCTTGGAATATAGGGAACCTTATCTTTATAAAGAATATGTGCCAGACGGTATACATAAATAGCAAACAGGCCCGGATAAGAAGAAATGATCTCCTCCCTGCTCTTTGCTGCCGGGTCGCCGTCAAACCCTGCCTGCACATCCTTCAAAAGCCTCTTCTGTACCTCTGGAAGCTGCCTAAAAAAATTCGAGCAGATATTCTCTGACTTTTCTTCCGCTTCTTTTTTTTCCATATTCTGATCAGCATAAAGAAAAGCAATCTCTACCTGTTTCTTCATTCTGTCGTAAAAGTCATTAAGCAGATATGCTGTAAACTGTCCTGGAAACATCCTGGCTGCTGTGTCCTCACCAAAATATCCCGGAAAGATCACGGAACGGAGATCTCTTACCAGATCAATGATCACGGCCCTGTTAGGAAGGCTTCTGCCGTTTTTCGGCATAAACAGCTCTTCTTTATCATAATTCTCTGTCAGATCCCGAGCGGCTTTTAAAATTGCTTCTTTTTTAGTATCCATATTGCCTCCTCAACTGCTTTTATAAGTATCGCACCATTTTTCCTATTATCATAGTATAGCTTTTTGCCTGCGTCAAGAAACAGATTTAAAAAAAATTTGACTTATGGCTCTCCAGCCGATATAATAATAAACAGTCCTTAAAAGGGCTACGGAGATGTACCCAAGTGGCTGAAGGGTCCGCACTCGAAATGCGGTAGGCCGGGCAACCGGCGCGAGGGTTCAAATCCCTCCATCTCCGCTTTTGTACTTGACAAATGTTTCTTTTGTATGTATAATTACAACAGTAATCACATAGGGGATTGGTCAAATGGTATGATAGGGGTCTCCAAAACCTTTGGTGGGAGTTCGATTCTCTCATCCCCTGCTCTTTTTCACCGGAAAGCCTTATGATAGGTTTTCCGGTTTTTTATTTTATAAAAACAAGAGGATTTCATTTATGGAACGTATTCTCAAAATTATTGTAAAAGAAACAGATGGATCCGCCAATGTGGGACAGATTCTCCGCATCCAGGCAGGGCTTACAAAAAAGCAAATCTCTCAGGCCAAATTCCGTTCTGAAGGAATCACCAGAAACGGCGTGAAATGCCGTGTCACAGATTCGGCTCTTCCCGGAGACATTCTGACCGTCTGTCTGGAAGAAAGCCATATTTCCGGTTCTGATCACCTTATCATGCCGCCGGATCATCTTCCTCCCCTTCAGATTCTTTACGAAGACCAGGATCTTCTTGCTGTCAATAAACCAGCCGGCATTGTTACCCATCCCTGCGGCAGTCACTACCATGACAGTCTTTCTAATCAGGCAGCCTATTATTTTCATTCCAAAGGAAAAAATGTTACCATACGTTCTGTTGGCCGTCTTGATAAGGAAACCTCCGGCATTGTAATTTTCGCCAAAAACCAGCCGGCTGCCGCAAGACTTCAGAATCAGCGTTCCCAGGGACATTTCCAAAAAGAATATCTTGCCTTAGTACATGGCTTTCTGCCAGAAGATTCCCGAGTATGGCATACAATCGATCTGCCCATTGCACCGGATCCTGACGATTCCAGAAAAATGATATGTCCGCCCCATTCTTCTGCTGTTCCTGACTATAGTCTGCAGCCTCAATATAAAAAAGCCGTTACCCATTACCGGGTTATCAAAAGCACAGACCAATGATCCCTTCTTTCTCTTCGCCTGGATACTGGACGCACGCACCAGATCCGCGTTCATATGAAAGCTACAGGCCATCCCCTTCTCGGAGATACCCTGTATTCCGGTTCACGGACAGTTCCTGAACCTTTTTCTTTTGCAAGAGCAGCTCTCCACGCCTGGAAAGTCTCTCTTATCCAGCCCTTTGAAAACAGAGAAATCCTGATTGAAGCGGATATTCCTAATGACTTTTATCTTTGTTAAAAAATTATTTATTCACTATTTTCTGGTTGATTTTGTCCTGTTTTTATGTATAATATATAGAGGAAAGCTATAGTTCCACTTCTTTCAAATCAGATAGCATAAATCCTGTCAGACAGGTTGTTATCCTATTACTATTTTAAGAAAAGAGGTAAATGTAAGATGGCAAAAATCGATTTAACCAAGTATGGCATTACCGGAACCACTGAGATCGTATATAACCCTTCTTATGAAGTGTTATATGAAGAGGAAACAAAACCAGAACTTGAAGGCTTTGAAAAAGGCCAGGAAAGTGAGCTTGGTGCAGTCAACGTTATGACTGGTATCTACACTGGACGTTCTCCTAAAGACAAATTCATCGTTATGGACGAGAACTCCAAAGACACTGTATGGTGGACTTCCGATGAGTACAAAAACGACAACCATCCAGCTTCTCAGGAAGCATGGAATACCTGTAAAGAAATCGCTCTGAAAGAGCTCTCAAATAAGAGACTTTTTGTAGTTGACGCTTTCTGCGGTGCAAACCATGACACACGTATGGCTATCCGTTTCATCGTTGAGGTAGCTTGGCAGGCACACTTTGTAACGAACATGTTCATCACTCCTTCTGAAGAAGAGCTTGAGAACTTTGAGCCTGATTTCGTTGTATACAACGCTTCCAAAGCAAAAGTTGAGAACTATAAAGAGCTTGGTCTGAACTCTGAGACAGCCGCTATGTTCAACATTACTACACGTGAGCAGGTTATCCTGAACACATGGTACGGCGGAGAAATGAAAAAAGGTATGTTCTCTATGATGAACTACTACCTGCCTCTGAAGGGCATCGCTTCCATGCACTGCTCTGCAAACACAGATATGAACGGTGAAAACACCGCTATCTTCTTCGGACTTTCCGGAACAGGAAAAACTACACTTTCCACAGACCCGAAACGTCTCCTTATCGGTGACGACGAGCACGGCTGGGATGACAACGGAATCTTCAACTTCGAAGGCGGATGCTATGCAAAGGTTATCAACCTTGACAAAGAATCTGAGCCGGATATCTACAATGCGATCAAACGCAACGCTCTTCTTGAGAACGTTACACTTGATAAAGATGGAAAGATTGACTTTGACGACAAGAGCGTTACAGAAAACACTCGTGTTTCTTATCCGATCGACCACATCGAAAAAATCGTTCGTCCGGTATCCGCAGCTCCTGCAGCTAAGAATGTAATCTTCCTTTCTGCAGATGCTTTCGGCGTACTTCCTCCAGTATCTATCCTGACACCGGAGCAGACACAGTACTACTTCCTGTCTGGATTCACAGCTAAACTTGCTGGTACAGAGCGTGGTATCACAGAGCCGACACCTACTTTCTCCGCATGCTTCGGACAGGCTTTCCTTGAGCTGCATCCGACAAAATACGCAGAAGAGCTTGTTAAGAGAATGGAAGCAAACGGCGCTAAAGCTTATCTTGTAAACACAGGATGGAACGGCTCCGGCAAACGTATCTCCATTAAAGATACACGTGGTATCATCGATGCAATCCTTAACGGAGATATCAACAACGCACCGACCAAGAAGATCCCATACTTCAACTTTGAAGTTCCTACAGAGCTTCCGGGCGTTGATACAAATATTCTTGATCCTCGCGACACTTATGCAGACGCTGCAGAGTGGGAAGTTAAAGCTAAAGATCTTGCTCAGAGATTCATTAACAACTTCTCCAAATACGAAGGAAACGAAGCTGGTAAAGCACTTGTTGCTGCTGGCCCGCAGGAATAATATTCAGATAAAAAATAAAGGGGATGTGATTTATTCACATCTCCTTATTTTTTAGAAAATTAAAAACAGACTTGTCCCCTTTGTTCTCTGTTTTCAGGTATTCTCTTCTATATTCATTCAGCCATAGTATACTGAAGCATCTCATAGGCCACTGTACTGCCTTCCATCACCTCAGGAGGAAGGAGCGCCATTGCCACGCATTTGGGCTCTTCTTCCGCATTATCAGTCCTCTGTAAATAAGCATAATCTCCGTCAATTCTTTTTACCAGATAATCAATCCTCTCAAACATCTTTGTCTCCTTTTTTATTTATATAATCAAAAACAGTAGCCCATGCTTCAATTCTCATCCTTCATTTTTTTAAAGACAGGAATGTACATACACAAAGTCACTGCCATTACTGCCATCATAATGATAATCATTCCGTTCACCCAGACTTCTGAAAGACCAGGGAACAAAAACAGTACAAGCATTCCTACAAAGAGAACCGCTGTACATATCTTTCCAAACCACATAGCTCCATCCAGCATTTTGCCCTTTTTCAGAAAGATAAGCCCCATAATTCCCATATATCCTTCTTTTATCACAAGAAGAGCAATCAATCCCCACATCAGAGAATAGCGTGAGGCGAGGCAAAAGGCAAGTCCGGCATGTGTCAGTTTATCAGCAATGGGATCTAAGGCCTTTCCAAGCTCTGTTACCATATTAAAACGTCTTGCAATCTTTCCGTCAAATAAATCTGTCAGGCTGGATATAAGCACCACTAGGGCCGCATATAAATACTCTCTTTCTGTTTCTGCCGTCATATACAGATAGCAAAATACAGGAATCAAAAGAATCCTAAAATATCCCATAAGATTAGGGATGGAAAAAATCTCTTTTTTTGTAAATCTTTTCATTTGTTTACCTCATATGTTATTCTTATAATTCATAGTTTTATCTGTCTCATAACAATAACGAAGCCTGCTGTAAAAAACAGCAGGCCTTGTCTTTATACAGAGGCAGATACAACTACCCGATTACGTCTTGCCAGAGCAACTGCAATATGGCATAACTCCAGACTGGCGCATATCTTATCTGCCATGGTGATGATCCATGCTTCTCTGTTCTTTGGAATCGGTCCCAACGGGAACATGTGCGACAAGATTGCATTCCATTCCTTTTCTCCAATATCAAATGTCCTTACACTGTTTTCTGCCGCAGCTTTGGGATGGTAAAATGCCTGATGCTCTCCTGTAGGTGTTGCCTTACGAAAATCATAAGGACAAAAATCATGTAAAAGTCCTGCTCTTGCAGCTACCTTTGCATCGCAGCCCAATTTCTTCGCAAGCTTCCATGAAATATAGGAAACATTCACGCTGTGCATGAATCTTGTTGTCCACTGGTGATGCTCATAAAGGCTGAGAGAAAGAAATTCTTTATTATTAAGAATATCTTCTACCTCTGCCAGATATGCCTGTGAGACTTCATCCGATAACTGAATATCCATCGGCAATCACTCCCTTCCATATTCTTTATCTTTATTATGACAACTTCCTCAGAAAAAGCAAGGGATTTTATGGTTTTTTTATTCTTTTTTCAGACTTTTATCTTTCACTTACCTGTCAGCGTTTACTCCCAGAATATTGTACAGCGTTATATGAGGCCTGTCAGGATTCTTCTCGTATATATCTATGTAATCCGGGTCTTCTGTTCTGTCGCAAAAAGCCGGGAATATAAATCCAAATTCCGGATCTCCCGGTTCGTAATCCCCTGACACAGGACATAAAGCGCAGATCAGATATTCATATACTTCTTCAGAGTCCCAAAGGCTTTCTTTGTCTGCTCCTTTTATAGGAATATCATAAGTACTATGAAAGAAAAACACTGCATAATCATAAGAACAGCAATACTGTTCGCTGACCAATTCATAAAAGGTATCCAGTAAAGCGTCATTTTTCAGTCCGCAGGTTTTTAATCCCATTAATAGCTGACGTATGGACGCGGAATCTATTCCATTAAATACGTATCTTTTCAGGTTTTTATTTGTATCAGCAAAGGGAATCTTTTTTGCCAGAGACAAATTTCTGGTCTTTTCCTTTGCAGACAGATTTAGAAAATTTGTATTAAAGGTTCCGTCAATAAATCCGTCTTTATCTATATAACCTCCTGCTATACGTGTCATAGCATTTCTTGATACAGTCATTCTTCTGGTAAGTTCCAGCAGTTCTTCTCTGTTAATTTTTAACATATGGTATCCTTTCTAATCTAGTGGAAAAAGTAAGTTTCTTATATACAAAAAAACTGCAGTGCATTCACACTACAGTTTATCTCTCTTTTGCATATTCAAAACTACATACATGTTGACATTGGAATCAGTTG